>NZ_JBHFNS010000027.1:0-54640 GCF_041929135.1 Floridaenema fluviatile BLCC-F154 | reverse complement strand
GTCTTTTGCTAAAACAGCGCAAACTTTCTGCAAGTCATTTCTTGTAGTTCCTTTGTTCTCCATCCAATATCTGACGCATTTGTTCCTGACAAATTGCGCCGTTCTGATGGCTTCTTCTAGCTTTTGGTATTGTTCGGGAGTGCCGCCCTTTAGCTTGGCTTCTACAACTAACATTTGTTTATCCTCGACCTTGGATTAGCTTCAGCTTAACACACTTTACCCATGAATGGTAGAATTAAACGTTGCTCCGCTTCTGAGGCGGGCTGGTCGGATTTCATCCCCCGTTACAACGTAGTTGTAACGGGGGCATTCATCCGACATTTTTAGGTAAATCATCTCCTTAATCTTCAGTAATAATTGTTACGTTTGCCTACTTGAATTAATTTTATTTCCTGACAAATCCCAACAAGTTGTAAAGTTATATTGCAAATATTTAAAAAAATATTGAAAAATAAACCAAACTCTAATCCAAACTTTAATGTAGAAATTTATAGCAATATTACGAGGATCAGATCATGGCGAATGAGATACAAAAGTATCGGATGGTTTGCACTCTTACCTTTGGCGATATTTACGGTCAAATAGTAGTTTGGTTAATTGTAATTTTCCTCTCTTTAGCTTCTGCTTTGGCATTATGGAGCACTAGTCGGCAAATTTATGCTTTAGCTGCTGTGGGATTAATTGTAGTTCTGTCTCTGCCTTTCTTACTTTTTGCTTTCGTCACGACTCTATTAAATCACATTGAATTTAAACCGATCGATGCCACAGAAAGTACACGCACTAGTCCGGTAAATATACCTAAACCGAAAACTGCTGAAGCTACTTGATCAAGGGGATTGGGGATTGGGGATTGGGGACTGGGAAAAAGTGCCATTACCCATTAGCAATAACAATCTATAAAGAATTTCCCTGCATTTTGTAGGGAATTTTTTTTGTGAGTAACCATAGATAAAGAGGAAATTTGAATTTAAAACTGAGAATGTTAGAACACGATGTCATTATTATTGGTGGGGGATTAGCTGGGTGTCGCGCCGCTGTGGAAATTGCCCGGACCGATCCAAAATTAAATGTAGCTGTAATCGCTAAAACTCACCCGATTCGTTCTCACTCTGTCGCTGCTCAAGGGGGTATCGCTGCAACTCTGAATAATGTAGACTTGGAGGATACCTGGAAAGCTCATGCTTTTGATACTGTCAAAGGTTCCGATTATTTAGCAGACCAAGATGCGGTAGAACTTCTCACTCGTGAAGCGCCAGATGTGCTGATTGACTTGGAACACATGGGCGTGTTATTCTCGCGGTTGCCTGATGGTCGCATCGCCCAACGTGCTTTTGGCGGACATTCCCATCGTCGCACCTGTTACGCTGCTGATAAAACAGGTCATGCAATTTTACATGAATTAGTTAATAACCTCCGTCGCTACGGGGTGCATATTTATGACGAATGGTATGTGATGCGGTTAATTTTGGAGGAAGGACAGGCGAAAGGCGTTGTCATGTACCGCATTCGGGATGGCGAGATGCAAGTTGCCCGTGCTAAAGCTATTATGTTTGCTACTGGTGGTTATGGTCGGGCTTTTAATACTACTTCTAATGACTATGCCTCGACGGGTGATGGTTTGGCAATGTCTGCTTTGGCGGGTGTTCCGTTGGAAGATATGGAGTTTGTCCAGTTTCACCCGACTGGTTTGTATCCGGTAGGTGTGTTAATTTCAGAAGCAGTGCGAGGCGAGGGTGCTTATTTAATTAATTGTAATGGCGATCGCTTCATGGCAACCTACGCCCCTAGCAGAATGGAACTCGCTCCTCGTGATATTACCTCAAGAGCGATCGGTTTGGAAATTCGTGCTCTTAGAGGTATCCATCCTGATGGTAGCTGCGGAGGGCCTTTTGTCTTCTTGGATTTGCGACACATGGGAAGGGAAAAAATCATGAGTCGCATTCCTTTTGCTTGGGAAGAAGCACATCGATTATTAGGAATTGATGCTGTAGAAAAACCGATGCCTGTGCGTCCCACTGCACATTATTCAATGGGTGGAATTCCGGTTAATACTGATGGTCAAGTTCGCAGTAGTGCTGATAGTTTGGTAGAAGGTTTCTTTGCTGCGGGTGAAGCTGCTTGTGTTTCCGTTCATGGTGCGAATCGTTTAGGAAGTAATTCGTTATTAGAATGTGTTGTATATGGCAGAAGAACTGGGGCGGCGATCGCACAATACGTCCAAAATCGGAAACTCCCCGAACTCGACGAAAGACCATATTTAGCCCAAGCAAAACAACAAATTCAATCGCTTTTTGAGCAAAAGGGAGAAATCAGAATTGGCAAATTACGCCAAACTTTCCAAGATTGCATGACTCAATATTGTGGCGTATTTCGCACTTCGGAATTGATGCAAGAAGGATTAAACCAATTGCAACAGTTAAAAGCACAATACGACAATATTTATCTTGACGATAAAGGGACAGTTTGGAATACGGAAATTATGGAAGCGATCGAACTTCGGAGCTTGATGATTGTGGGAGAATTAATCTTATCATCTGCCTTAAACCGTCAAGAAAGTCGCGGTGCTCATTATCGCGAAGATTTTCCCGAAAGAGATGATAGCAACTTCCTCAAACATACCTTAGCTTACTATTCTCCTGCTGGCGTTGATATCCAGTATAAACCTGTAAGCATCACCATGTTTGAACCCCAAGAAAGGAAGTATTAATTTTCTTGTTGGTGGCATAAATCGGGGCAGGTTTTGTTTATAGGTTATCTGTTTTACCCCAGATATATCTGCTAAACCTGCCCCTACAAATACATCACAACAACGTACTTTTTTCAACCCGCATATTTCACAATTAACCGGACACAAAAACAACAATCAATACCAATGTAGGGGCGGGTTTAGCCAAAAGCTTTAAATACCCAGAAATAAGATAGAAATCAAAACCCGCCCTTCCCGATTTTTTAGTGAAAATACTTAGCTGCGATACGATCTTCAGTTAAATCACTTTAACTATATAATTCTCTTAATTTTCTATTTAAAAGTTTCCGCAAAATCCGATAAATATCAAGCCAAATTAGCCCACAGAATCGTTATTTTGGCAAATTATATTGACTCAATGAATTTCCGATGAAAATTCTTAAATTTGCGGCGACAAGTTGATAAATTATGGGAGTAGATATTTTGGATTAATTACAAACACAACCGATAAATGACAACTGAAATAACACCAACCTATGAAATACGACCCAGCTAAACATCATCGTCGTTCGATTCGCCTGCAAGGATACGATTATTCTCAGGCTGGTGCATATTTTATCACAATTTGTACATGGCAACGGGAATGTTTATTCGGTGAAATTGTTAATGGCGAAATGCAGTTAAATTCTTGGGGAGAAACTGTGAAATTACATTGGCATAATTTGCCCAAACATCACGATCATTTAGAATTAGATGAATTTGTCATCATGCCCAATCATCTGCATGGCATTATCGTATTAATCAATTACAATTCTGGACAAAATTTTGTAGGGGCGGGTTTAGCAGATATCTCTGGCAAAAAACAGATAACTTCCCAACAAAACCCGCCCTCCCCAATGTTACAACCACAAAACCAACCTAAAAAATTACCAGAAATTCTGCGGGGATTCAAAACATTTTCTGCGCGTCGGATTAATCAAATGCGTCGTACCTCTGGTGTACCTGTATGGCAGCGCAATTATTACGAACATATCATTCGTAATGAAGAATCTTTAGAGTGTATTCGCCAATATATTATGAATAATCCTCTTTCCTGGGAATTGGATCAATTACATCCTAATAATCCATCCAAATGGTAATAGATATGATAATTATTGGTGGCATAAATCGGAGCAGGTTTTGTTTATAGGTTATCTGTTTTACCCTAGATATATCTGCTAAACCTGCCCCTACAAATAAATTTAGGTGTGTTAGTGCGATCGCAAAGCGATATGTAACATTATCGCCTCACCCAAATTGAATGTGAAACCTCTAAAACCGTCACATCCCAACGATTATTATTTTTATAATTAGCCAAAATCGAGGCAATAAACCATTTTTTTAGGTGACTGAAATGTATTATAGTGTCATCAGTATTAATGTTGGCATAGTTTTTTCAGTATTGTTAGTTTTTGGGATTTTAAAATGGTTACAAATTCCTACAGGGAGTTTTCTTGATTGGGTAATTGCTGTAGCTATTTTTGAATGGTTATTAGCAATTGTTACTATTCCTTGGAATATCCATTTTGAAGCTAAAGAAGTAATTTCCGAAGCAGCAGATTCAGCGGAAAAGGGAATTAAAATTGAGCAAAAACAAGTTAATTATGCTCAAGTTGTGGCTAAGCGATCGCTCTTTCTCGCCATTACTCTACATCTAATTTCAGCGATCGGCTTTTATACTTTAGCAGTTTTGGGGATTAGTGCGATCGGTTATTTAGGTTCTGCTGCTGCTTTATTATTGACAATTTTACGTCCTGCAATTCGCGCTTATCAATATTTAGCCGCCAGATTAACCATGATTCGCCAACAAGTCAAATATCCCCGTGAAGATATTTTAGAATTGCGGAATAGTTTTAACGAATTAAAAACGACTGTGCAAAGAATTGAGGAAAATTTAAATCCAGAACATCCCGATTCTTGGGTAGCTAAACAACAAAGACAATGGGAAGCAACACGCCATGATTTAAACCGCATTGCTGCTAATTTGGAAGAATTAAAAGCTACTAATTTAGCTGAACATAACAGGTTATCGCGAGAAGCAGAACAAGCGATCGCTCAACTTTCCACCGATGGACAATTTCTCGATCATGTCCGGGAAATTATTCGCTTTTTCAAGTCAGCTTAAGCTATCCTAAACTACTTATTACTAATCCAAAATGATTGATTCCCGGAAATATTTTCCAATTCCGGGAATCATCTTCCAAAAATGCTGTACTATAATCCGAAAGCTACGTATTGAAGATTTTGTTGGCTTTCTTTCTTCTCTGAATCTCTAACAGAGGCAGTTTTTTCTAATTCTGGTTTTTGAGCCAAAGTCATGTAAATATAAGCTAGGAATTCCATAATTTAACCTCGCAAATTTTTTAGTTTGATACAACAGGGAAATTAGACGGCAGTTACCAGAGTATAAATATCAGATTCCTCTCGCCAGAACTTTCTGGAATCGGAAGCGATCGGATAGATAGGATTACTGAATGTCAGGTTGAGACTTTTCCCTACTTTTACCGATCGATTCTCAACCTGTTTAAATTGTCTAAATATAGATACACCTACTAACATCTGCTTTCGGGAAAGTTTTCCTCAATTTTTACTCTGGCAACCACAAGATTATCTATGTTTGCTTAAAGATATAGTATATTTTCCCAACTTTCAGTTACTTTTGAGACAATTATTAACTATTACAGTAGTACTACTTAAGTAATTCAACTGAGAAAAAGTTAAATATTCATTAAACATGATGATTTATAATAGAACTTTGAGCCTCGATCGCTACTGCGATCTTCAGCAGCCACTAGATCAACCCCACCGATGCAAATTCCTCGCCTGCATCCAGACACGATCGAACAAGTGAAACAACGGGCTGATATCGTCGAAATCATCTCGGAAAAAGTTGTTTTACGCAAACGTGGCAAAGATTTCCAAGGTTTATGTCCATTTCATGACGAAAAATCTCCCAGTTTTAGCGTTAGTCCCCACAAGCAAATGTATTATTGCTTCGGTTGTCAAGCTGGGGGAAATGTAATTACTTTTCTCATGGAATTGGAAAAGCAATCTTTTGCTGATGTGGTGCTAAATTTGGCGCGACGCTATTCCATACCAGTGCAAACATTGGAACCGGAACAACGTCAAGAACTGCAACGCCAACTAACTTTAAGAGAGCAATTATTTGAAATTCTTGCAGTAACAGCGGCGTTTTATCAACACGCTTTACATCAACCTTCAGGAAAAGCAGCTTTAGAATATTTGCGATCGGAACGGCAATTAAATGATGAAACAATCCAAAAGTTTCAGTTAGGTTATGCACCTGCGGGATGGGAAACTCTTTATCGATACTTGGTAGAACAAAAGAAGTTTTCGGTTCAATTGGTAGAACAAGCCGGATTAATTCGTCGGCGCAAGGAATCGCAAATTAGCTATTATGATTATTTTCGCGATCGCCTAATCATTCCCATTCACGATATTCAAGGTAGAGTTATCGGTTTTGGTGGCAGAACTCTCACCGACGAACAACCAAAATATCTCAACTCTCCCGAAACTCCACTATTTAATAAAGGTAAAACTCTCTTTGCTTTGGATCGGGCGAAAGATGCTATTTCTAAACAAGATTTAGCCGTGGTAGTGGAAGGGTATTTCGATGCGATCGCACTCCACGCCGCGGGAATTACTAACGCCGTTGCTTCTTTGGGAACTGCTTTAAGTTTAGACCAAGTGAAACTACTTTTACGTTACAACGAATCCAAAGAATTAGTTTTAAATTTTGACGCTGACAAAGCTGGGAATACCGCAGCACAAAGAGCAATTTCCGAAATCGCTAACTTAGCTTATCGGGGAGAAATTCAACTCCGCATTCTCAACCTTCCCAATGGCAAAGATGCCGACGAATATTTAAAAACCTATTCAGTTGAAAAATACCAAAATTTATTAACTGATGCACCTTTATGGTTAGATTGGCAAGTTGAACAATTATTAGCAGGTAAAGACCTCAGACAGGCTAATCAATATCAGCAAGTCGCTGAAGAAATAGTGAAAATCCTTAGTAGTATTATTGACGATAATCAGCTAACTCACTATGTTAATCAATGCGCCGAACGTTTGAGTAAAGGCGATTCTCGGCAAATTCCCTTAATTTCTGAAAATCTTCTCAGCAAAATTATTCAACATTGGAAAGCAGTATGGCGCGATAATAAATCAGTACAAATGCCCTTATTAGTAACGCGAATGGTTCAGGGTAATTATCCTCAAGCAAAACCCCAACTTAGCATTGTTAAAAAGCAAACTAATGGCGCAGAAAAAATAGTTACAACCCAACGAGATGACCTTTTAAAAATCGCTGAAGCTTTATTATTACGCCTTTATATTCACTGTCCCGAATATCGGCAAGACATTATCGATCGCTTAGAAACCCATGAACTAGAATTTAGCTTTTCCCATCATCGGTTTTTGTGGCAACAAGTCAGGGAAATGGATATTAATTTAACTGCGGAAAATCTCATTTCCAAACTGCATGATAAAGCAGTGGAATTTCCTCAAGAAATGGCGCAAGCTTCCCGGCTATTTATTTTAGATGAAATGGCAGAGAAAGACTTGGAAAGAGCCGGGGAACTAATCAAAGCAGCGATCGCACGCATGGAACAAATTATGTGTGAAAAACAATCACGTCAATTTTTAGTACTCTTAGAAAAAACCGACTGTTCTACCGATCCAGAAATTCAGAAAAAATATTACCAAGAATTTCTGCATTATAAGCAACGGAGTATGGAATTAGAGCAACAATGCCAAGTTTCCATCTCCGATTTATTACAACTTTAAGGACACATTAAAGTTTCCCGAGTATCACGTCCGGTAACAGGATTAGTACCCGTAGCCATTTCACAAAGTAGTTCTAGCTGATCGTCCCGAAATAAAACATCAGTGAAATCAGCACCTTCAATATTGGCTCCATCAAACTTTGCATTGAAAGCAAAAGCACCTTCTAAAATTGCATCCTTCAAATTAGCTTTGGTAAAACGAGCAGTGGCGATCGTCGAGTAAGAAAGATCGGCACCTTCCAAATTAGCATATAAGAAACTAGCCCCATAAAGACTAACTCCCCGCAAATTTGCGTGGTTAAAGTCGCTACTGCGGAGATTGGCTTTAGTAAAGTTAGAATCAGTTAACTCTCGATTAGAGAAATCTGCGCCAACCAAAGCTTCGTTGGTATAATCCAAAGCTAAAACTGGGGTGGAAGCTCCCAGAAAAGTTACTAAGCAAATTACTACCCAGAGGCATAAACTAAGTAATAATCTGGAAATCCGCTTGTCTAGTCGAAAATTCATGCTGCTTAAAATTAATGGCGAATCGTTCAGTATCTAATTATCCCGATTTCGGTGCATTAGGAGAAGAGCTAGTTGCACAATGGTTGCAGGAGCAAGGTGGGAAGGTTCTGCATCGTCGCTGGCGCTGTCGTTGGGGAGAGTTAGACATCATCGCCGAAAAACAGCCCAATTTATTACTATTTGTGGAAGTTAAAACTCGCAGTCGCGGAAATTGGGATAGCGATGGTTTGTTATCTATTACTCCCCAAAAACAAGCTAAACTTTGGCAAACAGCACAATTATTTTTAGCTTCAGGGAATTTTGCCGATAAAATTTGTCGATTTGATGTAGCTTTAGTAACTTGCCAAAGGGTAAAAAATAATCTATCTCAACAAACCAATTCTAATTGTAGTGTTACTACTAATTATTCCGGCTTTAGCCCCCTAAAAAATACAGATGACTTTCTACAACAGCCAACTGTATTTTTTGCGGAATACCAACTCTTTTTGCAACACTATCTTGAGTCAGCACTAAACTTTGATTTCTAATTTGTCATCTATCAAAAGTCGTATATTCTAGAATTCAATCTTTAACTGATGACTGATGACAAATTATGGAAAATATTAGGGGTTAAGCCAAAGTTTCTGGGCAATATCCTAACCCATTGACGAATTGCTTACGGAATGTCTCAATTTCTTCTTTGTCTGGTCTACCATGAGACACGATCGCTACTTGGTAGCGGCGCATTACTTCAATAGGTGGTTCGCCTGCATCCAAACTCCAAAGTGCCATCTTCACACGCACTTCAGGTTGGTAGGGAATGCCTAATTCACTGAGATAAGCTCTAAAATTGCCGTCTAGATAAGAGTCTAGCGCCTTACTCATTTTTACTTTTATTACCCAGCCGTCAATTTGGTGTAGAACGGTTACAGAGTAAAGGGGAAGTTGGTTATTTTTGTGTAAGAAATCAACTACTCTTTGGGTCAGACTGGCGTTAGCTAAGAAGTACAGGTAATCCATAAGGTGTGCTTGGGGGCAAAGCAAATGCTACACCATATATTGTCACTAAAAAACAGAATTTATAGTAGGGTAAATCCCCCAAACATAGTTGGGTAGTTTTACCCAACTATGTACTAATATTTGTGGCTTTATTAAGATAATAAAATCAACTATCGCAAGGTAGAATTAAAACTTTACAAAACTACAAATATACGGCAATTATTACTCTCAGTCTGCATGAAAGTTGTTTAATTAGGAGCAAAATAAATTTGCTGATGATATATCATCAATATCTCATAATACTGGAAAAATTTCAAAATTTTTTCCAGTATGTAAAAGAAAAGTGATTTAACCGAGTTAAATTAATAACTATATCTGAACTAAATCAAGCATGAATCAGCCACAATCTCCATCCCTTTTATCTTTCAGTCCTGTTGAGGAAAGTCAGGAAGACCTGTTATTGTCTGCTTACGACTATCAACTTCCTGATGAACGCATCGCCCAAAATCCAGTAACACCGAGAGACAGCGCCCGCTTGTTGGTAGTTAACTCTCCTACACAGCACAGCCATCGCGTGTTTCGTGATTTGTTGGAATTGCTTCAGCCGGGAGATTTACTAGTGATGAATAACACCCGTGTAATTCCTGCGAGACTTTACGGACGTAAATCTACGGGAGCACCTGTAGAAGTTTTACTTTTAGAGGAACAAAAACATAATTGTTGGTTAGCTTTAGTAAAACCAGGTAGACGCTTACTACCTGGAGCCGAAATTCATTTTCAAGCAAAAAATTCTTCAGAAAGCCAACCAGATTTAATTTTAAGTGCAAAAATTTTAGCCAAGGATGAGGCTACAGGTGGACGAATTTTGCAATTTAGTTTACCGGAAAAAAAATCTTTGATTCCGCTTTTAGATCGGTTTGGTTATGTACCTTTACCTCCTTATATTAAAGATTCGCAATCTCTTCCCGAGCAGTATCAAACTGTTTATGCACAGACTCCGGGATCGGTAGCAGCCCCAACAGCTGGGTTACATTTTACGCCGGATTTATTGGCGAAATTAAGCGCCAAAGGAATTGAACAAACTTTTGTGACGTTACATATTGGAGTAGGTACTTTTCGTCCTGTGGAAGTGGAAAAGATTACCGAACACCAAATGCACGGGGAATGGGTGGAAATCCCAGAGGCTACAGTGGCAAAAATTCAGGAGACTAAAGCTAAAGGAGGTAGAATTATTGCGGTAGGAACGACAGCGGTACGTTCTTTAGAAGGAGCAGCGCAAAATGGGGAATTAAAGCCTTTTTGTGGGCAAACCAATTTGTTTATTTATCCCGGTTATAATTGGCGGGTGGTGGAGGGTTTGATTACTAATTTTCATTTACCTCGCTCTAGTTTAATGATGCTGGTTAGTGCTTTGTTGGGACGGAAACGGTTGTTATCTTTGTATGAAGATGCGATCGCCAAAAATTACCGCTTTTACTCTTTTGGTGATGCGATGTTGATTTTACCTGAAGCTAGAATGAATTAAAGGGAACAGGAAACAGGGAACTTTGAGAAACGCTATAGTTAACTCAAAATTCACCAATTTTGTCTACACTAAACTATCATTTTTCGATCGCGTGAATATGTTGAAACAAATCTTTTATAGTCATCTACTCGTTGTTGTTACCGCGGCGCTCTTCACACCGCTTGCTGTTGCTGAATCCGGTGTGAGTTCACCAAGAACTAAACAGCTGGTTCAAGGTGTTTATACTCAAGATTTAGAAGCAGCTGGTTATTTTCAACAAGGAGTTAACAATTATAATCAGGGAAATTTTGCCGCTGCTTTTTCGGCTTTTGAAAAAGCGATAGAACGTGACCCTAGTATTGCGATGGCTTATCATTATATGGGCAATGTCTTGTTAGGAAGAGGGCGGAATGTGGAAGCGATCGCCGAATATTCCAGAGCAATTCAATTAGATCCTTCTTTAGCAGAATCACATTACAATTTAGGCATAGCTTTGTATCGCCAAGATAGACTAGATGACGCGATCGTAGCTTACCAACGCTCTATTGCCATTAATCCCCGTAATCCTAATGCTTATTACAATATGGGCGTAGCATTGTATGAACAAAAACAGTTAAATGGCGCAATAGACGCTTATCGCCAAGCGATCGCACTTAGTCCGAAAAAGGTTAATGCTTGGTTGAATTTAGCGATCGCTTTAGAACAACAAGGAAACTTTGATGCAGCCATAGAAGCTTACGAAAAAGCCACCGATCTCGATCCTAAATTAGTTACAGCACAGAATAGTTTAGGGAATCTTTTAGTCAAACAAGATCGCTTCGGCGAAGCGATCGTCGCTTACCAAGAAGCAATTCGTCGTCAGCCAAAAGATCCCATCGCTCATTACAATTTAGGTATGCTGTTGTACCGAGAAGGTAACTTAGAAGATGCGCTATCACCTCTGAGAGAAGCTAGAGAAATTTATGAAGACCAAGGTAACAATGCGAAAGCCGCAGAACTTACCCAATTAATCAATCAAATTAAGCAAAGATTGGAAGCTCAGAAGAAATAAAACTCCAACTTTGTGAGCAAAACTTCAGTTAAATTGGTAGGCGATTGATATCTTTATTAGAACCAATCACTACCATTGCTGAACCCTTTTCTAGTCGCTTGTTGGGGTTAGGATTAATTTCAAACTTGCCATCATAACTGACAGCTAACATATTCACCCCGTAACGATTCCGCATTTGTAATTCTGCAATAGTTTTGCCATGAAACACATCGGGAATAATCAACTCTACAATACTATTTTCCCGATCTAAATCAAATCTTTCGATGATGTTTGGTTTAGTTAAACTTCGAGCTAAATCCCGTCCAGCTTCATGTTCGGGATAAACTACATGATCTGCACCAACTCGTTTTAATAATTTTACATGAACCTCAGAAGAAGCTTTCGCTACCACATGAGGAACACCAGCTTCCTTTAAATTTAGCGTGGTGATGATGCTTTCTTCCAAGTAATTCCCGATCGCCACTATTACCGTATCAAACTCATAAATTCCCGATTCCTTGAGTGCGGAAGCCTCAGTAGAATCTAGCTGTACCGCATGAGAAAGTAGCTGATCGGTTAATGCTTGCGATACTCTTTTTTCATCTCTATCTGTTCCCATTACTTCGTATCCCATTTTATACAAAGTCGAGCAGACAGCCCTACCGAAACGACCTAAACCAATTACCGCAAACTGGTTATTTCCCTTTCGTAAACTGCGAAAAAAATTCAAAGATGAAAGACTCATAAGTTATGGTGAATTTGAATTGGTGACTATTACTTTTTAGGGTAACTAATGTATTGACAATAGAAACATTATCCCACTAAAAGAGTTTCTTCTGGATAACGAACTGAAGTAGGGCGGTAATCTCCTAAAATCGCTGCCATAAATAGTAAAACTCCTACCCGACCGATGTACATAGTAAAAATTAAAACTACCTTGGCAACGATCGAGAGTTTAGCAGTAATTCCTGTAGAAAGACCGACAGTAGCAAAAGCGGAAACAACTTCAAACAGAATGGCGATAAAATTTATTTCGGGATCGCTGAGGGAAATTAAAATTGTGGAAAGGATCACTGTAGCAACTGAACCGATCAGCACACCGATCGCTTTTAAAATTAAGGTAATTGCTACCTCGCGTTGATACAAAATAACCTCTTCTTGACCTTGTAAAATCGATTTTGTGGCACTGGCGAGAACGCGCACAGTTGTAGTTTTGATTCCCCCGCCCGTACCTCCCGGACTAGCACCAATAAACATCAGCGCAATAGTTAAAAATAACCCGGCTGTAGTCATTTTCCCAATATCAATAGTATTAAATCCGGCAGTTCGGGGAGTTACTGATTGAAACCAAGCATTAAGCAATTTATGCCCGAAATTCAGAGAACCAAAAGTTTCTGGATTTTTCCATTCGATAAAAAAGAACGCAACTGTACCAAATGCTAAAAGTACGATCGTTGTACTCAAAGCAACTTTAAAATTTAAAGAGAATCTAAGACAGACTTTTTTACCTTGGAGGCGATCGCGCAACCACAAATAAAGCTCAAAAATTACCTGATAACCAATTCCGCCAAAAATAATCAATGTCGTCACTACCAAAACTAACCAAACCGAAGTTTGATAGCCCACAAAACTGTCACTAAATAAACTAAAACCCGCATTATTCCAAGAATTGACACTATGAAAAACTGACAACCACAAAGCTTGACCTGAACTATAATCGCGACTAAATACAGGCATTAACAAGAAAACTCCTGTAATCTCAAAAATTATCGTAGTCGCGATAATTGAACGAATTAATTGGGGCGTTTCCTGCAATCCGGGGCGATCCATTGCTTGTTGAATTGCCATTTTATGTCGTAAATCAAACCTTCGTCCGACCAACAAAATTAAAAAAGTTGTCGTTGTCATATAACCCAATCCGCCAATTTGGATTAAGGTTAATAAAAACAACTGTCCCCAAAAAGAAAAATAAGTTCCTGTATCTTCCACAGCTAACCCAGTCACACAAACCGCAGAAGTAGCTGTAAACAATGCCACAATGGGATCGTTCCAATTCCCACTACTAGTCGAAAAAGGCATCATTAATAAGAGAGTTCCAACCGTGATGACAGCGATAAAACCTAAACAAATCGTTCTAGATATGGTCATGGAGTGTTTACTTAGTAGTCTTTTTGCAGCTTACTGCTTTGTGAGTACTTTTTTCTCTACCTAGTTAACACAGAAATGCTAACTTTCGGAAATTTTCCCTTCTTTCTGCATTTCTTGACCTCCTCTGTTAGGCTAATTTTTAATGTTACAGAACTTAACACAGAGAAATTTTCTATGTCATCTAGCCTCAATCAACGAATTCAGGAATTTTACGACGCTTCTTCTGGACTTTGGGAAAAAGTGTGGGGCGAACACATGCACCACGGTTACTATGGTTCCGAAGGAAACATCAAAAAGGAACGTCGTCAGGCGCAAATTGATTTAATTGAAGAACTCCTGAAATGGTCGGGAATCCAGCAAGCGGAGAAAATTCTGGATGTTGGTTGCGGAATTGGCGGTAGTTCGTTATATTTGGCGCAAAAATACAATGCTAAGGCTACAGGAATCACCCTGAGTCCGGTTCAGGCGGCGAGGGCGAAAGAACGGGCGGCGACAGCCGGAATGAGTGAAAAAACCGAGTTTTTGGTTGCTGATGCTTTGCAAATGCCTTTTGCCGATGATTCTTTTGACTTTGTTTGGTCAATGGAAAGTGGCGAACACATGGCAGATAAAGAGCAATTTTTACGGGAATGTTATCGGGTTTTAAAACCAGGTGGAACTTTTTTAATGGCTACTTGGTGTCATCGTCCAACTATGTCACCGAATCAGCCTTTAACAGCTGATGAACAACAACATTTGGCGGAAATTTATCGAGTTTATTGTTTACCTTTTGTGATTTCTTTGCCAGAATATGAAGCGATCGCCAAAAACCTATCTTTCCAAAACATTTACACCGCAGATTGGTCAAAAGCTGTCGCCCCTTTTTGGAATGTTGTCATTGATTCAGTATTTAATTTAGAAGCCATAATTGGCTTAATACTTTCCGGTTGGAGTACTATTCAAGGTGCAATGTCCTTGGGATTAATGCAGCGGGGATATGAACGCGGATTGATTAGATTCGGCTTACTCTGTGGCAACAAATAAACTTTAACCTCAAACCTTTCCTTGAGGAGATCTCCCTAAATCCCCCTTACAAAAGGGGGACTTAAACTAAAATTTACCCCCTTGGGAAGGCGGGTTAGGATGGATCGGTCATCTATAACAAACTTTTAGTTAATTGAAATTTACTTACTTAAAAACTTATATTTTAACAGAATTAATTCTGAATTAAAACCTCGCTTAGAAGTTATTTTTTAATTATAATTTAGATTAAAATCAAGCGGGAAACCTGATTGAGCAGATTATGAAAGAAACTTGGCAAAAAGCTTACTCATTTTCTAATGTTGCGATTGATTCCACAAGCACACAGTCGGAAAAACCTTGGTTTTATCCCTATTGGAAATTTTCCCGACCTCACACTGTCATTGGGACTACTTGCAGTGTAGTTGGGCTGTATTTAATGGCGATCGCCTCCGTAAATCATAACATTAACTTATCCCTAATCTGGCAATTACTAGGCGCTTGGGTTGCTTGTCTTGGCGGCAATATTTACATCGTCGGGTTAAATCAATTAGAAGATGTAGAAATCGACAAAATTAATAAACCACACTTACCTTTAGCATCAGGAGAATTTACGCGAAAGCAAGCTATATTAATTATCAGCATTTCAGCAATATTAGCAATATTAATCGCTGGATTAATGGGGCCATTTCTCCTGGGAATGGTGGGAATTAGTTTAGCCATTGGTACAGCTTATTCCTTACCACCAATTCGCTTAAAGCGGTTTCCTTTTTGGGCAGCGATTTGTATTTTTACAGTTAGAGGAGCGATCGTCAACTTAGGACTATTCTTGCATTTTCGTTGGGTGTTAAAAGCTAATCAAGAAATCACCCCAGAAGTTTGGGCATTAACCTTATTTATTTTAGTGTTTACGGTAGCGATCGCCATCTTCAAAGACATCCCCGACCTCGAAGGCGACAAACAATACAACATTACCACCTTCACCATTCAACTAGGACAAAAAACCGTCTTTAACCTCTCCCTCTGGTTACTAACAACCTGCTACTTAGGGATAGTAATTGCTGGAATTTTGTGGCTACCTTCAATTAACACAAAATTCTTAGTCATCACTCATCTGTTCGCACTCGGATTACTTTGGTGGCAGAGTAGAAAAGTAGATTTACAAGATAAGATGGCGATCGCCAAATTCTATCAATTTATCTGGAAACTATTCTTCCTAGAATATCTCCTATTTCCCCTAGCTTGCCTGAGCAGGTAAAACCTATGTGAATTTTATGATGGACGAAGGGCAGGAACGAATTCAGGCAACTTATCGCGATAACTACGATCGCTTAGTTGCAATTAAAACCAAGTACGATCCAGGTAATCTTTTCCGACTTAATCAGAACATCAAGCCATCTTGAGATAATGCACAATAAACGGTTTAAAGATGGCGATCGTGCCGACAGCAGCAGATAATGCGGCTGTCTTTTGTCTTAGCTGCCAAAATTTTCATTCTTAAAGCTGGTATTTGCTTAGTAAAACTACTAGAGTAAATATAGAGAAAAGTAGCCGTTTTCTCTCTAGAGATAGAGACTTTTCCCAAGCAAAACTTTAACAACACAACGGAATATCATACTTTACAGCCTTGTGCTGCTCAAAAAACATGAAGTAAAACCTACGGCGGAGGTGACTACAATGACTTTGAATCAGAAAATTACAGATACCGCCTGTGATGCGGCGTTTACAGGGAAAGAAATCCATCCTTGGGATTCTGGCCCTGTAGTAGCGGAGTTGCAAGGGCTGTTACGCGCTCACGGTTACACGATTAGAATTATTGACGGAGACTTCGGTAGTCTTACAGAAGCAGCTGTCCGGTCATTTCAAAAAAAACACGGCTTAAGAATTAATGGCGTAGTTGGGCCACAAACCTGGGCGGCATTAAAATCCACTGTACAGCCAGGAACTCGTGTCCTCAGACTAGGTTACACTGGCAATGATGTCTATGAATTACAAGGATTGTTGCAAGTCAACGGTTATGAAGTCAGCCGAACCGGAATATTTGACCGGAAGACTAAATTAGCGATTAAGGACTTTCAACAAAAACATAAATTAAAAGATAACGGCATCGTTAATAGCATCACTTGGACATTATTACGCGGTGGCTACCCTCAGCCTACTCCTCCTAAAGAACCTTTTTGGTTGCCAAGTTTCCTGAAATGGCGCTGAAAGGGAGAGGTGGGGAGATGGGGAAGTTTATTAACTCAAAACTCTGTGTTGGTGGGTTTTGTTGTTAAGTTTTCTGTTGTGAGTATAAATTTACCTGCTCTTACCCGCCCCTACAATTCAAAACTCTCCCCACCTCCCCACCTCCCCACCTCCCTACCTCCCCCTTCTGCCTGAATTTGACTTGAACGCTTAAACTAGGCTAAGAGCTACTAGTTAACACCTTTGTTTAAGAATGTCTGAAAAACACAAGTCTATTCACCTGTTGCTGATTACTGTACTTTGTTTTGGGTTTGCGGCTTTTGGTTGTTCTTCTTCGCCGTCGAACTCTACAAATACAACGAATGGAACCTCAACTCAGCAACCTACTACTTCAGCTGCTACAACACCTGTTCCGAGTACTGTTCCGGCTGCGGAGAATACGCCTAGTACTATTCAAGCTAGTCCAGCTACAAGTAATGCTACTTCAGCTTTAGAAAGTTTGGCTGGGATTAGCCAACCCAGTAATCCAACTAATATTGGTCAATCAACTATTGGTCAATCAACTAATATTGAGCAACCAACTACAACAGCTGCGACACCTGCGCCGGGAAGTGCGGCTGATTGGTATCAAAAAGGAATTGCTAGTGTTCAACAAGGGGATGTGAAAAGTGCGGAAGAATTTTGGCGGAAGTCTATTGAATTAGATCCAAAAAATCCAGAAGTTCATGCTAATTTGGGGGTGCTGTTGCAGCGTCAGGGTAAGTTGGAAGAAGCGAGTTCTCAATATCGGGAAGCTTTGCGTTTGAAGTCTGATGATGTGGAAACAGTGATGAAGTTGGCGATGGCTTTGGGTCAACAAAAAAAGTTTGATGAGTCGATCGCACAATCACAAACAGCTATTCGTCTCAAGCCAGATTTAGCACCTGCTCACATGATATTAGCCGCAGCTTTATCGGAACAGGGTAAGCCCGATCTAGCTATAGAAAGTTTGAAAAAAGCTCAGGATTTATGGAAGAAACAAGGGCAAACAGAACAAGCTGCGGGTGTGCAAGTTCAGTTGGCTAGTTTGTTAGGAAAACAAGGCAAGTTTGATGAGGCTAGTACTCAAATTAAGCAAGCTATTGCTATCAAACCAGATTTTGCTCCGGCTCATATTTTGTTAGCGGAAGTTGCTTTACAACAGAATAGACCGCAGGAAGCTATAACTAGTTTACAAAAGGCGAGGGATTTATTTAAAAAACAAAAGCAAAATGACCAATTAGCAGCAACACAAATGCAGTTGGCGATGGTTTTGGGACGGCAAAAAAAATACACTGAAGCTAGTGCCCAAGCTAAAGAAGTGTTAAAGTTAAAGCCTGATTTTGCTCCGGCTTATTTGATATTGGCGGAAGTAGCAACGGTTCAAGGAAATAATAGTGAAGCGATCGCTAATTTACGCAAAGCTAAGGATCTTTTTAAAGCTAAGGGACAAACCGATCCGCAGTTAGATACTCAGTTGAAGTTGGCTTTCGCTTTAGGAAAAGAGAAGAAAATAGATGAGGCGATCGCTTTATCAAGAGATGCGATTAATCTCAAGCCGGATTTTGCTCCATCCCATTATGTTTTAGCAATTGGGTTGGCAGAAAAAGGACAAAAAAATGAGGCGATCGCTAGTTTGCAAAAAGCTAAAGAGTTATTTACCAGTCAGGGGAAAACTCAGGAAGCCCAAAGAATTGAAATGATGCTGCAACAACTCAGCGGAAAACTGTAATTTATGTCGATTGAAACAGGCAAAGTCTATATTGTTGGTGCTGGACCAGGTGATTTAGATTACCTGACAGTCCGAGCGCAAAAAGTTTTAATGCAAGCGGAAGTATTAGTTTATGATGCTTTAGTTGATGCCCAACTTTTGCAGTTAGTACCAACAAATTGTTGCCTGTTTGATGTGGGAAAACGGGGAGGGAAACCTAGCGCCAAACAAACAGAAATTAATTCTTTGTTAGTCGAACAATGTCAGCAAGGAAAACAGGTAGTCCGGCTAAAAAGTGGCGATCCGTTTATTTTTGGTCGCAGTACTTCGGAAATTCAAGCCTTGAAAAATTCTGGTTGTAATTTTGAAGTAATCCCAGGAATTTCTTCAGCTTTAGCAGCACCTTTATTAGCCGGAATTCCTTTGACCGATCCTGTGTTAAGTCGCTGTTTTGCCGTTTTCAGTGCCCATGAACCGGATGAGTTGGATTGGGAAGCAATTTCCCGGATCGAAACTTTGGTGATTTTAATGGGGGGAAGAAACCTTGATGAAATTGTGACTCGGTTGCTGAGGTTTGGGCGATCGGCAAAAACCCCCGTCGCGGTAATTCGCTGGGCGGGACATCCCGAACAACAAGTTTGGACAGCCGAACTGAGAAATGTAGTTCAGATGACTTTAGGTGTTTCTCTTTCACCAGCAGTAATAGTAATTGGTGAGGTTGTAGGGTTACACCCCTATTTGCAAAATATTGACTCAGATTATATATTTTGATAGCACATTCAGTTAAACTATCCAGTTATCAAGGTTTAATCTGGAAATATTAACAAGGTGAATCCTATTAACTCTGAACTTCCTTTAACAGGCACTACTATCTTAGTAACTCGTGCTGCTGGACAATCTAGCGAGTTTTGTCAATTGCTGCAACAGCAAGGTGCCATAGTGATGGAAATGCCAGCTTTGGAAATTACTCCTCCTTCGAGTTGGTTTGCTTTGGATGAAGCGATCGCTCAAATACATACTTTTAATTGGTTAATTCTCTCTTCAACTAACGGTGTAGATTACTTCTTTCAGCGATTGCAAGAAAAAGGACAAAATCCCCAAGTTTTAGAGAAAGTTAAAATTGCTGTGGTGGGGAAGAAAACAGCTGCATCTCTAGCAGAACATGGTTTATCTGCTGACTTTATTCCGCCTAATTTTATCGCCGATTCTTTAATAGAACATTTTCCTGAAGAATTACCAAACCAAAAGATTCTTTTTCCCAGAGTGGAAACGGGTGGGAGAGAAGTTTTAGTTCAAGAATTAACTGCTAAAGGTGCGGAAGTAGTAGAAGTTCCGGCTTATCAGTCTGGTTGTCCTAGTGCAATTCCACTGGAAGTTTTACAAGCATTAGAACAGCAAACTATAGATATCATTACCTTTGCTAGCTCCAAAACTGTACAATATTTTCATCAGTTAGTCAAAGATAATTTACCTTTAGATAGACTAGAAAAGGTTACTATTGCTTCAATTGGGCCCCAAACCTCGAAAACTTGTCAACAATTGTTAGGAAAAGTTGATGTAGAAGCAACAGAATATACCTTGTTGGGATTAACTGAAGCAATTGTTCGATGGGCAAAAAATCAGCAGATTATTGCCGATCGAAGCTAAGGTCATTATGATTAATTGATATGGACTCTGAAAGGTATTAGCGATCGCAAAGTAATGGAAATTAGCTTGTCAGAGAGTAACGATATTCTTAGAGCATTAACAGAAAGTTCTATTGATGCTATCTTTATTAAAGATACTCAAGGAAGATATTTATTTGTTAACTCTGCAAGCGCCAAAATTTTAGGCAAGTCCGCAGGGGAAATTATTGGCAAGAACGATACAGACTTTTTTCCCTTAGAAATAGCTAGAAAAATTATGGAAAACGATCGCCGAATTATCAATAGCGGTCAGTCAGAAAGCGTGGAAGAAATTGTTACTATTAATAGCAACACGCAGGTCTATTGCTCCACAAAAAACGCCTATCGCAATGCTCAAGGAGAAGTAATTGGTTTAGTGGGAATTGCCAGGGAAATTACAGAACGTAAACAAGCAGAAGTTGCACTGGAAGAAACGAAACAAAAACTGCAAGCAATTATTGCCGCATCACCTCTAGCGATCGTTAATTTAACACCTGATGGTCGGGTAATTATGTGGAACCAAGCTGCTGAGAGAATCTTTGGTTGGAGTGAGTCAGAAGTATTAGGCAAAATATTGCCAATTGTGCCAGAAAATAAACTAGCAGAGTTTCAAATTTTGCGCGATCGCGTACTCAGGGGCGAGTCATTTACCGGAGTAGAAGTGCAAAGGCAAAAACGCAACGGATCGCTAATTGATGTGAGCATTTCCACTGCACCAATATATGATAACCAAGGCTGTATTAACGGCATTATGGCAATAATTGCTGATATTTCCCCCCGGTTGCAATTAGAGGCAGAACGTTCAGAATTAGTTAGAAAATTAAGCCAAGAAAGTGAGGATTTAAATGCGGTAATTAGAGTTACAGCTAATGCAGTTAGTACCTTAAATTTAGCTGAATTACTCAATGTATTGCTGCAAAGAATTGTGGAAGTCATCAAAGCAGATACAGCCGTAATTTTGTTAATAGAAGGCGATCGCTTAAGGGTTCGGGCTACTGTTGGTGTTCCCGAAGAACTGCAAAGGGAATTTAGTGTGGCGATCGGTCAAGGTTTTGCTGGTACTATTGCGGCCGATCATCAACCACTATATATAGAAAATGTCCAAGTAGATCCGCGAGTAACTAGTCCTATTTTAAAACAGATGAATATTTGCACAATGATGGGTGTACCTTTAAAACGTAACGGTACTTTAGTCGGAGTGATTCATGTTGATTGGTTTAATACTCATCCCTTTAGCGATCGGGAACTTCATTTATTAGAAATTACCGCCGAACGCTGTGCAATGGCAATTATTAATGCTCAACTTTATGAGCAAAGTAAACATTTACAAGAACGGTTGCAATTGCAGATCGATCGAATGCCGATCGGCTGTATTCTGAAAGATAAAAACTTTCGGATTATTGATTGGAATCCCGCCGCCGAAAAAATCTTTGGTTATACCAAACAAGAAGCATTGGGTAAATATCCTGACGAATTAATTATTCCCTCTTCTGCTAAAGCTTTAGTCCAACAAATTCGCCAGCAGTTAGCAGCTGGCGAAATCATAGATCATAACGTCATAGAAAACATTACTAAAGATGGTCGGATAATTACTTGCGAGTGGCATAATACACCGTTAAAAGATGGCAATAATCAAATTGTTAATTATTTGTCGATGGTGCAAGATGTCACCGAACGTAAACAAGCAGAAGAAAAATTACAGCATTATGCCTATTACGATCCAATTACAGGATTACCAAACCGAACCTTATTTCTCAAGCGACTTGAACAAACTATTAACTTAACAAAAGATAATCCAGATAATTTGTTTGCGGTATTATTTTTAAACTTAGACCGCTTTCAAATGGTTAAATTTAGTTTGGGACATCATTTAGCCGATCGCTTGCTGCTTAGTGCTGCCGAACGCATTAAACTTTGTTTGCAAAATAGCAATTACTCATTTTTTAAATGTGACTTTGAATCAAATTTAATCCTTTATAACCAAGCCTCACAAAGACAAAATTTAACCAGAGATCGCACTTCTAATCAAACCAATAAATATCGAAAATCAATGGTAGCTCAAATAGGATTAGATGAGTTTGCTATCTTGTTAACTAACTTACAAGAAACTAACGATGCTACTCATATTGCCGATCAAATTTACCAATCACTTAGCTATCCTTTTGACTTAGACGGACAAGAAGTTTTTATTAGTACTAGTGTTGGGATTGCATTCAGTTCTGTTGGTTATCAACAACCAGAAGATTACTTGCGTGCTGCTGATACAGCCATGCACCAATCCAAAGAATTAAGTAAAACTCGTTATGCAGTTTTTGAACCTGGATGGCAAACTCAAGCAGTGGAACGTTTGCAGTTAGAAACTGATTTAAGAAGAGCGATCGAACGTCAAGAATTTCAAGTTTACTATCAACCAATAGTTTCAATTAAAACAGGCAAATTAATCGGTTTTGAAGCCTTAGTTCGCTGGTATCATTCCACTAGAGGTTGGGTTTCGCCAGTAGAATTTATTCCCATAGCAGAAGAAACCGGATTAATTAGTTTAATCGACAGATATGTATTAAGAGAAGCCTGTTATCAAATGGTGACTTGGAAACAGAAATTTCCGCAACAATTCCCTTTAATAATTAGTGTTAATCTTTCCGCTGCTCAATTAGCGCAACTGGGATTAATCGAACGCATCGACCAAATTTTACAAGAAACCGGAATTAACCGCGAAAGTTTGAAAATAGAAATTACTGAAAGTAGCTTAACCGGAAATAGTGCTTCCGAAACTGCCATGTTGCAACAACTAAAAAGTTTGGGAATTCAGCTTTCTATAGATGATTTTGGTACAGGTTATTCTTCCTTAGCCAGATTGCATCAACTACCAATTGATACTTTGAAGATCGATCGCTCCTTCGTCAATCAAATGAGTTGTGATAGCGAAAGCTTAGAAATTGTTCGCACGATCATTTCTTTAGCTCACATTTTAGAAATGGACGTGATTGCCGAAGGAGTAGAATCCCTCGAACAACTCCGACAAT
The DNA here is from genome assembly GCF_041929135.1 of Floridaenema fluviatile BLCC-F154. Taxonomy (NCBI): domain Bacteria; kingdom Bacillati; phylum Cyanobacteriota; class Cyanophyceae; order Aerosakkonematales; family Aerosakkonemataceae; genus Floridanema; species Floridanema fluviatile. The sequence continues at coordinate 31,338 of NZ_JBHFNS010000027.1, read as the reverse complement.
TGAAAATTTTACAATGCGAATATAGTCAGGGTTTCTATTTTTCTCAACCTGTCGATCGGCAAACAGCAGAAAAATTAATCTCTGCTAACGGACACTTTTCCGAGCCAAATTCACACGATTAAAAGTGAGCAAATATTCATCTTGGTTAAAGTCAATGAATCAGCGAAAAATTGGTTTAACTGGCGGAATTAGCACTGGTAAAACAACAGTTTCCAACTATTTGGCTAACACTTATCATTTACCAATTTTAGATGCAGATATTTATGCTCGTGAAGCCGTAGAAACTGGTTCCCCAATTTTAAACCAAATCTCTCAACGTTACGGAAAAGAAATTCTTTTAGCTGATGGTACATTAAATCGTCAAAAACTAGGAGAAATTATTTTTCCTAACAAAGAAGAACGCTTATGGTTAGAACAACAAATACATCCTTATGTCAGACAACGCTTTGCAGAAGCAATGAATCAACTACCATCAAACAGCACAGTTATCTTAGTAATTCCTCTATTATTTGAAGCAAAATTAACCAACTTAGTCACAGAAATTTGGGTAGTATTTGTTAAAGAACAACAACAAATTCAAAGACTAATGCAGCGAAACAATTTAACCTTGGAACAAGCGAAAGCTAGAATTAACAGCCAAATGCCACTTGCAGAAAAATGCCAAAAAGCTGATGTCATCTTAGATAATTCTGGCAGTTTAGAATTTCTTTATCAACAAATCGACGCAGCATTAAACTCTTAATTGCTGCACAAAAGCTTGATGTTCAGATGTAGCTAAACCCCTTTGTAAAACCGATTGAACCTCAACTAAATTTCCCGCTACTAAAGCCGGGACAGCTAACCATAAACCCGGAAAAACTTCACTTTTAATTATTCCAGTTTCATCACTTGGTAAAACAATATATTCTCCTTCCCTTAACCGAAACCAATCAATTTTTTGTTCGTTTACTTGCCATACTAAATATTCTTGCACTTGGTTGCGTCGATAAGCTCTTAATTTATCTCGTAAATCATAAGAAGCACTACTTGCAGCTATTTCAGCAATCAACTCTGGCGCACCTTCTAAATAACCATCTTCACTAATCATTGTTTGTCCACCATTTACTATTCTTAATAACGCATCAGGTTGAGGTTCATTCTCAGCATCAAGGTGAACTGTAGTATTATCCATTAATGCGATTCCCGGTGTAGCTGTCCAGTAACTTCCTAACCAAGTCATAATTTGAGCATGAGGTTGACCGTGAATTACTCGAACTGGCGATCCCATATAAACTACTCCTTCGATTAATTCTGCTTTTTTGACATTAGGCATTGTTTGATAACGTCTTTCAAATTCAGGACGAGTTAGACGATCGCCATTTTCTAAAGGCAGAATTTTCGCCATTGTTTCTGACATAATTAAACCTCCAATTAAAAGTTCGTTGTGAGGACTTTAGTCCTTCTATCTGGCGAAGAAACGACTAAAGTCGCTACTACGAACTATAACGACTAAAGTCGCTACTACGAACGGGAAATTACGCGGCTTCTCCACCGACAATTACATTTTTAATTCGCAAAGAAGGGCCACCACAACCTACTGGTAAACCGCTTTGTCCGCCTTTACCACAACCGCCGGACTCATCCCAATAGAAATCATCGCCGATCGCTTCAATATCAGCCAAAGTAGTAAACACATTTCCCGAAAGAGTGACATCGCGCACAGGTTCAGCAATTTCTCCATTGCGGATCATCCAAGCTTCCCCAGCACTAAAAGTAAACATTTCTCCATTCGTCATTCCTCCCAACCAATTACGCGCATAAACCCCTTCTTTGATGTCAGTAAATAAATCTTTCACAGGGGTTTTTCCTGGTTCAATCCAAGTATTAGTCATTCGCACTAATGGGGGATAATGATAATTTAAACAGCGGGCATTTCCTGTAGCCGTTTCGTTTAGTTTGCCAGCCGTTTCACGAGAATGCAATCTGCCTACTAAAACGCCATCTTTAATTAATTGGGTAGTAGTTGCAGGTGTACCTTCATCATCGTAATAATAGCTACCTCGATGTCCTTCTGGGGCTGCGCCATCAAAAATTTGCAATTCTTCTGGCCCAAATCTGCGTCCGATCGTCATTACTTCCAACAAATCGGGATTTTCGTAAGCCATATCAGCTTCCGAAAGATGACCAAAAGCTTCATGAACGAACAATCCGCTTAAAATTGGGTCAATAACTACTGTGTAAGAGTTACCTTTAACGGGAGGTAAAGCTAAAGCATCAACGGCGCGTTGAGCAGCACTTTTGACTTGGGAATCTAAGCCAACTAAATCTTCGTAAGCTTTGCGCGATCCAGTAGTTTCTCTACCAGTTTGTACTGTATCTCCATCTCTAGCGGTAGCAGCAAAACGCATTTCCATATCTACCCAAGATTGTTCTAGCATCGTGCCTTCGGAAGTGGCGAGAATTACTCTTTGGGCGTTGTCACCATAGCGGACTGAAGTAGTAGTAATTCTTTTATCTAGGCTACGGAGAATTTCCGTGTAGCGATCGCACAACTCCTTCTTTTGCGCTAAAGAAATATGCCGCGGATCGGTACCAGTTAAAGGTAAACTGCAAACATCCTGAATTGGTGTAATCGGTGCGAGAATCGTTTCTTCTTCACCTACCATTCTGGCAGCTGCGATCGCTTCCTCCACCCGTTCCTTCAGTGTCGAAAGCTGATTAAAGCTAGCAAAACCCCAACCCCCCTTGTAACAAGCCCGCACCTGTCCACCCAGAGAGATCCCTTGAGACAGGGTTTCTATCTTATCAGCCCGCAATAAAATATCAGTCCCTTCCGATTCTTCCAGCCGAATCGCCAAATAGTCAACTTGCGAACGGTAACGACTCAGCAAATCCCCAAGCAAGTTTTTCGCATCGATCAGTAAACTCTGCATAACAGGCAACTCTTGAATAAAAGTTAAGTAAACGGGAAAGTTAGCTAATTTAATCTATTCTGCTATATCAACGGGTAAAGTTAGCTAATTACACCTAACATTTACCTGCAAAAATCTCTGTACTGTAAGTATTATATTTTACAGTTTATTTGGGCAACTTATAAATATAGAGTCGATCGGCATCTACTTATTGGAGGAAGAAAAGTTTATGAAAATCCATTTTTTGCGAGTACAACTACATCGAAATGAACACAAAAGTAAAGGTTTTACATCAGTTGACTTCATGGCACATATCTTTGTAGTCATCATGTTTTTCTTTATGATGTTAGTTTACTTTACTTCATCAAACACTTGTCATAGTCCAGCTTGCTACAGTCCGAAAATACTGCGAATTCCGGTTAAATATTAATGCCAGTTTCCCATTCATTAGTTATATTGTTTAGGCTGGTAGTTGGTAGTCGGCTCAAAGCAAATTATCCCACTACTCAATACCTACTACCTACTACCAATCAAAGGCAAAATTTGCCATCATAATCTTAATGAATTGGTATTTTATGCGGACTATTGCTGAGATTAACGAGAAAATAAACAAACAAACTGTAGTAGTTTGGACAGTAGAAGAATTAAAAGTCCGAGTTGCAGAAGTTGGTGTCACCCAAGCAGCGAAAGAAGTCGATGTAATTACTACTGGGACATTTGAACCAATGGAATCATCAGGGGCGATTATTAATTTAGGTCATACCGATCCCCCGATTAAAATTCGTTCTTGTTGGTTAGATGGAATTTTGGCTTATTCGGGTTTTGGGGCAGTGGATTTGTACTTAGGAGCAACTCAAAGTGTAGACTACGAACGTGATGGTTTAGAAGAAGAATCAAAAGAACGGGGTGGTGGTCATGTAATTGAAGATTTAATAGCGGGAAAACCTGTACAATTAAGAGCGATCGGACAAGTCACCGACTGCTATCCCCGTGCTACCTTTGAAACCACAATTACCCGCGACACAATTAATCAATTTTATCTCTACAATCCGCGGAATATATATCAAAATTTCATCGTGGGAGTTAACGGAGGCGATCGACCACTCTACACCTACTTAGGCCCCCTACAACCGCGACTCAGCAACGCCGTTTATTCCAACCCCGGAGCCATTTCCCCTCTATTCAACGACCCCAACCTAGAAATTATCGGCATCGGCACCCGGATCTTTCTTGGTGGTGGCATTGGATACATAGCTTGGGAAGGTACGCAAAACTTTACCCGACAAAAACGCTTACCCAATCAAACCCCGATCGGACCTGCTGCCACCCTCGCCTTAATCGGCGATGCCAAACAAATGGAACAACGCTGGGTCAGAGGTTGCTACTTCAAACACTACGGCCCCTCCTTGATGCTCGGAGTCGGCGTACCCATTCCAGTTCTACAGGAAGAAGTCATCAAAAAATGTGCCATCCAAGACAAAGAACTAGTAGCACCAGTAGTCGATTTTTCCATCCCCAGGCGCGTCCGACCCACCTTCGGTTTAGTCACCTACGCCCAACTAAAATCCGGTCGCATCACCATCGAAGGCAAACAAGTCCGAGTTGCTCCCCTGGCTAGCATTTATCTATCCCGCCAAGTCGCCAACGAACTAAAACAGTGGATCGCTAATGGAAAATTCACCTTAACCGAAAGAGTCGCCCCCATTCCAATGGATCGAGCCTTTTTACCCCAAGACCGTTGGGGCGCTACCATTGCCCTGGAGTAGAGGCAAGGGGAGATGGGGAAAGTTTTGAGTTTTGAGTTAGCGAGAGTTTCGGGAGTGAGAGAGTTTTGAATTCTCGCTCCCCTGCCCCCCTGCCCCCCTGCTCCCCTGCCCCCCTTCCCCTCTAGGTTGCTGGCGGTTTCGGTTTGGGACGCGGAATTGGCTTTTGAATTGGTCTGGCTCCGCCTGGAGGTGCTGAAGTACCGTCTGGAGATCCTGGACGATGAGGACGATCTTTCTTCCAAGGTTTTTTCCCACCTGGGCCACCACCACCGCCAAAGCGTTTTCCTCCGGGGCGCGGTTTTCCTGGTCTTCTCTGGCGCACAGAGGCAATATCTTTTGCCTCCCGAATTACCAGAGAATCAGCTTCTCTGATTACCTGAAAGTCCCAGAAGTAACCTACAGCTTTCTTGTCCAAAAGACCATTAAGCGTCAATTTGAAGAATTTGGGTTTATCACTTTCCTTCTTGGCGGCTTGCCTAATCTTAACGATGATTTTTCCTTGGTCTTGAGATTGGAAAACAACTTCACCACGAATGGAAAAATAACCATCTTCGGCTTCAACTTCCGTAGGGGTAGCTTCGGCTTCTGTAGAGGTAGCTTCAACTTCTGTAGGGGTAGCTTCGGCTTCTGTAGGGATAGCTTCGGCTTCCGTAGGGGTAGCTTCGGCTTCCGTAGAGGTAGCTTCGGCTTCGGCTGGGGTAGCTTCGGCTTCCGTAGAGGTAGCTAGACGCTCTTTATCTAATTTTTCGGGTTCCCAGACACCTACAATTTGCACATGAAGGTCGCCTTGTTCTTGTCTGGTTCTGGGATAGACTACCCACAGGTGTTCGCTGGCTAAATCTAAGTGATTTTTGACTAAACTCATCACTCGACCTAGCAAGACAGCATCAATTTGTCTCCCATCTGCTGCGAGTACGTTTCCGCGGGTAAATTGTTCTTCGCTGGGAAGATATTTTCCGCGAACTAAACCAATGGCTCGATATTGCAGTGGTTCGCTGGGAGGTGGAATTGGTTGTAGCCGTGAGAGGTTATCTTGTTCAGCTGTGCTAGCTTCACTGGAGGTGGTGTCTGTGTCAGCTGTTGGAGTAGGGGTAAATTCTGCCGTTGGTGCTGATTCAGCTTTTTTCGGTTCACTTTTGCCAACTAGAACACTTTTAGGAGTAGCTTCGCTCTTAGGAGTCGAGGTACTTTTGGGTGGGATAGATTCACCAGTGGTTTTAGGTTCACCTGTTGCTGTAGGCTCGCTTTTAGGAGTCGGGGCGCTTTTGGGCGGGTTTGGCCGACGTACTACTGGCGGCTGTGGTGCTTGAGGTTGTTCGGGATTGTTAGCGGATTCAGGAAACTGATTGGGATTGGGAGAGGGACTCATAAAAACTCCTTGGAGCGGAGACACACTTCATTCTGGCTTGCAATGGAAAATGTCTGGTTTTAATTCAGGAGGATTGATCGATCCGCCTGTCCCAGTCAAAAGCCAAAACCTGTATTTACTACTCTATTCTTTTGTTGAACATTTCGTAATTCACAGGATTGCTCACAATTCACTCTACTAAAGCAGTTGATTGCGATCGACAAGTTGTTTTAGCCTGTCTATTTTACTCAATGCAATATCTAAATTGTTTTATCCGTAAAGTTTCACTAATTCTTCTTATCTCTGAATATTTTTAGTGGTGGGCAGGCGGTGCGACACATTAGCAACTGATAGTTGATAATGTTAATCAGAGTTCAAAGAAGTTTTGTGTCTGAAAAGCTCCGTCGCTGGTTGGTTTTTGGCTTTCTGTTTTTGGGAAGTCTTGCTTTCATAGTTCCCTCTATTGCGCCTTTGTTTGGTAGTGCGTTCAATCAAGAAGCCTCTTCTGCTAGAACATCTGCACCAATTCAAACGCCAGCAGGGAAGCAAGAGGAATTACAAGCTCAGGTTAAAGGTTATCAGTTAGTCCTACAACGAGAGCCTGATAATGAAACCGCTCTCACGGGATTGCTGTTTACTCAGTTAGAGTTAGTACGTCAGGGTGCGGCTGATGTGAAAACTACGATCGAACCTTTGGAAAGGTTGGCGAAACTAAAGCCGGAAAATACGGAATACTCGGTTTTGCTGGCTCAGGCTCGGCAACAAACTGGCGATCGTGAAGGAGCCGCTAAAGTCTATCGTTCAATTCTGGAATCTCAACCGGGTGATGTCAAGGCTTTACAAGGTCTCGTTAGCTTGCTATTGGCTGAAGGTCGTCCTGAAGCAGCTATTGGTTTACTCCAAGATACTCTGGAAAGTGCTCCCAACCTTAACCAAATTAAAGCTAATACTGTAAATGTAATTTCTGTGCAACTGATGTTGGGACAGGTTTATGCTCAACAGGAACGCTATGCTGATGCGATTAATGTCTACGATAATGCAATTAAGGCTAATAAGGAAGATTTTCGTCCGGTTTTAGCTAAGGCGTTGGTGTTACAACAACAAGGCAAATCTGAGGATGCTAAATCTCTGTTTAATTCTGCTGCTAATTTAGCTCCTGCTCAATATAAAGACCAAATCGTTCAATTAGCATCCCAAACTCCGGCTACTAAAACTCCGGCTGCTGAAACTCCGGCTGCTTCCCCTGTACCAGCTGCACCTACTACTCAGGAAAAAACGGAAACTAAAAATTAGATTTGTAGGGTGCGAAGCGTGCTAACGTAACGCACCATTCCGTTTAAACTCCTTCTAAATAGGAAACTAATGCAAATAGGAGAAACAAGATTCCTCCGATCGCAGTTAAGCTGCGTTCCGAAATTCTTTTAGCAATTAGTTTACCGCAGGTAACTGCGATCGCCGCACAAATTCCATGCCCTAAAATGGCTCCTGTGGTAATTCCAAAAGCATTGTATCCTGCCGCTAAGCTGATCGTAGCAAATTGGGTGCGATCGCCCCACTCAGCAACAAATGTCATCACAAATGCTTTAGTCACAATTGCTAAATTACTCTGTTTATGCCGAATTTTTGCTTCGGCTTTATTCACTTCTTCTAAAGCTTCTTCTGCTTCCTCTGATTCACTTTTATCTGACATTTTGCTGGCTTCATAAAGTAACTTTAATCCAAAGCCAACAAACAAGATAATTTCTGCATAATAAACATATATTTTCGGTAAAAGTGATACCGCTTGTCCGACTAAAACCGATAAAATCGTCATTGCTGCTAAGGCGGCTGTCACACCGATAAATATCAGTCTCCGCGAATGACGCATGGCTAAAATTGCCGCAATAAAAAATGTTTTGTCGCCTAATTCTGAAACTGTAATTAACAATAATCCAGCAGTAAAAGCTGTCAGCATTCTCTCAAACTCTCCTCGTGTTTTCGCTTTCTCTGAGTGAGCTTGATGAGTGCAAATAGACTTCACCAAGCTCACATCAGTTGTGAACTTAGTGAAGGTCTCGCTTGCAAGCTTTAATCTGCTCAAATTATCTTTTGAGCTTGAGAAACTTGTCATCTGAACCAGGCTCATCGCCAGTATGTTGATTCAGACGGGCTAGCTAAATTAATTTATCTTTAATTCGGTTTAGCTAGCAGCTACTCCCCTTCTTTTTATGTAAATTATACACCTGTTAGATGGACTAGACAAGTTATTTTTTTATCATTGTTTTTTCATTTTTTGTTAGAATGGGCTAGCGGGATCGCTGAAAATATTTTAATGCAATAGATTAAAATGAATTATTGCTTCTGCGAATTCAAAGTGGAAAATCGACAAATATTTGATAGTTTATGTCGAATTTTTCAAGAAATTAAGAGAGATAAAGATACTAATAAGTGGCGCAACGAAGAAGATTGGTTAGCTTTTTTTGATGAACAAGCATTATCAACTTTTTGGTGGCCTACTGAAGAAGAACAAGCCGAATGGTTGCGTAATTGGGAAGCTACGCCTGTGCCTCAAAGGTGGACAGAACCAAGTTTAGAAACACCTTGGGATTTTGAGTCTATGATTGATGCTTTTAAGAATGGTGAATACGAACTTATTTCATGCCGAATGATATCTTCAGATTTAGCAAGAATAGAGTTCAATCCTTTGGCTTACCCTTATGGTGGTACAGGTTGTATACAGGCATTGATTGAATCATTCGGTTTTTTGATTGTCGGAGAAGATGACGGTACTGGATATATAAAATTTCAGTAGGCGCGATCGTATTTTCTAAATTTAACTTTCTATGCTTATGTAATACTATATCTGGTTTGAAAAAGGAAGAATTCCCAAAAGAACAATGACAAAAAAGACACTTGGCTTAGACAATCAACTTTACGATTACTTTGTATCTGTTTCTGTGAGACAGCCGGATATTTTGCGGCGTTTGCGCGAAGAAACAGCTAATCATCCTTCTTCTGGGATGCAAATTTCACCGGAACAAGGTCAATTTATGGCTTTGTTAGTGCAGTTAATTGGCGCGAAGAAAACTTTAGAAATTGGCGTTTTTACTGGTTATAGTTCCCTTTCTGTGGCTTTAGCTTTGCCGCCAGATGGGAAGATTATTGCTTGTGATGTTAGTGAAGAATATACTAATATTGCTCGTCGTTATTGGCAAGAAGCGGGAGTTGCAGAAAAAATTGATTTGCGAATTGCACCAGCTTTAGATACTTTAGATCAATTATTAGCTACTGGAGAACAAGAAAGTTTTGATTTTGCTTTTATCGATGCGGATAAAGGGAATTATCAGGAGTATTATGAACGCTGTTTACAATTAATACGTCCTGGGGGTTTAATTGCAGTTGATAATGTACTTTGGTCGGGAAGAGTTGCCGATCGGCAAGTGCAAGATCAAAGTACTCTAGCAATCCGTAAATTTAACGAGAAATTGTTCTCGGATGAAAGAGTTACTATCAGTATGGTACCGATTGCTGATGGTTTGAGTTTGGCGCTGAAACGTTAATATTTAAAAGGGTGGGACTTGCCCACCCAAATACTGATCTTCAGCCATTTTTAACCCACCAGTTAACTATTGTTGGTAATAGCGTTCTTCGATCCACATCCGCATTTCTGCTTCGGAGTCTAAGCTAATAGATTTACCTGTGGTGGGGTCGTAAGCGTTCCAGCAAGTATGACCTTTGCGATCGCGACTTTGCCAAACTTTGAGTTCGCTGGCATGATTAATTAATGTGACAAATCCTTCACAAATCTTGTTAATGAATGTGGCAAATTTAGATTTAATTGCTGGTAGATAAAGCCCCGAAATTAATGGAGAGTTTGCTTGGTTTTGTTGTAAAGAACTGTGTATTATTTTCATAGACTTATCCTGATAAGTGATTTTTTAAATCTGTCGATAAATCCAATGTACTCCTAATTTAACTAGGGAACCATCTATTACTTGAATAGCTTGTATGAATAAAATAGATAGATGGAAAGAGGAATTAGGCTGCGGCTTTTGAGACAATGCAATAATTGAGTAAAAAACTGATATGGATGAAATCAAAAAAAATCAGATCAAACTCTCTCAGTTGCTTGCTTTAGTTGCAGTAGCAGAATGCAAAAATTTCAGTGAAGCAGCACTGCGTTTAGAAATTTCTCAATCAGCAGTTAGCCACGCTATTGCTAGCTTGGAAGAAGAGTTAGGAGTAGTGTTATTTTATCGAGGTCGTCATGGCGCACATTTAACGCCTGTGGGGGAAAGAGTTAAAGTTCATGCAACTCAAGTATTACGATTAGTAAATGCGATGAAAAAGGAAGCTGATTTAGAAAAAGGTTTACAAGGCGGAGTGGTGCGAGTTGCTTGTTTTCGCAGTGTGGCGACTCATATTTTACCAACTGCGATCGCCAAATTTCACACTATATGTCCTGATATTAATATTAAAATTACTGAAAATGATAGTTTTCTCAGCATAGAAGAAAGTTTGCGTACAGGTTTTGCCGATATAGGCTTTACTTATTTACCTTCTAGTAATGAGTTTGAAACTTGGGAAATTCTCCGAGATGACTACATCGTTCTTTTACCGCCAAAATGTCCTCTAGAAACTACGCAGATTTCTTGGCAACAGTTAGCTGGATTTCCTTTAATTATCAGTTCTTTAAATCCTTGTTATGATTACATCATTCCTTATTTGAATCAAGCGGAATACCCAATGAAAATTGCTTACGAAATCCGCGAAGATTCAACAATTGTCAGCATGGTAGAACAAGGTTTAGGCGCAGCTATTATGCCTCGATTAGCTGCTGAACCTTTACCTATTGGCATCAAAGAATGCAATTTACCAGTACCTTTGCAAAGAATAATTGGAGTAGCAATTTTAGCAAATGCTCTCCATTCTCCGGGAGTTTACGCTTTTTTAGATGCTTTAAAAAATACGGGTAGGTTTGCTGACAAAATGCCTGTTTAATTTGTCGGCTTTAATCATTTGTCATCTGTCATTTGTGTGAACGATCATGCTTTTTAGCTATTGAGGCTAATTTTAATAGTTGGTTAGAGCGATCGCTCTATTAATTACTTTCTTTAGTACCGCATTACTAATACACTCGCCACGGGATCTAGATCGGAATTTAAACCACTTTTAGCATAGTGACAAACTTCGACCACCCAAAATCGATTGTCTTTGACTTTGAGTTTTTCATATATAGTAGGAACTCGCGAAAATAGCTCTGTTCCCGATCGGTAATTTCCTTTATTGGTTCGGATATACAAATCAACTGCTACAAACAGCATAAATTTATTTGGCTAAGTAAGTTAATTTAAATTTCTCTGAATTTCCTATTAAATCGGGATTGTAAGGGTAAATTTTAAAAAAGTTTTGATAAAGAAGCTCAAGACTAATATTAAGGTTCGTTAAAGTACGCGGGGTAGCGGACGGTTAAGCTCTAAACAACAATGCGATACCTGCTAAAGCTAAAAAGACTCCAGCAATGGCGCGAAAGCTAACTTTTTCTCCCAGCCAAATTGCAATGGGTAAAACAAAAAGTGGGCTAGTGGCGTTTAAGGTTTGGGCGATTCCAGCCGGGGCAAATTTTAGGGCAATTTGTTGTAACCATATTCCTAAATAAGTGCCAAGAAAGGAAGTTAAGATAATGATTCCCAATAATTTGGTTGTAAAGAGAGATTGGGATAAATGAATCGAACTTTCTTTGATTTTGCGGGTTTTTATTAGGAGCAAAATTAGCAATAATACTTGTCCCGTAGCTAATCTAATTAGGGTACTCCATAGAGGATTAATTGTGGTTTGGGTTAAGGCTGCACGGGAGAAAATTACAGCGATCGCATCTCCGAAAGTTGATACCATCGCCCAAGCAATACCTTGCCAAAAATACGCTTCTTTGCCATTTATTCCCGGAACTCTTTCGCTAATTACCCAAGCTACTCCTAATAGAGTAAGAATAATTCCCCACCAAGCTGTAATGGAGAGAGTCTCCTGTAAAAAAACTAAAGCTATTAATGCTACTAATGGCGAGGTTAGTGTTTTTAATAACAGCGTGCGTCGTGCGCCTAAACAGTTAAGTGCGGCAAATAAAGCTGTATCTGCGATCGCAATTCCCATCACCCCACTGAGGAAAAGTAACCAAAAAGCTAGTGGATCGATCGCTGGTAATGACTGTCCTGAAAGAAAAACTGTCAAGATTAAAAAAGTAATTGCGATCGCCCCTTTGAGAAAATTTAACTTTAGTGGGGGAATGCGTTGTCCCAAGTTTGACCAGACTACAGTTGCGATCGCCCACAGAAAAGCTGCACTCAGCGCCGCCAGTTCACCTTTAAAATTCGTCACCCAAAAATTGGGAAAATTTGCTATATAAGTCATCAAATAAGCCTAAGTATCTGAAATTAGGAGTAGAGGAATGAAATACACTTTCGATATTCTCGGAGTCTCTCCAATTTTATACTTTTTTAATCAACAGCAAGAGAGAAAAGAGCAACAATCTCAAACCGGAGTGGAATATGTCGCCGCATACAAATGTACTCTAGACGCATTAATTCAATCGGTAGAAAATATTCCGAATTACCGCGGTTGGGATTTAGATGCAGTAATTGATACGGTAGTTAATTTCTGGGTGAATAACTCAGATAGTATCAAATATTGGAAAGAACGCTTAAAAGATGCCGGAAGCGAAAATCTTTTAATTGGCAGAGTCGCCAATGTCAAATCATTAAGGGCAGAATTTGAAACACTACTGGACAAAAATCGTTAACTTCAGAAATCATTTTCATATTGCTAAAGTGTAACAGTATATCGCACTTTTGGCAGCTATAAAGAATAAACCCGGTTGCTAGTAAGTACAAATTGCTACTATATCCATTTATACTCGTCAAGACCGGGTTTATTTAAAATTTTTGTGGTTGTAATTGCACGATTAATTGTTATACTGTTCTAGGTAAAATTAGATAAGTTGTTATTAATTAACGTATTTTCCCAAAAAAATGACCAAAGAAAGTGCCTATCAATTTCTAGAAGATGCTACTAGTGATTTCTCTTTAAGAGAAAAGATGACAGCAGCTAGTAACCCAGAAGAGTTCATTAAAATGGCGGAAACATTGGGATACAATTTCACAAGTCAGGAACTCAGAGATGTGATCTCAGAACATAGCGAAAACGTCACTTTGAGAAGACAAACAGGAGTTTGGCCCTGGCTGCGTCATGTTAATTGGATTTAGTTTGAGGAGAAAGGGTAGAGGTTGAGAAAATTACTTTTCCCTTTCTCCCAAATCAAGATAAAAATTCTAATGGCTATCTTGATCTTCGGGAAAACGAATAATATCATCTTCTCCGAGATATTCTCCATTTTGAACTTCAATCATAACTAATGGAATTACTCCCGGATTTTCTACGCGATGCGGAGTTGAAGCAGGAACATAAGTAGACTGTTTTTGCATGAGGAGAGTTTCTTTTCCACTGCAAAGAACTCTAGCAGTACCAGAAACTACAATCCAGTGTTCGCTACGGTGATAGTGCATTTGAGTGCTAATATGATGACCGGGTTTAAGTTCAATGCGATTAATCCTGTAGCGATCGGTTTCTTCGAGAAGTGTAACTGTTCCCCAAGGTCGCATCCGAGTAGTAACAGGTTCAGAGGTCGAAGACACAGTAGCAATTTGCTCATTTTGTTGATTATCATTTATGGTTGCCATAGCTAATTCCTCATACTCAGGACTTGTAATTTGTTTTATAGCCATATTCTAAGTTGGATACAACATAAGATAACAGGGCGCAGCAAAATTTTCGGTAAAATAAAGCATTTTCGGCATTTAGATTAATCTTTAGTAGCAATACAAAATGTATCGATTCTTAACAGTACTATCTCAAACTTTGGTTTCTGGCGTTGTGGTAATGGGGCTATGGATATCAGCTAGCAAAACCAGCATTGCCGAAAATCCTACAAATATTAATGTATCTCAAGTTACGAATGGTAATACACCGCAACTTTTAATTAACCAACGTGCCATAACTGTAATTGGTCAAGGTCAAGTGAGTGTCCCCGCAGATACCGCCCGCTTGGAATTTCGCTTTGCTTCCCGCAATCCTTTGGATACCACAGCAAGAAGCACTCCTTCATTAACTCCGGGCACGGTTTTACCAGCTGAAGACCCGTTAAAATCTGTGATTGATGCTTTAGTTGCGATCGAAATTCCAGTTAATAATATTGAGGTTCAAACTAGTGCTTTAGAAAATCCTAAAATATTAGTTAAAATCTCGAAACCAACTCGCGAAAAAATGCAGGAAGTTGTAAAAACAGTGAATTTGACAACAGAAACTAGCAGTCAATTATTTGTTCAAGGTGTGAGTGCTGAATATGCTGTAAATAACTGTCAACCTTTAGAACGTGACGCACGCCGCAAAGCTATTAGAGATGCAGAAACTCAGGTGCGAAGTGTGGCATTAGAAATGAGCGTGCAATTGGGAGAATTGTTATTAGTAACAGTTTATCCGCTCGTTAGTCCGGCTTCTGTTTCTGCTTGCGGTACAAAAGTTGCAGTTCCCCTTTCGCCTTTTTCTAGTATTAGTCAAAGTATCCCTCCTTATGACCCATCGGCGCTTCCAGAGGTACAAGTAAGGAGTCAAGTTAGTGTTACTTACTCGATTAAATAACTACTTATGCCGTATTTTTACCTTAATTAATATAAGGCTTAACTTGATATTATGCGTGATATCCTTGAGAAATAAACTACACTTAATCCAGTTCTATTTATTGGTGCCACCAAATGAGTTACAAAGTCGAAACCGATCGTTTTCTTGACGACTTGGAAAAAGTTGCCCAAGCACGTAGAGAAGTGGCTAACTCCTTCAATAGCATGACTGAAACTCTGGAAAAAGCCGAAACAGAAGGTAAGAAATACTCTGGAGAACTCGGTTTAGAAAGAGAGATAGAAGATGTAAAAATAGCTAGTAACAATTACAAAAAAGGTGTATTTCGCCTCTTAGTTTTAGGTGATATGAAACGAGGCAAAAGCACTTTTCTAAATGCCTTAATTGGCGAGAATTTGTTACCAAGCGATGTCAATCCCTGTACAGCAGTATTAACTCTACTTCGCTATGGTTCAGAAAAGAAAGTAACAGTTTATTTCAAAGATGAAAAAAGTCCAAAAGAGCTAGATTTTAAGAGCTTTAAAAAAGATTATACGATCGATTCTGCGGAAGCAAAAAGACTGGAACAAGAAAAGAAACAAGCTTTTCCTGATGTTGATTATGCGATCGTTGAATATCCCTTACCTTTGTTAGAAAAAGGTGTAGAAATTGTTGATAGTCCAGGGTTAAATGATACAGAAGCGCGAAATGAATTATCGCTGGGTTATATCAATAATTGCCATGCAATTTTGTTTGTTTTAAGAGCATCCCAACCTTGCACCCTTGGAGAACGTCGGTATTTAGAAAATTATATCAAAGGTCGGGGTTTAAGCGTGTTCTTTTTAATTAATGCTTGGGATCAAGTCCGAGAAAGTTTAATCGATCCAGATGATACAGAAGAATTAGAAGAAGCTGAAGACAGATTAAGGCGAGTTTTCCAAGCTAACTTAGCCGAATATTGCGTGCTAGAAGAACAAGATATTTACGATGAAAGAGTATTTGAAATTTCCGCAATTAAGGCATTAAGAAAACGTTTAAAACAGCCTTCAGCTTCTCTAGAAGGTACAGGTTTTCCTGAATTTATGGGCGCACTCAACACATTTTTAACCAAAGAAAGAGCCGTTTCTGAATTGCGACAAGCGAGAATTTTGGCGCGTCAAACTTCTAATCGGGTGCGCGAAGCTGTGTCAAGGCGAATTCCCTTGTTAGAACAAGATGTTCAACAGTTGAGAGAAAAGATTAGTTCGGTTGAACCAGAGTTTAAAAACTTGACGAATATCCGCGATCAATTTAAGGAAGAAATTCAAAATTTGGGGGATAGTAAAGCTAAAGCGATCGCTGATTCTTTCCGTTCTTACGTGCTAAACTTAGGCAATACTTTTGAATCCGATTTTGTCCGCTATCAACCCGAATTAAAATTCATGGACTTTTTGAGCGCCAGTCGAAGAGAAGCCTTTGAAAATGCACTCAAACAAGCATTCGAGCAATACATTAATGACAAGCTTTCCGCCTGGAGTCTAACTGCGGAAAAAGAAATGGATAGCGCCTTTTTATTGTTAGCTAAAAGCGCCGAAAATTACGGTTCTTCTTATAGCAAAATTACCAGTTTAATTAATGAAAAGTTAACCGGAAATAAAGTACAAACCACCGGGACTTCATTACCAGAAGATAACTCTCCCGCTTGGGCGAAATGGGCAATGGGACTTTTTTCCTTGGCTAGTGGCAATTATGTAGGTGTGGCAATGGCGGGGGCAGGATTTGATTGGAAAAATATCCTGTTAAACTTAATTACCGTGTTTGGGATTAGCACCATTATTGGTAGTGTAACAGGCATTGTTTTAGGCCCATTATACTTAGCTTTATTAGGAATGGGTGTGGGAGTTTTGCAAGCAGATCAAGCAAGAAAAGAGTTAATAAAAGCGGCGAAAAAAGAGCTAGTAAAATATCTACCCCAAGTAGCGCAAGAACAATGGCAACCAATTCACGATGCAGTCAAAGAATGCTTTAATGTTTATGAGGGGGAGATTAGCGATCGCATCAACGATGACATCAACTCCCGCAAAGCCGAACTAGACAATTTACTCAAACAAAAAGAGTCATACGAAATTAATCGAGACAACGAACTAAAGCGACTCAAAACTATTGAATCAGAAGTCCTTTCTAACTCCGAAAAAATCCAATCAGTTTATAATGATTTTCTGAAAGCTGTAGCTTAAATAAATGTTAACTCCCCACTAGGGGAGTTAAAAATATGTAATTATCAGCAAAAGTTAAGGATAATATGGCACAACAAAACAACTATCAAAACTTAATAAATAATCTGCAAACAGCATTAGCATTGCTCGAAATAGAGAAAAACTCTCAGCTTTATCAAGATACTCTTTCCGTCTGCAATCATCTATCTAAACCAGGATTTCAGATAGCCGTTTTTGGCCCATTTAATTACGGCAAATCAACTTTAATTAATGCCATTCTCGGTAATCGTGCCTTACCGATCGATCTTATTCCCACCACAGGTGCAGCAATTTCCGTCAAATATGGCGACGAATTAAGAACTAAAATTAACTTTATAGATGGTAGAGAAATCAATGAAAGTGGCACAGAAATTCTTAAAAAATTTGCTATCTTAGATGGCGATCGAAGAATGCGAGATGATGTCACCTCAGTCCAGGTTTTTTGTCCTCATTCACTCCTCAAAAACAACGTTGAATTACTCGATTTACCCGGAACAAACGACAGAGAAGCACAAGATAAATTAGTCCGAGACAAACTGCTAACAGCAGACTTAATCATCCAAGTTTTAGACGCTCGTCAATTAATGACTTTAACTGAACGAGAAAAACTGCATGATTGGTTAATCGATAGAGGCATTAAAACTATAGTTTTTGTTGTTAACTTCCTCAATTTATTGGAAGCAGAAGACCAAAAAGAAGTTTACAAACGCTTGCGATTTGTAGCAGAAAGTTTTCGTGCAGATTTACCGCCCAACATCAGTAACCTTTACCGAGTTGATGCACTTCCCGCCTTAAGATCAAGATTAAAAGGTGATGTAGCAGCTGCACAAAGTAGCGGTTTAGTGATTTTTGAATCGGCTTTGCAAAGTATTTTAGCAGCAAAACAAGAAAAAATCGCAGATGTTCGTTTACCCCGTGTGGTAAAAATTGTTGCTCAAATTAAACAACTCTGGCAAGCAAAAGTACAAAGCATTGCCAGTGAATTAGAAACCCTAGAAAGTACATACAATGCTAAAATTCAGATTCAACAAAAAGCAGAAAAACTAATTAAACAAGGTTTTATTACTAGTGTTTTAGAATTACGCAATTGGCTAGACGAACAAACACTTTTACATCGGTATCAATCAGAAGCTACTGCGGCACTGCAACAAGGTCAATTTAGCAATTGGGAAAGAGATTTTTTGCAACCAAGATTAGTTCAACTGCAAGAATCAATTGTCAAATGGGTAACACAAGCTAGCGAATTTTTCAATCGTCATCAACCTGAAACTCTTTCTATTTCATTCCCTACTTCCCCCCAAGTAAATTTGCCAAATAAACCGACAAATTCTGAAGGTTTGGCTGACACTGCTTCTGTCGGTGTAGCCACGGGTTTAGGTTGGGTTTTAGGTGGCCCAGTGGGAGCCGCTGTTGTTGGTAGCGCCGCTTATATTTTAAATAAAAACCTTAACAAAGAAAAACAACAAACTACAGAAGAAAGTTATCATAATCAAGTTTTACAGCTATATACCGATGCTGCTAAAGATTATTTAATTCGCTTTAGTAAAGAAGCTCTTGAGCAGTTAATAAAATATCAAGAAAAAGCCGAGAGGATTATCAGTTTCCAAATGCCAGAACTGCCTGTTGAGATTAGCACTAAGCGATCGCAACTGAATTTATTAAATGGTTGTCTGGAAAAGATCGATCGCGAATTAGAGTCACTAAAAACCAGTTTAAATTAATTAAGGTTAGTTACAAGCTGATTCTTTGGGTCGCCAAACATCTAACTTCCAACTTTGTGCAAGCATATTTACAGTAACTTCTCCTTGGTAGTTATAACATTTTTTGACCAAATCTTCCGAAACAAACTCGGAATATCTTTGAGTCAAAACTACTAAGTCAAATTCTTGATTTTGTATAGAACTAGCAATTTCTTGTTTATAGTCTTTGACTCTTTGTTTAATCTTGTTATCAGTGGGCAATTCAATGTTAAATATCTTCCTTTTTTGACCTAAGATAAAATACTCAGATTGACCTGAATCATAAACTTTCTTATCTTGTTCTAGAAGAATTGATGCGATCGCCGGAGAGTTCAACACATTTTCATGCTGTGATATCAACACCCTTAAATTCTGCCATTGTTGATAATTATCTTGTCCTTTAAACAAAGGCTGCGGGTAGATAAAAAATAAGTTTAAAGCAATTATTGCTAATAGCAGAATTATTGAATTTACATCTAACTTATTAGCCAATCTAAAAGCTATAATTATTAAAAACGGAGAAACCAAGTGATATAAATAAGCCAACCAATTGCCTGTGTGCTGACCTAATTTTAAGTAAAACAACACTAAAGAAATCAGCAAACAAAAGGTAAATAAATCTACATCTAGTTTAATTAAAGGTTGGTTAAATTTAGATAGATTGAATTTTTGGGCGATCGCTTCCTTCACCCTAAATCTATGCCAATTTAATATAGTATTTTTGACCAATATGTAACCAAATGCAACAAGAATAACTACGATTGACAGATTTTCAAAAATATAAGTTTTACTTTGATAAAAAGCATAATTAAGCCCACTTCCTGCCAACCTTTGGTTTAAATATCCAAAAAAGTTATTATCAAAGTAAGTTGCGAACAAACCGTTGAGTATTCCAAAGGTAAATCCAGTTGCTAAGAACGACAAAAATCCATAATATATTCCTTTCTTTTTCGAGTGAAACAGGAAAAGGTACAGACATAAATAAGGTATGGACAACACAAAATATGGTTTAGCAATAAATCCTAACAACCCTAAAATTATACTTGCTAGCAAACTTAGCCAGCTATATTTATGTTTCCAAGCTACTACTAAGCTAGCCAAAAACAAAAATAAACCCATGCTATCTGGTTTAACAAAAAAAGTTGCTGACAAAATTTGATGCCAGTAAAAAACGATCGCAGCGACTATTGATAAGATTAATGATACTTTTAGCGATCGCATCACCCAAAAAATTAGTCCAGTAGCAGCAAAAATAAAAAATGTCGATATCGCCCTATGAACTGGAATAGTTGCCCCCCATAACTTAGCAAATGGATAAACAAATAAAGGATATAATATCCCATAAACATTTGTATTTTCCGGCTGATTAGCGATATCATAAGGATTACCACCTTTTAACAGTAAAATCGTGTTTGTTAAAGGCGCAGCTTCTCTATATTCCAATTGAAATGGATAGAAAATCATTTGAAAATTAAATATAATTAACCTGAGTAACAAAAGAGATATAGCCATCAAAACGCCATAAGTTAAAACTTTTTTAGCATTTTGTTTAATGAATTGTAGATTCAACATAATGAATTTTATTGTAATCAAATATTGTCAATGCAGTTTCAAAGCCACCCATCCGAGAAACTCGGATTTAAATATATAAGTCACCCCTAATCAAGACCTTAGCACAATTTGCTTAACCCACCCTTGTATTCTAGGTGCATTTCCTCTTTGAATTCTTCCAGCAACATAGAGGTACTCCAAGATTTGCTACGATCGCACTAACTAACCTCTCTCTCGACCAGATTTAACAGCGCATTTGTCGGGTGAAATGTGCGATCGCCTAGCCTGTGTTCTATTCATCTATCGCTTTCTCATACAACTTGCCAAATTAACATACAAAAACTCCAACATCTACTGTTACAGTTTAAAATGGTGAAATAATCGCACTGTTATTACCAATGAATACTGAACCAAATGCGCCTTCAAGTTAAGGAATACGTCGATCGATTATCCCCCGATCGATTGCGTGTTGCGGCTGATTTCTTGCCAAAAAACGCTATCCTTTTAAACATCAGCCTTACTAGCAAAACTTATGCAAATTACCCTCGAACTTCCCGATGATATCGCCAATAAACTACAACTACAACGCACCAACATTTCCGGCAGAGTTTTAGAACTGATTGCAGCCGATTACTATCGTCAAGGTAGGATTGGAGCAGGTGAAGTTCACCGAATGCTGAACTTTTCTTCCCGATGGGAAACATATCAATTCTTGAAACAAGAACAAGCTTACTTACCCTATACTGAAGAAGATTTAGCAGAAGATATTCAAACGATTAATAACTTGCGACGATCGCACGCTACCAACTCCAGCAACCAAGCCCACATAGTTTAAAAAATGCTACAATCTGCCAATGGGTAAATTAAGTAAATTAATTGAATACCTTCTTTCCCGTCCTCCTGAAGCCAGATTTGAAGAGATTAGTTATGTTTTAGAAGCGTTCGGTTATCAGGAACTTAGATCGCGGGGAAGTCATCATTCCTTTGAGAACGAACAAGGAGAAGTTATTATTATCCCTAAAAAAGGCGGTAAAAAAGTTAAACGAACTTATATTGAATAAACGATTAGATTACTAGATTTAGAAAATTGGAAAGATGAAAACTAATTCTCAACTAGAAAATCAACCTTTAGAATATTATCTTTCTTTAAAATATCCGATGTCTATTTACCCAGAAGATGATGGAGGATATACAGTAATTATTCCCGATCTTCCAGGTTGTATGACTCAGGGAGAAACTTTAGAGGAAGCGTTAGAAAATATTAATGAAGCGAGAGAGTTATGGATAGAAACTGTTTATGAGAGTGGGAAAAAGTCAATTCCTTTACCTTCTAAACGAATTGCGATCTAAAAAGAGCGATCGCATTTCGGAAATCAATACCACCTGTTATGATGAAATTAATTAACTTGGCTATTTGAGGAAATACTATAATGCAAGCTTTTGAAGTGATGGGAACAATTGATGAAAAAGGTCAAATAATTTTAGATCACAATTTAAATATTACTACACCAAGTCGGGTTAAAGTGATTGTTTTATTAACTAATGAATCTGAATTTGAATCCGATCCTGATGATACCCCTGTTGCAGAAATTAAAGCAAGTTTAAGACGCTCTTTACAACAAGTAAAAACCGGAGAAACGCGACCTATTTCTGAATTATGGAATAGAATAGATGACTAATAATTTCAATCAAATTTCAGTAAGATTTGCTAACGAATTTGAAAATGAGTTGTATCGGTTATCAAAGAAATATCGCCATATTCGTGCTGATGTTGAACCGATAATAGCGGAAATCCAGAAAGGTAATTTTGTGGGAGATCGCTTATCGGGATTTGGTGCAGATTATTTCGTTTATAAAGTTAGAGCTAAAAATAGTAATATTCAAAAAGGTAAAAGTGCAGGGTATAGGTTAATTTATTTGGTTGAATCAGAAACCCATGTTGTACTGCTGGCGATTTACAGTAAATCAGAACGAGAAGATATTACAACCAATGAAATTAATTCTATTTTGGCTGAGTTTTATGGGGATTAGTAATCGATCGCATCAAATCAAAAAACTTTGTAGGGTGCGTCAGATAGTTAACTTAATTATCTGATCAATAACTTTTTTTGCTCTGACGCACCTTACGAGATGGGCGATCGTACTACATTGAAGATTGTAGATATTCTCTAATTAGTGCTTTAGTAGCCATCTTCATAAGTTGACAAGTTCTGTTTACGAGAGAAGGGTCTTTTTTAGAAGATTCTAATGTGACATGACACTGACCTGCACAGCAACCTTCTATTTCGCACCCCTTACAAAAATCATTATTACCAGGTAAACGACTGCTAATAATTTCTAGGTATTTACTACCTGGTAAAAAACATTCATCAAAATTTTCATAACGTCCTACTATTGTGTTTGTATGTCCACAAGTTTTTAAGGTTCCATCAACATTAAATTCAATGGTTTTACCTTCCATTGCTGGACAAAAAGCGTGAGGATTAGATAGCCAAGAGTTAGAGATTAAAATTCGATATGGAGTTTCCCAAGTACCGTAAAAGTTTAGCCCATTTTTATGAGCATATCTCCTTAGCGATATGATCTTATGGACACAATCTTCAACAGGAATATTAATAGATCGAACTAAGTCAAAGTCCATTGAAACATCTTTTACACCAAGAGATTTGGCAAAATCAATAACTTTCTCATCAACTAAGGAAAAATTTGCATCAGTAATAGTTATTGAAAACCCGTCTATAGGATAGTCAATAGACTTTAGTAAGTTAATTTTACTCACAATTATGTCAAATGTTCCTTTGCCTCTAGCATCAATTCTAATTAAGTCATTTGCTTCACGAAGTCCGTCAAGAGAAGTAGATATTTTAACTTGATATTTTTTCAAAATTTCTGCTTTATCTTTGGTTAATAAACTGAGATTAGTGTTAATTGCATAGGCAAATTTAATATCTTCTATTGATTCACAATATTCCAGGCAGAAAACTATTACTTTCCAATTAATTAGTGGTTCTCCATTACTTCATGAGAGACTAGCAAGTATAAATTCTCAAAAATGTTGATAAGTGTATGAATATCTCCTTCACAAATAGCACCAATATTATCTAGCGTTTTGACTTCTTCAAAAAGATTTAAAAAGTCAACAATAGATTGGCTTACTTCTCTAGGTTGATTAAATAGAGAATGATAAACCATGAATTTTCCATTCTCTCCATCAACAACTTGACAATGTTTGGATTTTTTGTAAGTTTTAGTCAGCATGATATTTATTCACCTTTTAAATTACAAAAATTTTTGCCTATCATAACTACTATCTATAGCCAGAATATTTTATAGATAAATTAGCAACGATAGGCAGAAAAAGTTAGCTACGACGTTGACAAAAATCAACGTTATTTGCTCAAAAAAATAGAAAGCGAAGAGATTTTGTTTAATTTATCTCCGATTTTTCGGGAATATATGAGGTATTTGTCGCCAAATTTGATAGTTGTTTAAGTAGTGACAAATTCACTACCCTCAATAGTCAAAAATTCATGCAATTCTTCTATACAAATCGGAGCCTTATAAACATTAGTTTCTGTTTGATAAACATCTTGCAAAGTCTCTATAGCCTCTTTAAGCTTACTAATAGAATCTTCTGGATTACTTCCCTGTCCTACTAATCCGTTTTCTAAACACAAAGCCACCCAATAACCCGCACTTTGTCTGAGTACCACTTTGTAAAATTGCATTGTTTTACCTGTTAATAAATCGGGTTTACTATGATAGCAAAATCAACCAATTTTATCAAAATCATGAATTACGCACTAATACTAAATATGATATTAAATATGGTGGAATGGTGCGTTACACTGGCGTTAACGCACCCTACGAATAGAAGCTTTGCGTAAGTTCTGAAACTATTCATAGCGATCGCTAATTTTCCCCCATCTTTTCTCTTAATTGTTGCACAAAAAGTTGATGCTCCTCCGAACTAATTCCCCCTTGCAGAACTGTCAAAACTTGTGGCATATTTCCTTGCAACATTGCCGCTATATCTAACCACAACCCCGGAAATATTTCCGAGCAAATTACACCTTGTTCATTCGGCATCAACGAAACATAATCACCATCTTGCAAACTAAACCAATCAATTATTTGTTCAAAAACTTGCCAAACAATATATTCCTGTACCCCATTCCGTCGATAAGCACGCTTTTTATCCCTTAGATCGATCGCCGCACTACTAGCAGCAATTTCTATTACCAATTCTGGTGATCCTTCCAAATATCCATCTTCACTCAAAGTCGAATTTCCGCCACTTTCTTGACTAATTAATAACACACCATCTGGTTGCGGTTCATTATCTATATCCAAACGTACCGTTGGTTCAATTCCCATTTCTACCTGTGGTGTCGCCGCTTCATATACTCCTAACCAAGTGATTAAGCGTCCGTGTGGTTTAGCATGAGGTCTAAAACGTAACGGTGATGCCATATAAACAACTCCTTCAATTAATTCCGCTTTTTTTACTTCTGGCATAGCATGGTAACGGCGCTCAAATTCAGGACGAGTTAAGCGATCGCCATTTGACAACGGTGGCAATTTTTGAGAATCTCTTACTTGAGAAATCATCGATTTAGGCAATGAAGAAGTCATCTTAGTAGCCTCAATTTTACACTGGATTCTGGCAAGCTTTCTTACCCTACAACTATTCTAGTTCCTTACTCAATCTTAGTTATCCGATCGCCAAATTAGAAAAACAAGTTTGGCTTAGAATAGCGATCGCTTACAGATAACTTACCAATTTCCTCTTTGATTTCTTGCAGCGACATACAGCTACTCCCACATTTGCTGGTATTCCAATTTTAGTATGCGCGATATACCTACGGTACGCTGCGCGATCGCATTTGTTGGATAAAATGTGCAATTCCCAACTTTCCATTACTCCTGAGAATTATCTTCCGAATTTGATAAACCAAGAATTGTAGACAAAGCTGTTGCTAACTCTTCCATATAAGCATCATTTAGATGACCAATAACTCTCGTAATTCTAGACTTTTCGATAACTCGAAATGTGTTGTCATTGGTTTTTCCCTGTGTCATATCTGAATCTAGGATAACTTTGGTGGAGTGAAAGTGCGATCGTCTAGCCTGTGCTCTATTCACCGATCGAAAATCAGATAACTTATCAATTTCCTCTTTCAAATAAGACCCAAATTTAAGAATTTTTCTTTGTATCTTAGAGTTGTCAGAAGAGGATTATACGGTTGTTTTATATCTAGAAAAAACTCTCGAAACTGCTCAAATATTGAGCGACTCATTGAGAATATGTGTGAATATGTAGGTATTGTTTTCTTTCATCATCAAACATTAACACTTCATCCACATCAGGAACAGGAACTTGTGCTGAAATACGTTCGTATTCAGTTAAAATTTGCTTAATCAAATTTTGATAGTTAATTATTTTTTCCATTGGAGAGAGACTCAGAAAACTTTTAATTTCAATAATAATTTGTTCTCCTTTTCTACTAGCAGAAATAGTTTTTTCACCAGCGAGATCTGCAAACAGCTTAACTTCTTCATATTTAATCGGATAGGGATCGGCAGTGATAGTCCAGCCATCCTTAATTAAAGCATTTTTAACAGCATCATGGTAAATATCCTTAGCAGGCATGACAAAATTTGGGATAAATTAGAGAGGGCAAAAGCCCTACTCTAATATTAAACTAGTTAATCATCTAAGGTGGGCAATTCTCACACTACTTTAACTATTTACCCGCCTTCACAGGCATTCCTGATATATAGGTGATTTAGCTTTAGGAGTCGTCACCATTCCTAAAGGGCCAGAATCTAACAACACTATTTTGCTCATCAAAAACTTTAGATAGATATGGAATTTTCTACTAGTGCTTTACGGAGAATTTCAGCGGTTTCTGTTTGCTCCTGTTCATCTCCTTCTTCTTCCCATTTCTTTTGTTATTACTCAGACAGTTTACTCAATCGTAGTTATACGATCGCAAAATCAGTAAACTTTCTCACCTCTGGAGGTTGAAAAGCTAACACAATATCCTCTTTGGGAACGCCTAATCTTAATAACTCATTTGCCATTCCTTCTTGTGTCCAATCTTCCTCAATGTAAATCTTGTCATTTTTAATCCGAATATGAACAGAAATTCCTTTAATTCTCTCCTGTGGTGTCCAACCAACTTGAAACCATAAATATTGATCTCTTTGTTCGTCAAAAGCTAAAAGCATTTCAATCTCAGGATTTGCAACTTGGGAACAGAGTCGATCGTACTCTGTCATAATTTTTTGAATTAGCGATCGATAATGGCTTAATTTATCCATTTTTTAGCTTACTTCCGTTTAACTTAGAAAAAACTAGTTTGCAACGTTTCTTCTAAAGTAAAAGGTGATTCTTTCGGAAAAAAGTTTAACTTAATTCCTGTTTCATCCGCTGCTTTCAGACGAGCTTTTTGATAACAATCATCAAACACTTCCGAAATTAGAGGTTTTAAGCTGGGACTATCTTCTAGTAATCCCTCAATACAAATACGCTGTTCGCTGATAGTACTACGCCAACTTTCACTACGTTTTTCTGGTTGATATTGCCATTTTAACAAGTGCATTAAAAGCACAATTAAACGACTTTTCAATTCTCGTTTTTCACTTCTACCCATACTTTCAATTTCTTCTATTAAATTAGTCAAATCTACTTCATCAAATTTGCCTTCTTTTAACTGTTGAGCAGTAGTTTCTATCCACAGATAAAAGTCTTGTTCGTAGAGACTATTGGGATTTGCGATCGCTCTCTGAATCATACCTAATCTCCTGTTATCTATCACTTAATTAAGGTGGGCAAAAGCCCACCCTAATTTAACTATTTACCCGCCTTCACAGGCATCCCTAAAATATCCTCAATCTTGGGCATATCTTCCAACGCAATCACCCGTCCTTCATCCGCAAAACCAGCAATTTGATCGAAGTTCAAATAGCGATACAAATCACCAGCAAAAGGATTAATTTTCTTCGCCACAAGTTCCAGATATTCCTGCACAGTTGGGATTCTTCCTAACAGCGCACAAACAGCAGCTAACTCAGCGGAACCAAGGTAAACTCGCGCATCTTTACCCATGCGATTATTGAAATTTCGGGTAGAAGTTGAAAACACAGTTGTTGCATCAGCAACTCGCGCTTGATTACCCATACATAAACTGCAACCAGGCATTTCTGTACGCGCACCAGCAGCACCAAAAATTCCGTAATATCCCTCTTCTTGCAGCTGCTTTTCATCCATTCTGGTAGGCGGACAAATCCACAACCGAGTTTTTACCGCACCTTCCCCTTCTAAAACTTTCGCAGTGGCGCGATAATGTCCGATATTCGTCATACAAGAACCGACGAATACTTCTTGCACTGGATCGTTAGCAACTTCTGACAATAACTTAACATTATCTGGGTCATTTGGAGCCGCCACAATTGGTTCTTTGATTTCATTTAAATCAATTTCAATTATTTCGGCATACTCGGCATCAGCATCAGCTTCCATTAACACCGGATTTGCTAACCATTCCTCCATTTTTGCCACCCGACGCATGATAGTTCGGGCATCTTGATAACCCCTTGCTACCATGTTTTTCATCAGCGCCACATTAGAACGAATATATTCCGAAACTGTCTCAATGCTCAGTTTAATTGTGCAACCAGCACAAGAACGTTCGGCGGTAGCATCGGTTAATTCAAAAGCTTGCTCAACTTTTAAATCTGGCAAACCTTCGATTTCCATAATTCGCCCGGAAAAGATGTTTTTCTTGTTCTGTTTGGCGACAGTTAGCAAACCTTTTTGAATTGCTACATAAGGGATTGCATTCACAATATCTCGTAGCGTTACACCGGGTTGCAATTCACCTTTGAAACGCACTAAAACTGATTCTGGCATATCTAAAGGCATGACACCCAAAGCAGCAGCAAATGCTACTAAACCTGAACCTGCGGGGAAGGAAATTCCTAACGGAAAACGAGTGTGAGAATCACCGCCTGTTCCCACAGTATCGGGTAGCAACATTCGGTTTAACCAAGAGTGAATAATGCCATCTCCCGGACGTAAAGAAACACCACCTCTTTGAGATATAAAATCAGGTAATTCTTTGTGAGTTTTTACGTCAACTGGTTTAGGATATGCGGCGGTATGACAGAAACTTTGCATTACTAAATCTGCACTAAATCCTAAACAAGCGAGTTCTTTTAACTCATCTCTGGTCATCGGCCCTGTGGTATCCTGGGAACCAACAGTTGTCATAATTGGTGTGCAAGAAGTTCCCGGACGAACACCTGGTAAACCGCAAGCTTTACCAACCATTTTTTGTGCTAAAGTAAAGCCTTTGCCTGTGTCTTTTGGAGGTGTAGGACGGACAAATAATTCGCTGGGTTCTAATCCTAAAGCTTCGCGAGTTTTGTCGGTTAAACTGCGTCCAATTAATAGGGGAATTCTCCCACCTGCACGCACTTCATCAAGGATTGTTTCGGGTTTTAAAGTAAAGGTGGAAATTACTTCTCCTGCTTCGTTGGTAATCTCTCCTTTGTAAGGGTAAATGTTGATTACCATGCCTGTTTCTAGCTTGGTAACATCGCATTCAATGGGTAATGCACCTGCATCTTCAGCTGTGTTAAAAAAGATGGGAGCGATCGCACTTCCTAAAATATATCCCCCCGCCCGTTTATTGGGAACAAAAGGAATATCATTACCGATATGCCACAACACCGAATTAATCGCCGATTTCCGCGAAGATCCAGTACCCACAACATCCCCAACATAAGCAACAGGATGTCCTTTTTTCTTCAACTCGGCAATAGTTTCTAAACCTCCAGGCATCCGACTTTCTAACATTGCCAAAGCGTGCAAAGGAATGTCCGGGCGCGTGGTAGCATGAGGCGCAGGAGATAAATCATCAGTGTTAGTTTCCCCTGGAACTTTAAACACTGTTACGGTAATTTCTTTTGGCAATTTTGGACGACTAGTAAACCATTCTGCATTCGCCCAAGAGTCAACCACTTGTTTAGCATAAGGGTTAGAATCTGACATTTCAATTACATCATTGAAAGCATCAAAAACTAACAATGTTTTGCTTAAAGCTGAAGCGGCGTTAGATGCGATCGCCGGATTTTTTGCTTTCAACAAATCAATCAAAGATTGCACATTGTATCCGCCTACCATCGTCCCTAACAAATATACCGCCCACTCAGGAGCAATCAGCGGACTGGTAATTTCGCCTTTGGCAATAGCAGTGAGAAATCCAGCTTTCACGTAAGCAGCAGGATCTACTCCGGGGGGAACGCGATCGCGCAATAATTCTACTAAGTACTCCTCCTCCCCAGCAGGCGGATTTTTCAGTAACTCACAAAGTTCCGAAGTTTCTTGCGCCGAAAGCGGTAGCGGCGGAATTCCCAAATTCGCCCGTTCTTCTACCTGCTGACGATAAGCTGACAACATCAAGTATTCTCCTAATCTATCTCTTCGTTATATTAGTTACTTTATCGCTAATTAGGAGACAGTATGTTATTGGATAACGATTTTGTGAGCATTTGAAAGTTTTGCATTTTTTATAAAGTCGATAAAGTCATCATTTAATTAAATGAATATGAATCTTATCTTACACATCAAGTGTTACACTTAATATTAAGCCAATTGCAAATTGTTATCCCTATAAAAATTATGACTAATGAAGAACTAAAGCAACTTGTTGAAAGTAATGCTAGGACTGCTCAAGCGATGCTAGATGCAATGGTAGAAGCTAATAATGAAAGACAAGAACTTCAAGAAGGAACGCTACAACTTGAAAATATAGTGGAACGTTTGACAAATTTACAAGAGGGAATGGCTAATTTACTAGCTTCTGTTGATGAAGATCGTCCCACAATTTTTCGGAAACTTACGGCTATTGAAAACAAAGTCGATCGGCTTTTAGCACAAAAGCAAGATCGTCAATCTGAGTAATTGGTATTCCTATAAGGTGTGTCTGGTAGGAAATTTATTAATTGTTTTTTAATCTCAAAACCGACAAACTTGGTTCAGCTATTTAAAACTTTTGCTAATCAATAATCATATTCTTTTATGATAAATTTTAATAATTTTCTAAATCATTGAGAATTTCCTTACAATAATTGATAACTCTTCCTCTATTTACTTTATTCCAATCATCAATTTTTTGTTTTGCGTGTAATTCTTCAACCTGACTTTTCATATTTTTTGCTTCATCTTCAGACAAATCTTTACCACGACCAAAACCATTGTGTTCAAGTCCCCAGACAATAGCTAACAAACCTTTAACAGTATCCTCTATTTCTTTTGATGTCATAGTACCAGCTATTATTCTATAATACAATACAAAAACTTGTAGGGTGCGTCAGACATTTAAGTGAATTGTTTTCCACTAAATTTTCTTTCTGACGCACCCTACTAGATAAGATAATCTTAGTTGGATTTTTTATTATGTCTAATTATCGCAGAGTAATCATACCTGGGGCGACTTATTTTTTTACCCAAGTAACTTATCAAAGAATACCGTGGCTATGTAGTGATATTAGTCGAGAAAGCTTGCGAAAAGGTTTACAAAGATTGCAGAAATTGTATCCATTTTCACTAGATGCGATCGTACTTTTGCCCGATCATTTTCATTGTATTTGGACTTTACCTGAAGGAGATAGTAATTATGTAGGCCGTTGGCGTTATTTAAAAAATTTTGTCACTCGGAGTTGTGGGCATAAATTACAATTACCAACCGAAATTAGTCTATCTCGCCAAAAGCGTCAGGAAAAAAACTTATGGCAAAGACGTTATTGGGAGCATTTAATTAAAGATGAAACGGATTTTAATAATCATTGTGATTATATTCACTATAATCCTGTAAAACATGGCTTATGTCAATCTCCTAAAGATTGGGAATTTTCTAGTTTTCATCGGTTTGTCAAACAAGGAATTTATTCTGGAGATTGGGGTGCAAATATAGAACCTAATATTCCTGAAAATGTTGGTAATGAATAATTCGTACTTATAGAACTGTAGGGTGCGTCAGAGCAGAAATTTACTGAGGAAACAATTCAGTTAAATGTCTGACGCACCCTACTATACTGAAAATGTTAGCAATGAATAATTCATATTTATAGAACTGTAGGGTGCGTCAGAGC
>NZ_JBHFNS010000018.1:0-299182 GCF_041929135.1 Floridaenema fluviatile BLCC-F154 | reverse complement strand
GACTGCTTGTTCAGCCGAACTTAAGCCGTAGGAACTAATCGCGTAAGAACTGATGGGGATTTGGTAGGAACTTACGGCGTAGGAACTTAAAGCGTAGGAACTGACTGCTTGTTCAGCCGAACTTAAGCCGTAGGAACTAATTGCGTAAGAACTAACTGGGATTTGGTAGGAACTTAAAGCGTAGGAACTGACTGCTTGTTCAGCCGAACTTAAGCCGTAGGAACTAATCGCGTAAGAACTGATGGGGATTTGGTAGGAACTTACGGCGTAGGAACTTAAAGCGTAGGAACTAACTGCTTGTTCAGCCGAACTTAAGCCGTAGGAACTAATTGCGTAAGAACTAACTGGGATTTGGTAGGAACTTATGGCGTAGGAACTTAAAGCGTAGGAACTAACTGCTTGTTCAGCCGAACTTAAGCCGTAGGAACTAATTGCGTAAGAACTAACTGGGATTTGGTAGGAACTTACGGCGTAGGAACTGACTACTCCATACGAACTCATTACTTCGTAAGAACTAGTTACGCCATAAGAACTAATGGCGTAGGAACTGAGAGCGTAAGAACTGATTGCTTGTTCGTAGGAACTTACGCCATAAGAACTGATGGCGTAAGAACTGATTGCTTGTTCGTAGGAACTTATGCCATAAGAACTGATGGCGTAAGAACTGAGAGCGTAAGAACTCATTGCCTGTTCGTAGGAACTGACGGCGTAAGAGCTTACGGCGTAGGAACTGACGGCGTAAGAGCTTACGGCGTAGGAACTGACGGCGTAAGAGCTTACGGCGTAAGAGCTTACGGCGTAGGAGCTTACACCGTAGGAACTGAGGGGAACGGCGTAAGAACTAACGGAAAAGGAACTGACTGCTGGTACGTAAGAGCTAACTGCAAAAGAACTCAGTTGTACAGAGTAGGAACTGACGGCGTAAGAGCTTACGGTGTAAGAGCTAAGTGCTTGTTCGTAAGAGCTTACGGCGTAAGAGCTTACGGCGTGGGAACTGACTGGTTGCATGGAGCCTGGTACTTGCTGCATGGAACCAAATACGGAGCCTGCGATGCGTTGTGCTTCGGCTTCTTCTGCTCGGGCAAAAATTTCTTTGGTAGCAGCGACACTGGCAACTTCTGCGACGCGCTTTTCTGGGGGAACTAGTTCCAAGAAGGTTTTGCCTGTAAGTTCTTCGTCCCAAGAAACGGTAATAAATTGGTCTTCTACCCAGTCGGAGGGATAGATGGGAGGGATGCGGATAGAGGTGGAACGAGCTAGGAGTAACCAGTAACCGTCGGTGCGTCTGTAACCGATTTCTACTACATAGTCGCGATCGCTCACTGGAATTGGTAAATACCATTCTCTTGTTAGCTCATCACAGGGATATTCCTGAATACTATGAGGACTTTGATAATCCAGGTTAATATCCGTGACATCGTACAATCGCAGGGCTAACTGTTGTCCACCTTGGCGGCGCAATTCTTCTTTTGCTTCATTGGCAATATCCCAGTAAGCGTAAGCCCATTGTGGATCGCGTGGCATTAAAACTATTCGGCATTCCCCATAACCAGCAGGCAGTTCAGCTAGTCCATCATCTACTGTAGACAGAATTACTTCGTTATTCTCTTCTTGACCCACGTCATACTTTGTCGCTTCCACTTCTTCTTGTGCCTCCAACTTATTCATTTGAATTTGAGCGGGACTTTCTTCTACTGCTGTTTGTTTTTGTACTTGTACAACTGCTTCTAACAGTTGCTCTTTCCGCATTCGGCTATAACGAGAAATGCCGTACTCGCTGGCGACTTTTCGCAATTGTCGCAAGGTCATTTCTTCTAATGGTGGGCGTTCTTTCGTCATCTGTTGTTTCTCCGGTTGTTGTAACGACTTTTAAATTTGCTACTTTTTGATCCGAATTTGTTCATTTTCAGCCTGTTAACACCTCAAAAGTTTTTATTTTCATGCCCTTTTCTTTGCCCTGATTGTTGATATGGTCTGGTTTTTGTTAGATGAAATTTTCTCAATATTTCCGATGTAGTTTTCTCAAATCAGCTACTCCTTGAAAAGATGAATTAGATTAGTTTTTTGACTTTCAGTTACAAGAATCTCAGTGCATCTCATAAGAAATTGCGAAATTGTCTGGAAAAATACTCCTTAACTCCTTCATCTAGCGATCGATCGGTTTATTTTTGGGATCGTGGGGATCGCTTTCTTCACATTATGTTGCAAAAAGTCTGGCTGAAGGTCAAGGGGTTTCCCCTCTTATCCTGAGTATATTTACGTGATTATGGGGTGCTGACGCTTTAATGTGTCATGAAATCATAACATTAGCTCCTAATGCTGATTTAGCTATGTCAATTTTTCCTGACATAACCGGATTCAAGTGTTTTTAAATACCCAAATAACGATCGAGCACAAGTCAAGAGGAATTGTGTTCGCTCATAACTTGTGCCGAAAATCGTTCAACTTTTCTAATATCACTGATAACTATCTTCGATAACTATCTTCTAATTGGCGTGATACTTTGAATTTTCCACTGACCATCTTGACGTACTAAATCATATCTCACTCGCAGGTTAGGACTGTTATAAGATTCTCTGGCGACTGTTTGATTTCCTTGCAGAGTTTCCACTGATTCACTTACTTGTGCTTCTACTCTGGCTTGATTAGCCGTTGTTCTGACTACTTTAACTGAATCATCCTTAATGCTGTGTTCGTACCGACGATATTTATTTTGGGTTTGAACTGTTTGTGCGAGTCTGCGCCAGCGAGATAAAGCTGGGTCAACTAAAATACTGTTCAGTGCGTCAATTTCATGTTGAGTGCTAAAAGCTTTGGATTTGGTATCTAGCCAGGTTTGAATTGCGGTTTGTGCGATCGCTGGAGTAATCGGACCAGCCGTACTTAAAATTGCCGAATTATTGTCTGGGCTAGGTACAGGAACAGGTTCTACTTGTTCTATTGGTTGTTGTACTTGGGTAGCAGGTTTGGGACTGAGAGCTTGAATAATCCAACTCAGGAGTAGTATGGAAAGTCCAATTCCCAATGCACCAATCAGTGCTAAAACCACAAAAGGCACTTCTCTGCCTATTCTCCCTCTGCGTCTGGGTGACAACCAATCTTGCCAATTTGCCCATCGATTCGCCCTTTGAGCACGTCTGCTACTTAGGGGAACTGACACTCCTCGCAGGGATGGATCGGTTTCTCTGTTACTCTCTGCTGAGGTTGGACTTTTGGTGGTTCCGGCTCCCTGAATTACAGTTCGTTCAATGACTTGATTTGTAGGTGGTTCTGCGCCAGTGGTTCCTGGTACTACTTGCTCGGTGGTAGGTACAGTTTGGAAGTTGTAAGGGCTAGAATTTTCCAGATCGGCAGCGGTGGTAAAGTTGCTAGCGTTGGCGTTTTCCTTAGTGACAGGGGTGTTAGAGGCTTCGGCTGAGCTTGGCGAGTAGGTGAAGGTGCTTCTTGCTCCAGCCGTGGTGCTTGCGCCCAGGCTGGCGACTCTGGATAGACGCTCGGAGGCGATCGTTTCCCAATCACTTAATCCTTCTACTTCTGGTGGCAATGCTTCTAAACTACTTTGTAATTGTTCATCAGCAAAGTATTCTTTCAAAGATACTTGTTGATTTACCAAGTCGCGGAAGTGAGGAAAAACTTCTGACTGTAACCAATGTTCGCTATATAAACAAAGTCCAGGTAATAGATCGGGATCTCCCTGTGAATGTTCGCGAATAAAAGCGAGAGATTGCTGTTCGCTGGATAATTCTAAAGCTTGAGAAGCTTCTTCTGTTTGTCCTAACAATAGCGCCGCCACAGCCATTTCCAAGTAAACATCTTGGCGCTTTAATAGCCTAGTTAGCAACAATTTAGCACGGCGAATTAAGCCCGGATCTCTTTCTGTAAATCCCCTAGCCAAAAGTGCGTAAACTGCCAAATAAGTAGCGACTGCGGAAGGACGACGTGCTTCTTGCTCAAATAAAGCTTGTTGCTCTGTCACCGTGAGATAAGCACGTAATTGTTGAATGAATCGCAGGAATTCATCTACATTTAATCCTGATTGATCGTTGCCATTGCCATCAATTCCGCCTCGTTCTTGCAGCATTTCTCGTAATAACTGCAATCCTTGATTACGGAGTTCGGTGCTTTCTTCTGGCAAGGCTAATAATTCTAAAATTCGGTAGGGTCGCAGTTTATAAACATCTGCTTGGATTTCCCCTCTAATGTTAGGAAATAAACCTTCTCGCAATAATAATTCCTGTCCAATATTTAAGGTGGTGGCAGCATTTTCATAGCGCCGCTGTTTCCATTGTTCCCGTCCTAATTCTAAGCAAGCTTGAGCAATTGTTAAAACTATGTCTGGGCGAACAATTTTCGGTTCGCCAAATCGACCGTTTTCAATGTCTGTATTGCTACTTATGAGATAAGAACGTCCGAGTTTCAGGACTAGTTCATATTCTCCTAACTCTGCCAAAATTAGTAAAGACCCCAGAAATTGATCGTCGTCAATTTCAATACTGGGGGAGTTACGGTCAATGTTAACGCTAGAAGTTTCCTCAGTATCAGTAGGATCGGTAGTTGCTGATTCTGTTGGTTCCTCCGTTTCTGGTTCGTAGGTTTTGGCGAGAAAGGTTGCATCGTAAGATTGTCGCTGTTCTGGGTTAGAGAGAACGGCGTAGGCTTCATCAATAAGTTTTTTCCGAGAGGCGATCGCCACTTCCGAGTACTCCCGCCTTGGCAGTTGCATAATGCGATCGCGATACGCCTGTTGCAACTGTTCGGCGGAAGCCTGAATAGGCAGACCGAGAATTCGATAATAGTCAAGTGGAATACGCACAGGCCACTTCCCCAGCAGCAAAAGAACTTTAAGTTAGCTTATGTTATCTAAATTCACGCCACTAAGAAACAGTTTGTTTGCTTTTCGCAGCTTTAATGGCGATCGAGTTTATCGTACCTCTTATTTCAAGACCCTGCATCGGGCAAAGAATTTTCGATTTTAGATTGCCAATTTTAGATTTGATTGGTTCTCCGGTCAAGTCTGAAATTGGTCAAGCCAATTTTACCAGTTTGTGAGGTTTGCGAGCTTAGTATTATAAAAGATACTGCGAAAATATTAGTTTCGGGTTTTGCTACGAGGATACAACAAAATTTATGGTTCAGGAACGAACTTTGCCTGTATTTGATACAGCTTCAGCGCAAATTGACAAGGCGGAAGGTTTGCGGCTCTATGAAGATATGATTTTAGGCCGCTTTTTTGAAGATAAGTGTGCGGAAATGTACTATCGGGGCAGAATGTTTGGTTTTGTCCACTTGTACAACGGTCAGGAAGCGGTGTCTAGTGGCGTAATTAAATCTTTACGTCAGGATGAAGATTATGTTTGCAGCACTTATCGCGATCACGTTCATGCTTTGAGTGCGGGTGTTCCGGCGCGTGAGGTAATGGCGGAGTTGTTCGGAAAGGCGACTGGCTGTTCTAAAGGTCGGGGTGGTTCGATGCACATGTTTTCTTCTGAGCATAATCTTTTGGGTGGTTATGCTTTTGTGGCAGAAGGCATTCCGGTGGCGACTGGTGCGGCTTTTCAATCTAAGTATCGTCGGGAAACAATGGGAAATCCCAATGCCGATCAAGTGACGGCTTGCTTTTTTGGGGATGGTGCTTGTAATAATGGTCAGTTTTATGAGTGCTTGAATATGGCGGCGCTGTGGAAATTGCCGATTCTTTATGTGGTAGAAAATAACAAGTGGGCGATCGGCATGGCTCACGAAAGAGCTACTTCCGAACCGGAAATTTACAAGAAAGCGGCAGCTTTTGGCATGGCTGGCTACGAGGTTGATGGGATGGATGTGCTCGCAGTGCGTCAGGTGGCGCAGGAAGCAGTGGCGCGTGCTCGTGCTGGGGAAGGCCCTACTCTAATTGAAGCATTAACTTATCGTTTCCGCGGTCACTCTTTGGCTGACCCGGATGAATTGCGGACTAAGGAAGAGAAAGAGTTTTGGTTTCCTCGCGATCCAATTAAGAAGTTGGGAGCTTATTTAGTTGAGCATAATTTGGCAGAGGAAGAGGAACTAAAGGCGATCGAACACAAAATTCAAGAAGTTGTCGATGATGCCGTAAAATTTGCTGAATCTAGTCCTGAACCAGATCCTAGCGAGTTACATCGTTTTGTATTCGCTGAAGACGAGTAATTAGTAGGGTGCGTCAGAAATTAAAACCCTGATGCTGTCGCTCAGATTTATCCTCTGACGCACCCTACAACTACAAACAATTTAAGCCTTTGTTACTGACTAAGTGCAAAAAATGCGAGTTAATTTCACCTTTTTCAGACATTTCTTGATAAACTTGTTCCATGAGTTTTTCGGTCATATATTCTTTAATTACTGGTTGCTGCATAAACCCAGAGGTAGTTATTTCTAACAAAAATCGTCGTCGCAGAGACTCCAAAGCTGTCAACGAATCCGCGGCAGAAATTGATGGCGGAATATTTGTCAGTAATTGAGTAGTTGTCACTGGCTGAGATAGACTTGTTAGCCAGTACATAATCTTTATTTCTAACTCCCATAAACGATGAAAAGACTCATTTAACAAATCGCGAATTCCTTGGAAAACAGTAATTCTTTGTTCGAGAAATTCGGCGGCACTTCCTGAAAATAAATCTTGTAGGGAAGTCGCAGCAATTTTCAATAATAAAGGATTTCCTTGGTAGCAATTAACTACTTGTAAGATTTGGTTATCTGTTCCACTAATTCCCTTAATTTTCAGGATTTCTTCTGCGGCTACTGGTTGTAAACCTGCTAACACTAATGCCCTAATGGGTAGAGTTTCTCCGGCTAAAAATGCTACTTCTGCTGGCTCTTCTCGACTAGTTAAAATTAAGCAACTTTGATGATTAGTTTCCGCTAATTGTTGTAATAATTCTCGATATTCTAGATATGCTTGACAATAAGTACCTGCAACACAACCAGATTGAAAAAGTGAGTCAAAATTATCTAAAATCACTAAACATCGATGGTGCTGGAAATAATTTATTAAATAAGCTATTTGTTCTTGGGGAGGAATGGGTAATGATATTTCTTGATGATTGGATAAAACCTGGATAGTTTTTGTCAGTTTTTCTAAGGAAGCTGCTGGATGACGCAGACTTTGCCAGATAATTTGCTCAAACTGAGTTTGTACCTGTTTAGCTAACTTTACAGTTAAGGCTGTTTTCCCAATTCCACTAATGCCGACAACTGCTATTAATCGGCAGTTATCTTGGCAAATCCACTGTTTCAGAGTGTTAAGTTCTGCGGTTCTTCCGTAAAATACGGACACATCGATTGTTTCTTGCCAATCTGAATATAAAGGGTTAAATACGCCTGGGATTTTGGTTGAAGGAAAGACAACTAATTTGGAGTTTTGTAAACTTTTTCTCTTGTTGGATTCCCATTGGTAACTATTAATTGTGTTACTCAGAGTTTGGGGAGATTGGGGGAGAATTTCAAATGATATTTTACGATCTCTGGAATATTTGGTGATTACTGAATATAAATTAAGTTTTGTTACTGTAATTCCTAATGCTTGAGATAGTTGTCGCCACAGTTTTGCGCCAACGTCTTTAATATAGTCAGCGTTGTAGCCTGATGCAATGGCTATTTCTTGATAAGACTTGCCTTGCCAGGATTGACGAAACACTAATTCTTGGACATCATTCAAGCACTTTGGTTTAAGAATAGCATCTAATATCACCAGTGCTTCTTCTGGAGTCATTAGCTTTTATTTAAAAGGATTTAACTGAAAACTTTATGATTCTAAATTATCACCTTTTCTGACCTTTTTTACTGTTGTTTGCAAACTTTACCAATTCTTTAAAGAATTATCTGACTTTTTCTGATGTTTTGCTATTGTAGGTTAGCGATCGCCCCAGCTAACCTAAAGATATCTTCAATCAATAGGGAATTGCATCAGGTACAAAATCAGCTAATTTTTCGGCAATGTTTTTATATTTCCCTTAATAAAGGGCGAAATGGAGAATAATTAAATTTTGTTAATTTTACTCCTAACTAGTGGTATTTCAGCAGGTGGGAAATATAACAGCAAAGTATATTTCAAAATTGATGTTTAGATATTGCTTGAAGATGGCTGGGAAAAGTCACGGATTTTTATCAGGAGGTAGTGATGAAAAGTATTTTCCCAATTCATGCAAAAGGCACAAATTTGCTAATTTCCGCATTGCTAATTTCATCCTCAGTTTTGATTGCTAATGCACCCGTAGCAATAGCACAATACGGTTCTCGTTATCCTTATCCCAATCCAGGAATGCCAGCGCCAACACCATCTTTAAATGGAGTTTGGCGAGTAAACTGGCAAGTCAATGGGAATTACACAAGTGGAAGATTATATATGCAGGGAAATCGGGGAATCCTGAGATTGCGAGTGCGGGATAGATATGGAAATATGGAGAGGATTGAACAAACTATGTTTCTCAGTCCGCGCCGGGATGGATTTGCTTTAAGAGGAGGCAATCCGATTTTTACTAGCACTGGGATACCTGTGCCTAATTATTTACGCATCAGGCAAACACCTAATGGATGGATGGTTACAACCTGTGATGACAATCGTAATTGTGTGCCAGCGATGATGCAATATATTGGTTCTGAGACAGTTTACTAATAATTTAAATTGGGGAAAGGAAGAATCTCTCTCTTTCCCCTTTTGCTTTTCTTTTTTTGCCGATCGAATTTAGTCATGCACTGAAAAACTACTTAACTGTTGGACGAAATCTTGGTGTTCTGAAGAACTCAAACCGGATTGTAAAACGGTTAAAACTTTCGCTGAATTACCTTGAAGTAAAGCCGGGATAGCTAGCCATAAACCAGGGAAAACTTCGCTTTTAATTATCCCATTGGTGTCGGGTTCTAAAATTAAATATTCACCATTCCTTAATCTAAACCAATCAAATCTATTGTTATAAATTTGCCAAATTAAATATTCTTGGACTCCATTACGACGATAAACTCTTAATTTGTCGTGTAAGTCATAAGAGGCGGTACTAGCAGTAATTTCCACAATTAATTCTGGTGCGCCTTCGATGTAGTCATCTTCGGCAATTCGAGATTGTCCGCCCAAGTTTTCATTAATTCTTAAAAGTGCGTCTGGTTGTGGTTCGTTGTCTAAATCTAGGCGAACTGTAGCATTGTCAAATAACTCAACACCGGGCGTTGCTGTACTATAGACAAATAACCAACCAATGATTTGACCATGAGGTTGAGCATGATTTCGGGCACGCACGGCTGATGACATATAGACGACTCCTTCGATTAATTCGGCTTTTTTGAGTTCTGGCATTGCTTGGTAACGTTTCTCGAATTCGGGGCGGGTGAGTCGATCGCCATTTTCCAGGGGTAGAGTTATGTTTTTTTCAACTAGCATATTTTTGATGATTTGAATTTATCTTTGTTCTTATTTACCATACTAGAAAAAGCACTTCGTACCGTAGGGCATACGGGAGATTGGGGAGGTCAGGCTGACAGGCAAGATGCCTGTTCTAGGGGTTTGTCGCGGGACAGTGCGATCGCACTCCCAAATCACTGCCACAAAAGGGTATTATGAAGGTTTGACGAAACCAAACTCCTCTCTTAACACCAATGGCAGACACACTTCTTTTTAATGCACTCCGGGAAGCTATTGATGAAGAAATGGCGCGAGATCCGGCTGTATTTGTCTTGGGGGAAGATGTAGGTCACTATGGCGGTTCCTACAAAGTTACCAAAGACCTGTATCAGAAATATGGCGAATTGCGGGTGTTGGATACCCCGATCGCCGAAAATAGTTTTACTGGGTTAGCAGTGGGTGCAGCAATGACTGGACTGCGCCCAATTATTGAAGGCATGAATATGGGTTTTCTGTTGCTTGCCTTTAACCAAATTGCGAATAATGCGGGAATGCTGCGTTATACTTCCGGGGGGAATTTCAAAATTCCAATGGTGATTCGTGGACCCGGTGGTGTGGGTAGACAATTAGGTGCGGAACACTCTCAACGTTTAGAAGCTTATTTCCAAGCTGTTCCCGGTTTAAAAATTGTTGCTTGTTCCACTCCTTACAATGCTAAAGGGTTGCTAAAATCTGCGATTCGTGATGAAAATCCAGTGCTATTTTTTGAGCACGTTCTGTTGTATAACTTGAAAGAGAATTTGCCGGAAAAAGAATACTTGCTGCCTTTGGATAAAGCCGAAGTAGTCAGAGAAGGTTCAGATGTGACGATTTTGACTTATTCTCGGATGCGTCATCATGTATTGCAAGCAGTAAAAACTCTGGAAAAAGAAGGTTTCGATCCAGAGGTAATTGATTTAATTTCTCTTAAACCTCTAGATATGGAAACAATTGGTGCTTCTATCAAGAAAACCCATAAGGTAATTATTGTGGAAGAGTGCATGAAAACTGGCGGTGTAGCTGCTGAGTTAATTGCTTCGATTAACGATCGCTTTTTTGATGAATTAGACGCACCTGTATTGCGGCTTTCTTCTCAAGATATTCCCACTCCTTACAATGGAATGTTAGAGCGTTTAACGATTGTGCAGCCGGAACAAATTGTTGAGGCGGTGCAAAAAATGGTGGCGCTAAGAGTTTAGATTTTTTCACATTCAACCCGCAAAAGAAAGCTATCATGGCATTATTCTGCGCGGGTTTTGTGATGAAAAAACCAAGTCTTTTTTTGGCTCTGGGCGTAGTTTTATTAATGGGGGCGATCGCAACTGTTTTGCCCTTACCACTACGGCTTTTCTTGTTTCCTCAAAATTTCCAGAGAGTTTTAGCTGCTACAGTTCAGTTAGAGTTTCGCCGGGAAATAAACAAC
This sequence comes from Floridaenema fluviatile BLCC-F154, assembly GCF_041929135.1. Lineage (NCBI taxonomy): Bacteria > Bacillati > Cyanobacteriota > Cyanophyceae > Aerosakkonematales > Aerosakkonemataceae > Floridanema > Floridanema fluviatile. The sequence continues at coordinate 288,374 of NZ_JBHFNS010000018.1, read as the reverse complement.
CCAGAAATTAAAGCGCAATTACAAGTCAAACGCACTGAGTTAATCCAGTTAAAACTGCAACAAAGTGAGTTAGAACAAACTAACAATGTGGCAGAAATTGCCCGGATTTCCCAGGAGATTACCCAAAAAAATCAAGAAATACAAGCTTTGTTATATCAAATGTATGAACCTGTTGGTTTAACGGAAAAAAACGTGAAAAATGCTTTAGCTACACCAGATCAAAATAATAGTTGGAGTGTAACAATTGAATTTGATAGTGAAGGAGCAAAAAAGTTTGCGGAATTAACTAAAAGTATAGCGGGAACAGGTCGCACAATTGGGATTTTTCTCAATCAGGAATTGATTAGTACTCCGATCGTGGATGTTCAATATGCCGAAACTGGTATTATGGGTGGTAAAGCCGTGATTATGGGTAACTTTACTGCTAAATCAGCCGATCGATTGGCTGTGCAGTTGCGCGGAGGAAGTTCTGCAAAACGGTAAGTTTTTCGGACAAAATTAACAAAAGAACGCTATTATAACATTTGTTTGTGCGGGTTTTGTTATGGGCAAACAACGTCCTTTATTAGCTGTTATCTTGATTTTAGTGATCGCTGCGATCGTAGTTCTGGTGCAGTTTCCCATTCGTTTGGGGTTAGATTTGCAAGGCGGTTCTCAACTAACGCTGCAAATTAAGCAAACTGAGCAGACAAGGCAAATTACCGAGCAAGATTTAGAAGCGATCCAAAATGTGGTAGAAAAGCGGATTAATGCTTTAGGTGTCTCGGAAGCGGTGGTACAAACTGTAGGTAACAATCAGTTATTGGTGCAGTTACCAGGCGTGAAAGACCCCCAAGAGGCGGAAAGGGTTTTGGGTGGAACGGCGCAGTTAGAGTTTCGTCAGGAGACGAATAAGCCGGAAATTCAGGCACAATTACAAGTAAGACAAACTGAGTTAGCTTTGTTGCAACAACAAAAAGCTGAATTAGCTAAGATCAACGATCCGGCAGCGATCGCTGCTAATGCTGCTCAGATTAAACAAAAAGTAGCAGAAGTGCAAGCCCTACAATTACAAGTTTATGAATCTGTAGGATTGACGGGGAAAAACTTAAAAACTGCTGCGCCACAAACTGACCAAGGTAATCAATGGAATGTGGCGATCGAGTTTGATAATGAAGGAGCAGAAAAGTTCGCTCAACTAACTAAAAATATTGCCGGAACTGGAAGAGCGATCGGGATTTTCTTAGATAATCAATTGATTAGTTCCCCAATAGTTGATGCTCAATATGCCAATACGGGAATTGCGGGTGGTCGAGCGATAATTAGCGGCAATTTTGATACTAAAACCGCTTATGAATTGGCTGTACAATTACGAGGCGGAGCTTTACCTTTCCCAGTTGAAGTAGTAGAAAACCGGACTGTAGGGGCAACTTTGGGAAGAGATAGCGTGCAGCGAAGCATTTACGCTGGGATTGTCGGTTTAGTTTTAGTGTTAATTTTCATGGTAGTTTACTATCGACTACCGGGTGCGATCGCTGATATTTCCCTAATAATTTATGCTTTGCTAACCTTAGCGGCTTTTGCTTTATTAGGCGTGACTTTAACTTTACCAGGTATTGCTGGTTTCATTCTTAGTATTGGCATGGCAGTAGACGCAAACGTGCTAATTTTTGAAAGAACTAGGGAAGAATTAAGGTCTGGTAAAAGTTTATATCGCTCTGTGGAATCAGGTTTTTATCGAGCTTTTTCCAGCATTTTAGATAGTAATGTGACCACTTGGATTGCTTGTGCTGCATTATTTTGGTTGGGTACTGGTTTAGTAAAAGGTTTCGCTTTAACTTTGGCAATTGGGATAGCGGTGAGTATGTTTACAGCTATTACTTGTAGTCGCACATTGATGATGTTGGCAATTACAATTCCTGAGTTTCGTAAGCCAGAATTGTTTGCTCCTAAAACTGAGGTGGTGCGATGAAATTATATGTAAACAAACAACGGAATAAATGGTGGTGGTTGTCGGCTATTATCCTGCTTAGTGGACTAGCTGCCATGCTGATTTCTTGGGCAACTATTGGCGCACCTTTGCGTCCGAGTTTGGATTTTGTCGGTGGGACAAGGTTGCAATTTGAGTTGGATTGTTCGCAAGCTAATAATTGCGATAAACCGATTAGTGTTGCCGAGGTAAGAGAAGTTGTAGAAGCCCAAGGTTTACCAGCTTCAAGTAGTATTCAGTTGGTAGGGAACGATCGCACAGGCTTTTCGATTCGCACTAAATATTTAGATGTAAATGCGCGAACTGAACTGCAATCGGCTTTAGAATCAAAACTGGGTACTTTCGATCAGAAACAAACCTCTATTGACACCGTTGGGCCAACAATTGGCAAACAACTTTTTGCTTCTGGTTTAATAGCATTACTAGTCTCTTTCGCCGGAATTACTGTTTACCTGAGTTTTAGATTTCAGCTTGATTACGCGGTATTTGCGCTAGTAGCTTTACTGCATGATGTCTGGTTAACCTGTGGTGTTTTTGCCATTTTGGGTTTAGTTTTAGGTGTAGAAGTCGATAGTTTATTTTTAGTCGCTTTGCTGACAATTATCGGGTTTTCAGTTAACGACACGGTGGTAATTTACGATCGAATTCGCGAGATTATTACTAAAGATGGCGATCGACCCATTGGCGAAATTGTAGATGATGGCGTAAATCAAACCTTAACCCGGTCAATTAACACCACATTTACCACTTTATTAACCCTGTTTGCCATTTTCCTTTTTGGTGGTGAAAGTCTGAAATACTTTGCCTTAGCCTTAATTATCGGCTTTGGTACAGGTGCTTATTCCAGTCTTTTCATTGCTAGTACCTTGTTAGCTTGGTGGCGAGAACGTACTGGCAGAGAAATTCCTGCTGCGGCAAAAAGTAGCAAACAAACAGATACTACTTCCAGTTCAGAACAGGTTTAAATTTAGTCATTGGTCATTCATTAACAGGCATTTGTAAACTGTTGAAAATTCAATTATTACCAATGACCAATGATCGATGACCAATGACCAAATAATTAATAGAATGATGCAAAAAGATGAAGATAAATTAGAAATAATCAATGCCAAAGGAGATCCAAGTTTTGCGGTACAAGTAGAACGATTACACAAACTTACACTTTATGGCAGATGGTTATTTGTCGGATTTCTTTGGCTGACTGTTGGTATTTTAAGCTTGTGGGCATTGCGTGACGAAATAGCTTTGTTACAACAACATTTTACTTGGGTTGCTGTTAGATACGGTCTAGCATATAATCGTTTACCCGCAATGGGTTTAGGTCTATGTATCGGGATGACCGTAGCAGTAATGCTTTGGCAAAGTCGGAATATTTTAATCGGAATCTCGGCAACAGAAAGGCGACGCTTAGAACAACAAGTGTTCCGCATCCGCCAACAAGGGAAAAGTCATCCCTTATGGAATTTGGTGTGTCAGTCTAAGAAGAACGGCGATTAGTTTGACGGTAACGAGTTTTTAACATCATTCCTCCAACTAACATTAAACCAGCGATAGTTGCAGGTTCAGGAATAGAATTAGGTGTTTCATCAGTAGAAATCCTCACTTTAAAGTCATTGAAATCGATAAATTGAGGTTCTGCTAAAGAACGGTCTTCCAAAGCAACTAATACCGGATTAGCATTAGGATTATTGCCACTAAATTCTGCTTGAATTCCAAATCCTAAAGATGAGTCATTCAAAGCAGTTGTGGAATAAACGGTGGGTTGACCTTCACTTCTCACCGCCAAAGAATAGTTAATATTTTCCATGAAAGTGAAGGTAGCATTACAATTGGGAATAGCTGAAGTACCTGTTCCACAAGTGGTGGAAAAATCGTTAACTTCGCTATCGTATGGGAAAGTTTCTTGGAACAGAGAAGTAAAACTGTCACTTTCTGGATTGTAAACTCCCAAGTTTGATAAATAAGCTGTTACGCATTTAAAAGTCATATTGTAGGGTGCGTCAGATTTAGATATTTTCTTTTCTACATAGGCTTTACCGTCTGACGCACCCTACTCGTTAATAAGTGATTTAAATGCGTAACAGCTTAACTACCTTGGACACTGACAAACTGAAAATTTGCAGTAGTATCTTGGTCAAATCTAATCCCGTCAGTGCTAAATTCTAACACTGCGGCTTGAACGGGAGAAGCAATCAGAGTGAAGATACTTCCTGCTAGTACACTGAGGTAAGTAGAAATGGATTTTACAGGCATGATTTTCCATTCTGAGATTAGGTTGATGCGCTACAAATTTATAAATAACTTGATGGGTTATTCCTCTGCCTTTTGGTCGATATTTAGTTAGTTAAGTTGTTAGCTGATTGCTGATTTTTCCCTAGAGTTTATGAATAAAAAGGCGATTAGAAATGAATATGAAGCTTACAGTGTCCCAGGTTTTTATGAGAAGTTCGGGGATGAATACAGAAACCCTCATGAGGTAATAGTTAAACGGGTTATAGAAGAGTCTGTTAATAGATGGCAACTAAATTGTCAGCAAGTTTTAGATTTAGCTTGTGGGAGTGGGGAAGTTACTTTAGCTTTGCAAAGTTCGGGAGTAACTAATATTACAGGAATCGATCCTTATACTTACAATGCTTATTTTCAACGCACAGGTAAACAGGCTGAAGTTTATACTTTTGAGGATATTGCAGCCGGGGTTTTGACTGGGAGAAATTATAGTTTAATCGTGTGCAGTTTTGCTTTGCATTTAGTGGCTGAATCCCGTTTGCCTTTGCTTCTTTATCAGTTGAGTTTAGTCGGTGATACAATGCTAATTATTACACCGCACAAGCGCCCCCAGTTAAAGGCTGAATGGGGGTGGATATTGTTAGATGAAATTATCATCGAAAGGGTGCGGTGTTGGTTGTTTCAAACTCCGTAAAACCAGCGGAAATCTTCGTCTTTTTCGCTGAGTTTTACTGATTCTACACCTAAGTTTTGAAATTTTTGGACTAAGCGATCGCACGCTGGTCTTTCTGTAGCATAATGTCCGGCATCGATTAAAATTAAATGGCGATCGCGTGCTTCTTGAAATTGATGAAACTTGCAATCCGAAGTTAAATAAACTTGCGCCCCTGTTTTCACCACCGCAGAAATATAACTTGCCCCCGAACCGCCTAAAACCGCGACTTTGGTAATCTTTTGCTGCAAATCTACTGAAGGAGAAAAGATTAAATCAGGCGGCGAAAGGCGAGTTTTAATTTGCGAAAGTAACTCTTGCAAAGTTAAACTGGGTGATAAATTTCCCACTCTTCCATAACCCAATCCATCTTGAGTTGGTGTAATTGGCGTTACTTCTTTTAGCTCTAAAATTTGCGCCAAAACATCAGCCGTACCATCATTAACTTGATCGAAATTAGTATGAGCCGTATAAACACCAATTTGATGAGTAAAAGCTAATTTTATCATTTCCGAAATTGGGTTTCCGGTGCGAATAGATTTTAACGGACTGAAAATTAACGGATGATGAGCAAAGATTAAATTAATCTCAATCCCTTGATTGTGAAGAGAAATTGCTTCTTGCATAACTGCCAAAGTTGGAGTTAAACATATCAAAACCCTAGCTGGTGCATCCAAAATTCCTGGTTCAATTTGCCAACCGCAATTATCCCAATTTTCCTGCCATGCTGGATTAGCCCAATTTTCCCACCAATTGATTAATTCCGCAACTTTCATATATGTAAAGGGTAATCGATAATTTAACTTTATCAGGACAAGGAGACAATCAGAAAAGTATTAACTGAGAAATTTTCCCTTAACTCAAAACTTAAAATTCAAAACTCAAATCTTTCCCTTAAAAGTTAGGATTCTTAATTATGATATGCGATTTACAGTCAAAAGTAATCTCTCCTTGTTGCTGCAACCAGCTAAGTAAGCGGGTAACTGTGACTCTGGTAGTACAGCAAGCACTAGCCAAATCTTCATGGATTAAACGCACGGTTAAGCGTGTTCCTTCGGCTACTGGTTCACCAAATTCTTGTTGTAAAAGCCGTAAAAGATTACGCAATCTATCTTTGACTAATTTTTGACCAGAAATTGCTAATATTGCTTCAGTTTGTTTTAATCTTTGACTGATTCTAGGGAACAAACCTTGGCACAAGTTGGGGTAATTGTTCATATCCGATAAGAAAATAGAGGCTAACTCCACTGTTCTGGATAAAGCAGTTGCTTGGTAAGTTGGTAATGAGGTGAGACTGGAACCGAAAACCATTTCTTTCCCAGCAAATCCCACCAACACTTCTTCTCCGTTTTCCGTAATTGTGGTTAGTTTGACCGATCCTTCGGTGACTAACCAAATTGTGTCTTTAGATAAAGGAATAATTTTTCCTCGGTTATAAGTAAAGGGACGACGCTCAAGGTTGAAATCGCAATCTTTGACTGGTATGTTGTTAAGCGATCGCTTTTCCTGAGAAACATCCCGTAACAACCACCGCAATTCTATTAAATTAGCTTGTTCATCAAACAAAGGTGCTAACCGTAAAGCTGCCTCAAATTCTTCTCGGTGACGCGGTTGGATGCGGAATTCTATTTCTTGTACTCGGTCTTTTAGTTTCTGTCTGTTAATTTCATTACGAAATGAATAACGGTCTGATTCAACTATAAAAACGATTAAAGGTTTACCAATTAAAAACTTCTGTGGTACATTAAAAAAATTGCAAGCAGCACGATTAGCTTCCCGAATTACTCCCTGAGCATCAGTGACTAATTGAGCATCAGGCATGAAATCAAACAAATCTTCATAACGTTGGCGTTCTGCTTCTATCCTCATCCGCGTAACAGCAAGTTCTTCATTTTGAATCATCAATTCATCCACAGCTACTTGTAATTCTTCAGAAATAACTCCCAACTCTTTTAATGCTTGGGCTAGTATCTGTGATTGTGATGAGCTAACGCCAGCATCTTGGAAAAGTTGATTTAATCGGCTATTAACTGTTTCTACCTGCTTGGTGAAAAGATCTACGTTCATAATTCGGATCAACTTTAACCAACTCAGTATTGTTGGGAAGAGTATAAATTGTATTTTTTCAGCAAAAAACTAGCTAATGGTAGATGTATTGAACAAAAATTAAGCTAATGAATAAAAAGGCAATAAATAGATAGGCTCAAATCCTGCCACTGGAAGCTATCCAGCTATTCACTATCGAAAATTTCCCCGCTTTGCTTTTGCTAGGCTAATGATTTTTTTAAGGTTTTTTTAATTCATTTAGAAAAATAATTTCCCTTTACGTCATGCAAGAAATTTTTCGATTAGCTGGTGGGTAGCTCAATGAGAAACTCTGCACCTTTGCCTATTTCCGAGTGACATTCTATTTTTCCCCCATGCTTTTCTGTAATAATTTGCCTACTAATAGATAACCCCAAACCTGTACCTTTACCTAAAGGTTTAGTAGTGTAAAATGGTTCAAACAATTGAGACAAATTTTCCTCAGCTATGCCTTGTCCATTATCTGCAATCCAAATTTTTATCCATTTATCATTAACAAGTTCGGTACTAATCCAAATGGTTGGTGGTGGTAGTTCTGGATTGTTTTCTTTGATTCTTTGTTCTAAAGCGTCAATGGAGTTACCTAATAAGTTAATAAATACTTGGCTAAGTTGCCCTAAAGCACATTTGATTGGGGGGAGTGCCCCATAATTTTTAATAATTTGGATTTCTGGGCGATCGCCTTTTGCTTTCAATCGATGTTGTAAAATTAACAAACTACTCTCAATTCCTTGATGAATATCCGCGAATTTCTTTTTCCCTTCATCCATGCGAGAAAAATTCCGTAAACTCAAAGCAATTTCCCGAATCCGTTCCGAACCAGCGGACATTGCGGATATAATTTGTGGTAAATCTTCCCGGATGTAATCAAACTCAATTTCGCTTTTTTTAGCAGTTATTTCCGCTGTGTCTTCGCTCAAACTGGCAGCGTAAAGTGTTAACAATTCTAGCAAACCTTCTACATATTGAGTTAAATGAGGCAAATTATTAGAAATAGAGTTAACTGGGTTATTTATTTCATGCGCCACACCAGCTAATAATTGCCCCAAAGTTGACATTTTTTCCGTTTGAATTAGTTGAGCTTGAGTTTGTTTTAATTGATGCAAAGTTGTTGATAATTCTAATGCTTGTTTTCTCAGCCTAGTTTCTGAATAACGCAAAGCTGCTTCGGCGTGTTTGCGTTCTGTAATATCTTCAACAGTGCCTTCGTAATAAAGTACATTACCATCATTGTCATAGACTGCGCGGGCATTTTCTGAAATCCAAATAATACTAAGATCTTGACGGTAAACTTGCGATTCAAACTGTGACACAGAACCATGTTTTTCGATCGCAGAGACAAATTCAGCACGACGATTCATATCAACATAAACTTGTTGACCAATATTAGTGATATTGTGAATCATTTCCTCTGGGGACTTGTAGCCATAGATACGTACTAAAGCAGGATTAACATTAAGATATTTTCCATCAGGTGTGCTTTGAAAAATTCCATCGATCGCATTTTCAAAAATACAACGATACTTAGTTTCTGCTTGTACAAGTGCTGTTGTTAATGACTCATGAATCTCTGATTGTGCAGTCATTAAATGATGTACATCTAAGATTTTATATTTGCCTTCTTGATTTTCCACAACAATAGGTTCATACAGTAACTCTGGCGATCGTTGTAAACACTGCTTAGCAGCTTCCACAATAGGAGTATTAATTGGTAAAGTTAAAGTTTCTTTTTTAGTTAACTGATAAATAGCATTAATTGGTAGTTTAGAAAATAACTGCCAACTATGAGGACGACTCATATATTCAAAAAACAGCCGTCGGGAAATTATCCCTATAAATTTATGCTCCTGAGTAATAATAATTCCCGGAAGTACAGAGTGAGCCTTAAAAAGCTTCACTGCTTCCCCCACAGAACAATGCCACTCAATTTCAGAGGAATATAACTGTAACTCTTCTAAAGTAGACTGAGGAAGCAACATTCCTTTTTGCTGCTCCAATATATTTGCATACGTAAAAACCGACACCATTGTTTCATCATTAACTACTTCTTTCATTTCTTGGTGCCAACTAATAGGGTTTGTATATTCTAGGCTAGCGTTTTCCATCATTTGAGAATTGATTTTTTGGCTCAATTCTAATTCTTTCGGTTGCATTACCTGATAATTGTCATCTTCCTGATAGCTGTGACACAGCTTTCTTCCCATAATACACCCGAATTTTACTGAATATCCAAACAATTATTGATTTCTAAATCCTAAATTTGTGTGATCTCACTCACTAGTACGCTGTGACTTGAATCTATTTAAACCTAAAAGAACGTCATAATTTCCACCGCTACAAATTTTGGGAAATTTCCCGGATTTCATATCAAGTAAATTGAAGATAGTTAATTTACCTGCAATATCAGATACCTAAAAAATTCAGTGTTTTAGAAATAAAAACTCAAAAATTTTCAATGTTAAATTTAATACAAAAGCTAATCATCTATCACAAGGTAGATAAGCTCCTATTCTCCAAGCAATAATATGGAGCAATAAGCTAAGAAATTAAAGCCAAAGTTAAAAAATCCCTATAAATCATGTAAGGACAGCGATGATTAAAACAACTTACAACGGCATAGCTACTATCAAAAGTGAAGCTCGTAAATTAGTAAAAAGGGGAATTTTGAACCGACAGCAGCGAATTTACACTCTTTGGAAATACATACCAGCAAGAGATTGGGCATTAATTGAACGTGAGTTAGAAAACAGCGATTTCTTACTAAGGGATTGCATTGGCGATTTGATTGGCTGGGAGGAGTAAGAGACAGGAGGGTAGGTAGGATTAATTCATCCTGAACAGAGAAATTGATACTAAGTACTTCCGACTTTGATTGTATCTGATGGCGATCGATCCACCTGTGGAAATGATTTTGTTTGTTGTTGGGGAGAGGGCGATCGGATTTTTAGCTGTATAAAAACCAAGCTAACTTTCAAGCAGTTGAATGTAGTGATTTGCGATCCTGCTGTTTTGGTTGTTTAAGAGGTGCTGAAATTAATTTTCTGTCGCTCATAGCTTGCCGCTTCCGCAAATCATCACAAATTGCCTTTAAATCATAGTTAAAAGACTTAGCGTGTTCTTCACGAATTTTGTAAATTTCTTCGAGAACTTCATCTTTCCACATATCTAATCTCCCATTAGCTCGTAAGGTGTACAAATAGTTGGTAGTTCATATCCGGTATCAAAGCTAATTTGGGCTAATTTTTTTTGAATTTGAGCATTGGCAATATGTCTACAATTCCAAGTTAACAAATAATCTAAGCCGTAAACTGTAGCTGCTGCAATATGAAGCGCATCATCAGCGGCTTTGGGTGGAAGATTGCTGTTTGAGAGAAATTGATCTGCTAGATTTTGAACATCTGCACTGACTTCAAGTAAGGGAAAATCACGCAGTAGCTCAAGTCGTTTGGTTGCTATCTCTCGATCGCCTCGTGCTACTTCGTCTAAGACGACTTGGGAGATGTAGAGGCTAAATTGAGTACGGCGAGTTTCCCACCATTGTCGTGTAGCTTCTAAATTAGCCATCAGAATCAGATTATTGCTCGGTCTGGCAGTTAAATAGCCAATAATGCTGGTTTCAATATAAACTGTTTCACTCATGCACGGTTTAAGCGATTAATTTTTTCATCTTATCTGATGGCGATCGATCTACCTGTGGAAATGATTTTGTTTGTTGTTGGGGATAATTTCTCTTATTCTGAAGCTACAGATTTTAGACCGATCTCAAACTGCAATTGAGAACGGTAAAAACAAACATTAAACTCCATAAAGAAGTTGACTTGTCCTAAAATGAGTGGCACATTTGTTGCTTGTGTCCAAGCAAAGACAAGTTGTACAGGCTCAAATCGTCCTACAATGGCTTGAACAAGCACGACACGCGCCTCGTATTGCGCCAAATTTCCTGTTAATCTTAGTGCTGTTGTTTGCCGTTCCCATTCGTACCCAAGCTCAACTCCTACCGAATAGGGAAGTACGTTTACACTTGCACCTGTGTCCAATAAACCGGATGCTGTTAGGGAACGTTGTTGATAAACCAGGGTAAGAGGCAAGTATGGACGAAAACTGGCTTCGCCTAATGCTGGATCGCTAGAGACAAATGAATATGGTTCAGGGTTACTCATGATTTTGAGTTTTAGCAGCTTCTAAGACTTTTAACATCGTATCTGCTGCTTCAACTGCATCATAGGGCGACCACACTGGATAAGATTGGTCGGGTTTAATTAGGTCTGTTTCTTGTTGGGCTAGTTGTGAGATTAAAAGTTGAATTACATAAAATTTATCTGCACGACTTAGCTCTCGCAATGTTGAGATTAGTTCTGATGAAACCATGCAAAGCACTCCGGTAAGTTCAGGTTTGCTTTTTTATTTTAAAGTGCCTTGGAGGTGATTGAAGTTTTTGCGATCGATCTACCTGCGAAAATGATTTTGTTTGTTGTTGGGGGGAGGGCGATCGGATTTTTAGCTGTATAACAGTACGGTGGAGTACGTACAATTAATCTTTGATTAGTAGCTTTTATTAATCTGCTTCAACTGAATCATCAAATGGTAAGTTCGACAAAGTTTCTCTAGACTGAACAACATTTTTAATGTGTTCAAAAACTTCATCTTTAACCCGAGCGTTAGTCGCACAGTACTGAAGCTTCTCTAAAAACATAAAAAAAGAAAGTTCTGGGCATAACGCAATCATTGATCTAATAAAATGAACAAGATCTATAAAAACAACATTGACACTTCTCCTGAGCAAAACCGTCTTTGCAATCTGCTCAAGAGAGGAATTTATACACCTTCCACTTGCTCCTATAACGAACGAGATCGACTTTAAGCCATATTGACTAGCTTTGAACGCAGCATGATCAACATCCTGCTCACTGAACTGTTTGTCTTTAACCTCAACTGCTACAAAAATTTCACCGTTTTTCTTGATGTCTATATCTGCTACTTCCTTAGAGGAAGCACCACTTTGATTAACTGGATGAACAATGACCTCAAAAGACTCGAACTGATCGAAATATAAAGAGAGAACAGTCCCCGTCAGGATTGCAGCGACTTGTCCCTCGATTGACTTTTTGACAAACGTCTCAACAAATTCAAGTATTTTCAAATGGGAATCTGCCGACTCTAAAATCTGAGAGAATAGTTCACTTCGAGCAGTTTGTCTTTCGATCGCATACCGTATAGCAATACAGAGTCCGTCAAAAGCCTGTTTAAAGGTTTCTATCTCAGACAGCATTTTGTGAAGTATGAGCAGAAGTTTCCTGTCTTTGCCAGCCCTTACAGCATTTGATGGGGATATTGTGGGAAAGCGGGCGGGCTTATTGAGAAATGGCTCAGGCGAACCCCCCAGTGTACTATTCAGCAATTGACGTTCAAGTGGCACTAAAACATCATGACATAAACTTCGGGCATCATAAGCACCTTCCATATCAGCACCCGCTTGGAGAGCAAGAGCGTTGATGTCTGGATTGGTTGCTTTTCCCAAAAGGGCAGTTACAAGAATATATCTGAAAGTCAGATGTTTCCCTTGGATAATCATTTTGATCTCTGCATCCCAATCTGTTGTGGGAAGTTTGCTAGAATCACCTTGCGCGATCACTATTGCTTCTCGGAGAAGTCTCTCAGCTGCTGTCTTATCTACTATTGGTTTAGGAAGACTCATGTTCAACTCTAGAATTAGTAAACTGGGCGAAGAACTCAGAAGGATCAGCACCAGTAGCGCGAATCCAACGTAATGTTTCCAGAACATCTATTCGGCGTTCCCGGCGCTCTATCTTGGAAACGTCAGGTTGCGTCAAATTGATCTCCTGAGCGATTGCTTTCTGAGAAAGTCTTGCTTTTTCTCTTAAGGAAATGAGCGCATCAACGATCCTGTGGTATTCAGGATCATGAATACTTGAGATAGACTGCTTTTGCCTTTCCATAATTCAAATCTTGATTTGGAGAAGCAAATATGCCAAAATCGCATACATGGAAAATAAAAAGGTTCTATCAGGACTCTCTCTTTTCTCCGGGGCAGGAGGTATGGATGTTGGATTCATTCGTGCAGGGTTCAAGGTTGTTGCTGCTAATGACATTGACAAGGATGCTTGTCTCACATACGAGGCAAACCACCCTGGAACGCTTATAAAGCACGGTGATATTAATGAACACTTAATTAATATTCGTCAGTTCGAGGGGGTTGATCTGGTTTTTGGTGGGCCACCCTGTCAAGGTTTTTCTGTAGCTGGAAAGATGAACCCTAATGACCCGCGAAACCAGTTGTTATGGGTATTTATGAAAGTTGTAGAGTTAACAAAACCTTGGGCTTTTGTATGCGAAAATGTCAAAGCTTTAGCAGTTCTTGATAAGTGGTCTACGATTCGCCAGCACCTTTTTCATTGCGCTAGTCGATTAGGATATACATATAAATTAGTGGTACTCAATTCTGCTGACTTCGGTGTACCACAATCCAGAGAAAGAATGTTTTTGATTGGTTTTCGTGATATTAAAGATATTAGTGACCTAGAAGTACAGTTCGAGCTATATAAGAAGAAAGCTCCAACTGTTAGAGATATTCTTTTACCTTTAGGTGTGGCAGGCTCCGAGAAGAACCAGAGAATATGTAATGCAAAAGTTACTATCGCTGCCAAGCCCGTGATGCGACGTTCTCCCTATGCAGGAATGATGTTCAATGGTCAGGGAAGACCATTAAATCCTGATGGCTACTCCTGTGTTCTTCATGCTTCTATGGGTGGAAATAAAACACCAATTATTGATGAAGATCATTGCTATTTTGGTCAGGATAGTTGGGTTGAATGGTATCACTCTTACTTAATGAAAGGGGGAAAACCATTATCTTTAAATGCTGCACCCAAAAGGCTTAGACGATTGACGGTTGATGAAGCACTAAGAATACAGACTTTTCCACATGATTATCAATTCATTGGTGGACAAAGTTCAATCTACAGGCAAATCGGTAATGCTGTTCCCTGCGAACTAGCACAAGTTGTTGCAGCAGTTGTTCGTCATTATCTTAGCAAGGGTGAAAATGTTACATCACAACCACTTTTAGAAAGCGAAGACAAACCGTTGCAGCTAAAGCTACTTTAAGGATATTAAATCACTGAGTACACTAAATTGACATTCCATTATGCAACGCCTGTATCGCTTGCCATAATCTTTCAGGTGTTATTGGTAATTGTTTAAGCCTAATTCCGATCGCATTTGCAACAGCATTGACGATCGCAGGAGCAACACAATTAATCACAACTTCCCCTACTCCTTTCGCTCCAAAAGGCCCATAAGGATCGGATTTTTCAATCAAAAATACTTCTATTGGTGGCACATCTTTGGCAAGGGGTAAGCGATAAGTACGAAGGTTGGGATTGATGATTTTTCCTAGTTCATTAAAGTGCAATTCTTCGGTTAAAGCATACCCTAATCCCATCACTATTCCGCCAATTACTTGACCTTCACAAATGCGCGGATTAATCGCTTTGCCAATATCAATTGCTTGCACGCAACGCAATATTTTAATTTTTCCCGTTTCCGTATCTACTTCTATTTCTACTCCTAGAACGGCAAAAGTTAAGGTAGAACGTTCTGCTGCATATTCTGATTCTGCTACTAATGGTCGATCGCTAAGTTTAGCTAAATTTTCTAAGTCAATCTCTTGATTAATTGAGTGATTTTTTGATTTAACTAAAATGCCGTTTAATTCCAATTCTTCGGGAACAGCTTGCCAAATTCCGCTAACCTTATTTAATAACAATTCCCGTAACTTTTGGGCAGCTAAAATTACTGCTTGACCTGAAATATAGGTAGTAGCAGAGGCATAAGAACCTGCATCAAAAGGAGTTTCTTTGGTGTCACTAGCAATAATATCAATGTGATCAAAAGTTGTATTTAAGACTTCAGCGGCGATTTGTCTTAAAGTAGTTTCTGCGCCAGTACCAACATCTACTGCACCAGTTCTTAATTCATATCGACCATTTTCTTTCAATGCCATTTTAACTTTTGCTGTATGGATTTTGGCTAATCCACTTCCTTGCATGGCGACAGCAAAACCTACTCCTTGGCGCAAATGTCCGTTAATTTTTGGTGGTGTTCCTGGTTGATATTCTAATACTTCAGAGATTTTTGTTAATGCTTCATCTAATCCACAACTACCGACTATTTTGAAATGTCTTTCAACTCCTAATAGCAGGGAATCTTCGGTGTTAATTAAATTTTGTCGCCGGAATTCTAAGGGATCTAATTTCAACTTTTCGGCTATTTCATCTAATAAACATTCCATTGCAAAAAAGCCTTGGGTTGCTCCGTATCCGCGAAATGCTCCGGCTGGCATTGTGTTAGTATAAACTGAGCGACCGTGAAATTTTTGGTTCGGACAACGATACAATCCTAATGGCATTGTTCCGGTGAGGAAAATTACTTGTGTGCCATGATTTCCGTAAGCCCCTGTGTTGGCGATCGCATTCATTTCCACAGCAGTTAAACTCCCATCTTTCTTCACCCCAATTTTTAGGTGAACCTTCATCGCATGGCGACTATTTGTAGCAGTAAATTCCTCATTGCGGGTAAACGCCCATTGCACAGGACGACCTGTTTTTAATGTTGCTAAAACACAGAGGTCTTCGGTTAAAATTTCTTGTTTATTCCCAAAACCTCCGCCAATATTTGCTTTATAAACTCTGACTTTCTCTTTAGGTAAATTGAAAAGTTGTGCGAGGAGTCGTTGACAGTGAAAGGGAACTTGTGTACTAGATCTAACGACTAATGTGCCATCTTCTTCTAACCAAGTCGTGCTAATATGAGGTTCTAAATGTGTATGTTGGACTGCTGGTAAGTCGTAGGTATTTTCTAATATTAAATCTGCTTCTGCGAATCCCTTAGCTAAATCACCTTTTTCAATCAATACTTCCCCAGAAATGTTATGTTGTGCGTCGTGAATTTGATAAGATTCCGGTTCATCATGAATAATAGGAATAGGAGATTTACTTAACTCCCCAGTCCCCAGTCCCCAGTCCCCAGTCCCCATTTCTTTCACCTTTTCACCCATTGCCAAAACTGGGTCAATTACATGAGGTAAAATTTCATAATCTACTTCAATTAATTGGCAAGCTGTTTCGGCAATTTTGGGTGTTTCTGCGATTACAGCGGCGATGCGATCGCCAATAAATCGTACTTTATTATCTAACAAATAATGATCGTGAGGATCGGGTACAGGTTCGGCGTGTCCGGCAGTTGTGTAGGGAATTCTGCTAACATCTTCATGAGTAAAGATTGCGTGAACTCCGGGTAATTCTTTAGCTTTAGTGGTGTCAATTTTGCGGATTCTGGCGTGGGGGTGGGGCGATCGCAAAACCTTTAAATGCAGTGTTCCTTCTGGTACCCAATCTGGGGTATAAATTGGTTTTCCGGTAACAATTTCATAACCATCTTGTTTGGGAATACTTTGTCCTATTTGGGGACTGGGGACTGGGGACTGGGGACTGGGGACTGGGGAATTATTTAGATTTTTGCCTTTTTTGATGCTTTCAACTATTGCTTGATATCCGGTACAGCGGCAGAGATTTCCATCCATTGTAGCACGAAGTTCTTGTTCTGTGGAAAAGTTCAATTTTTCGGCGGACATAATCATTCCGGGCGTACAAAATCCGCATTGAAATCCTTGTTCGTCGATAAATGCTTGCTGCATTGGGCAAAGTTTGCCGTCTTTTGCTAGTCCTTCGATGGTTGTAATTTGGGTGTTGTTAATACGATGGGCGGGAAAAATGCAGCTATGAATAGGGGTTTGGTTTATCCAAACTGTACAGCTTCCACAGTCTCCTGTTTCGCAAACTTTGTGAGTTCCCATCCATCCTTGTTGGCGAATTAAGGTTAATAAGCTAGTGCCGGGAGGACAATTAATGTTATAGTTTTGATTGTTAATTTGGAATTTTAAAGGCATTTTTTGAACCACGAAGACACGAAGGACACGAAGAAGAAGAAGAAGAAAGAGAGAGTTATATAATAAATTTTAAAATTGTAGCGATCGCTTCATCAAAATTTGGGTAATATGTTGGCGATAGGTGTTGGATACGGTTGTATCGTTGAGATAATTGGTTAATGGAATTGTTTCGTTAAGTTTTTGGGTTATTTCAGTTTGTGTGGGTATTTGTGGAAATTCAATTAATTTGGGTGAGGGTATACAACCGCTAATTGCAAATTTGATTTTTTGGGTATTTGGATTGTAAGCGGCGACTACTGTTGATATAGCAAGTCCGGCGGAAGTTAGACAAATTCTTTGGTAGTTAGTTTGTAGTTCTAAGTTTTCTTTGGGAATGAATATTTTTCGCAAAACTTCTCCTGGTTTGAGGATTGTTTGTTTGATTTCCGTTTGGAATTCTAAGGCGGAAATCCAATAAGGTTCGCCTGATAAAGGGAGGATTTGATATTTCGCATCTAAGAGTATCATTACTGGCGCAAAGGTTCCTGCTGGTATTGCTAAACAAAGGTTTCCTCCGACTGTGGCGACGTTTTGAATTTTGAAAGATGCTAGTTCATTAACGGCGCTTTTTAATGCTTTTACTGATGTCCAATTTTCGGGGAAGTTGTAGTTTAATAATTGACTCATTATACAAGTTGCGCCAATTGTTAAACCTTCGGAGTTAATTTCTATTTCTGACCATCCGAGGTTTTGCAAGTCAACTAAAGTGGTAATTTCGGGTTGCGGTTCGCTGAATAACCAAGTACCACCAGCTAACCAACTCCATCCATTTTTCCAGTTAGTAATTTCTGCTAAATTTTGGGGGATAAGATAAGTTTCTACGTTTGGTAAATCCATCTTGCGATTTAAATTAACTTCCTCGATATGTGCTGTAAGACCAAGGTGATGTTAGCAGCGGAACGTGATAATGTGCTTGGGGATTTGCGATACCGAAACGGATGGGAATTTTATCTAAAAAAAGCGGGTTTGGTAAGTCTTTTAAGTGGTGATTGAAATATTCGCCAACGTGAAAGACTAATTCATAAATTCCCTGTTGAAGTTCGCCCTCAATTAAAGGTGAATCTGTGCGTCCGTCTTGGTTGGTACGAGTGGTTTTTAATAGGGTTTTTTCGTTGGTTTCAGGTGTTATTGACCAAAGTTCGATCGCCAAATCTCGCGCCGGACAACCTTGTGCTGTATCTAAAACATGAGTAGTTAATTTACCTGCCATATCATCTGTGTTTATCTGTGTTCATCTGTGGTTTAAAAAATTCATTAATGCAACGGCCCTCCTAAAATAGTTTTACTAATAGCATTAGTAACATCTAAAGGACTTTCTTGCCGTAATTGTTGATACCATTGCTGCGTAACTTCCGGTTCTTTCCCATGAATTTGATCCGCACGTTTTCGGGCTTTTAAAACAATAGCATTAGCCCGTTCTTTCCGTTCATTTTCATATCTTTTTAGCGCATCTTCCACACTAATATTTGTTGTTAAAAGATAGCGAGTTAACACTTCTGCATCTTCCATTGCTTGACAACCTCCTTGTCCTAAGTCAGGTGTGGTAGTATGGGCAGCATCTCCTAATAAGGCAACTCTACCACGCACAAAAGTTTCTAAAGGGCCGATATCATGGATTTCTAAACGATTAGTTTCTAAGGGATTAATCTGTTTAATTAAGTTTTGCACAACTTGAGGCCAACCTGCGAAAAAATTAGCTAATTCTTTTGATATTGCTTCGGGTGGGGTAGATGTTCCTTTTGGTAATGGTACATCGAAAAAGAAGTAAAATCGATCGCCCCCCACTGGCATCATTGAAGCACGTTTGTTTTCGCCAACGTAGATTATCCAAGTGTTTTTCGGTGCTAAATCTTCACTCGCTTTTACTAACCCATTCCAGTTAACATATCCAGCATAACGAGGTTCAATTTCTGTTCCTAAAATGTAAGGGCGCAAGGTGGAACGCACACCATCAGCAGCAATTAATAAGTCTCCTGTTGCTGTATTTCCATCTTCAAAAATTGCAGTAACGCGATCGCCTAAATCTTCAAATCCTACACATTTGCTACCTAATTTAACTGTGCCGGGAAATGCTTCTAACAGCATTTGTTGTAAGTCTGTTCTGGCGACTGGGTAAGGGCGTTGTCCAACTTCTTCTATTAATGGTTGCAGGCTAATATCATTGAGTAATTCATCTTTATAACTACGATATTGCATCTGATTCATTTGTCCGCCAATGGCAGCCATTCGATCGCCAAGTCCTAATTTATTGAGAACTTTTACACCGTTTGACCAGAGGGAAATTCCGGCACCTGCGGGGCGTAGTTCTTTTACTTTGTCGTATATTTCGACTTGGTAGCCAGCTTTTTTTAAGGCTATTCCTGTTGTTAATCCGCCAATACCAGCGCCAATAATTACAATTTTCAAATCATACATATTTTTTTGAACCACGAAGACACGAAGGACACGAAGGAAGAGAAGAGAGTTATTTTTTAGTTGAAATTGTACATTTTATTTGTTGAATTTAGCTCTTGCGTCTGTTGTTTTAGTCCACTTCAGTGGACTTTCGCTATTAGCCTGCGAATTGATTCGCAGGCGGGTGTTGGGACTGATGCAAAATCTGAGTTGAATAAATTCGATCTAATTGTAGAAATGTTTGTAGTAATACGTTTGTTCCTTGGGTACATTGTTCGGGTGTGGTGTGTTCTTTTGGGGAGTGACTAATTCCTTCGATGCTAGGAACAAATATCATTCCCATGTTGGTGAAACGTCCGATTTCTTGGGCATCGTGTCCGGCGCGACTGGGTAAAATATGATGGGATAATTTTAGTCGATCGCAAACATCTGCGATCGCCTTTACAATATCACTAGCTGCTAAGGTTGGTTCTACCCACAAGTAAGGTTTTAAAGTGATTTTAGTTTGGGTATTAGCGGCAATTTCTATCAACTGTTGTTCTAATTTTGCGATCGAGTATTTAATCCGATCGGCAGATAGATCTCGGATATCAACACTCATTTCTACTTGTCCTGGTACAATGTTGGTAGCATTAGGAAATACGTTAAATTTGCCGACAGTTGCTACTTGATTTCCCGGCTTTTCGTTGCCTAAATTGTTAACTTGTAGAACAATTTGAGCCGCTGCAACTAAGGCATCTTGGCGCATTTCCATTGGCGTAGTTCCAGCATGATTGGCTTTTCCAGTAACAGTAATTATTCCTCTATATGCGCCAACAACGCCTTCAACTACTCCAATTTGTTTGTTGAGATTCTCTAAAATTCCTCCTTGTTCTACGTGCAATTCTATGTAGGCGGCTATTTGCGATCGATCGCGTTTTGCCCTCTCCAACTCATCCCAATTTCCCCCGATTTTCCCTAAACTTTCTCCAATAGATTTACCATCAGCAAGGCGATAATTTTCCAGATTATTTTTAGCTGTTCCCGCCATCGCTTTACTACCAATCATGGTGCTTTCTTCGTCTGTGAAAACAATTACTTCGATCGAATGTTCCAATCTAATATTATTCTCCTTAAATGCTCTCACTATTTCAATTCCCGCTAACACACCTAAAGCGCCATCATAAGGACCTCCATTAGGTACAGTATCAATATGGGAACCTGTTGCTAATGCCGGAAAATTTGCCTGTTTTCCCTGATAACAACCAATCATATTTCCTGCTGCATCAATGCGAACATTCATCCCCGCTTCCCTCATCCAATTCTGCACCAAATTACGCGCAGCAATATCTTCTGGACTAAAGGCAATTCGCGTTACTCCACCATCAGCAACTTGACCAATTTGGGCAAGTGTTTCTATACTTCGGTTAAGGCGATCGCTATTAACAAACAACGGGGAAACTATCATCATTATTGTTACCTGCAAAAAGTAAAACTAAATGACAAATGACCAATAAGTAATAACACTTTTTAACCTGTTACTTTCCCACTATCTTGTTTATATACCGCCCAACCGCCATAATGAGAAATATCAGGCCAATTGTATTTTTTGACTAATTCTTGAGGATAAAGCATCGCAGTTAAAGTTTCGCCATCTTCCAATATTACATCCCCCGGATACATATTTTCTGGTTCATTAACCAAAAGATATTCATATTCCGCTTCTGTCATTTCATAAACTTCCCCCGGAATACTAATTCCCCCCGTTTCCACTTCGTAAATTGCCGGATGCCAACCATTACCCGCTGCGTGTAAACGATACAAAGCTTGGGTTTTTGCAGGTTTAATAAACTTCGCGTTTTGCAAATTCCCGTGATCCGGTTGTCCCCTTAAAGCAGAACCACAAATAAAAATTTTCTTCATCTTACTATTACTTTGAATCATTAACAATTCTCAGTTTACTTGCTATATACAAATTTAGTTTAATAATTTTTGTAATTTATGATACTTTTTTCAGAGACGCAGAGAACACAGACGAAGAAATGAATACTTAAGAACTTTCTAGAGACATTTCTAGATGTTACTAAATCTCCCTCTTCCTCTTTCCTTCGCGTCCTTCGCGTCTTCGCGGTTAAAAAAATTACTAAGAAATTAGAACCTTTAAATCTTCCATCATCACCGCTAAAAGATTAACACTATCAACCTCCATTGCTACCCAAGCATTAGCACCAAATTTCGTCTTATTCCGACTATCAAACAAAGTTTTTCCTCTCGTCCATTTCCCCTGAGTTTCAATCACCACCTCAGCGCGACGAAACAACAAAGTTTCAGGATAAAACAGATAAGCTAAAGTCGCAGCATCATGCACCAAAAAACCTTGTTTTCCTTGCGTTTCTCGAAAAGCAAGGGCAGTTTTAGTCATAAACTCACACAGAGAAACTATAAACTTAGAAATCTCACTTTCCAGGTTAATTTGACTAACTTGTTCAGCCATTTCATTAGTAAAAATTAGCTGTTCAGTCACATCAATTGGAATCACTACAATATCATCTCGACTAGCAAAAACTGTCGCCGCAGCTTCCACATCATAAGCAATATTAAATTCTGCTTCTGGTGCAATATTTCCCGGAACTTTAAAAGCACCTCCCATAATAATAATTTCCTTAGCTTTTTTGAGAATCCCTGGACATTTTTTTTCGGCAGATGCTAAGTTGGTTAAAGGTGCGATCGCCACAACAACAATCTCCCCCGGATTAGCTTGCAACTTCTCAATTAAAATATCATCAGAATCAACCGCATCTTCATAACTAACATCAATTTCTGGCAAAGTATGCGAAAGATTTCCCATCCCATCATTACCATGAATACCCGCTGCATCTTCCAGATCGCTTTTTGATCCCCCAATCACACCTTTGCCAACTTCTATTGCTGCAAAACCTGCTAATTTCAATAGCTTACTTGCCCCAACAAAAGTGTATCTTGCATGAACATTTCCATCAACCGTAGTCACAGCAACTAGTTCCGCAAAACCCTGTTTTACTAAACTCAATAACCACAGCAAAGCGAAAGAATCATCACCACCAGGATCGGTGTCGAGAATAATTTTAGGTTTAGTTTTTTGATTAATTGTCTTTGACACAATACTCCTCTAAACCATTTAGAAACGGTTATATCCTAACTAAGCGACTTACTTTCAAAGCAAGCAACATTTAATTGGTCAAGATGACATTAATGCGGCAAAGATGAGGAAAAAGCGGGCGGCGGGAATCGAACCCGCATTAATAGCTTGGAAGGCTATAGTTTTACCACTAAACTACGCCCGCATTGCGACTGACAACTGAAAAGCTCAGTTTTTTCATCGCTCTAGCTAGGATAGCACAACTTTCAACAACTAGACAATTAATTCGATCGAAAAAAGCAGAAAAACTTCCGGGATAAGTTTCTTATCTGTTCCCCATTCCCTACCCTGACAAAATTTCCCTCCTGAGACTTATAGTCCAAGTGTACTCAAAAGCGGTACTTTCGGCTATATAAGAGTTAAGAGGGAAAAAGTTTTGCCACATCTAGTTTTTCCCGATTAAGATCGGCTTTTCCCCAAACCACTTTGATCGAGACTAAATAGGCGATCGCCGATCGATTCCTGAGCACGCTAGGTGAAAGAGTTGCCGAAAATAAACACGAACCAAACTTCAAAAACTTCTAGCGAACGGGCGCTTTCCCTGCGGTGGCATTTAATTCTACTCATAGCAGGGTCTTTGCTTCCAGTAGTTTTGTTTGCCGTAGCGATCGTCTATAAACTCTCGCAGCAGGAACAAGCAACCTCAGAACGCCGCACCCTTCTAGCTGCCCGTAATTTAGCAGTGACAGTAGAACGGGAAATTGCTAGCACATCTCGGACACTTCAAGCTTTGGCAACATCCGAACAACTTGACCAAGGCGATCTGAAAACCTTTTATAGTCAACTAAAGCGGGTAACACAGACACAACCTACTTGGTTAACTGCAATTCTCCTATCTCCCGACGGTCGCCAGCTGGTTAATAGCAAAAGACCTCTGGGTGAACCATTACCCCCGGCGATCGATCGAGACAGCCTGCGACGATTAACCCGAAAGCGCCACACCGTAGTTGGCAACCTCACCACTGGACCGCAAGGAAATCTTGCCTTCCCAGTCCGCGTTCCCGCAATGCGTAACGGCAAATTGCGCTACATCCTCACTGCTGTAATTACACCAACAGCACTAGCTAGCATCATCGAAGAACAATCTCCCCTAGAAGGAGAATGGACTCGGACAGTGGTTAACCATCGGGGTGTAGTCGTGGCTCGCACTCGGAATCCCGAACTTTTTGTGGGAAAGCAAGGAACACCATCTTTCCTGAAACGGACTGGAGAGAGTAAAGAGGGAGTGTACCGAGATACTACTCTGGAAGGAGAGCAGGTATACGTCGCCTTTAGTCGCATCGAGAAATTGGGCTGGACGGTGGCGGTGACTGTCCCAGTTAAAGTCATTCAAGGGCCTTCGCAAGCAGCAATGTGGCTGGTGATGGGGTCTGGTTTGGTATTGTTATTAGTTAGTGGTACGGGTGCGATCGTCCTGGCAAGGCAGATTTCTCGCAGCATTACTTTATCTGCCGCTGCTGCCGAAGCTTTGGCTAAAGGAGAACAGCCTCAAATTCAGCCTTCACCGATCAAGGAAGTCGCTTTATTAGGTAAGTCTCTGGAATTTTCCGCTAACTTGCTATCTCAACGAGAACAGGATTTAGCAGAAAATTTGCTGCGAGCAGAAGCTGCACGAGAGGAAGCTGAGGCCGCTAATCGCATCAAAGATGAGTTTCTCGCTGTCTTATCTCACGAGTTGCGAACACCTCTTAACCCCATTCTCGGCTGGTCTAAATTACTTCGTAGCGGCAGATTAGATGCCACAAAAACTAATTACGCTCTGGAAACAATTGAGCGTAATGCTAAATTGCAAACTCAACTAATTGAGGATTTGTTGGATGTTTCTCGCATCTTACAAGGTAAGTTAAATCTTCAGATGTTGGTGGTTGATTTAGCTTGGACGATTAATGCTGCACTGGAAACGGTGCGTTTAGCAGCACAAGCTAAGTCTATTCAAATTGAAGTTTTGCTCGATCCGATCGATGGCAAAGTTCTAGGAGATGCTGGTCGTTTACAACAAGTAGTTTGGAATCTGGTTTCTAATGCTGTAAAATTCACTCCAGAGAAAGGACGAATAAAAATTAGATTGCAGCAAGTTGAGAAAAATAAAAATAATTACCAAGATTCTGACTCGTCTGTTCAATCCTACGCTCAAATAACTGTTAGCGATACTGGCAAAGGTATTTCTCCTCAGTTTTTGCCTCATGTATTTGAATATTTTCGTCAGGCAGATTCAACCACAACTCGAACATTTGGTGGATTGGGATTAGGATTAGCCATTGTTCGCCATTTAGTTGAGTTACATGGGGGTACTGTTCGCGCAGATAGTCCTGGTGAAGGACAAGGTGCTACCTTTACAGTTCAGCTACCTTTGTTGGAAAAGAAGGAATTATACGAAGAGATGGAAGATCCATCTGGGCCGTTATCGATTGCTGATTATCCACTTGCTAAAGTGACGGTTTTGTTAGTAGATGATGAAGAAGATGCACGGGATGTGGTTGAGTTCACTCTGCAACAAGCAGGGGCAAAGGTGATAATTGCTCAATCTGCTAGAGAAGCTGTAGAACTTTTTTCGCAATCAAAAATAGATGTACTAGTAAGTGATATTGGAATGCCTTTGATGGATGGCTATATGCTAATTCGGCAAATCCGAAATATGCCAGTAGAACAGGGGAGTCAAGTACCTGCGATCGCTCTGACGGCTTATGCTGGAGAAGTCGATCGACAACAAGCATTTTCTGCTGGTTTTCAACAACATATTTCTAAGCCTGTTCACCCAGAAAAGTTGATCAAAGCGATCGTTAATTTAACTAAAATGTCCGCAAAAGTTCATTTCTAAATATCAACGACAAAAGTCAATACTGTTTCATCTACTCCTTTAAGTTGTAGAGGACTACCTTTGGTAATTTCGGCTTCATCTAAATAATCGGCGACGGCTGCGGAAACTAAGATTGAGTTAGGTGCGGCTAAAGCTTGGAGTCGGGAGGCAATGTTCACCGTGGGTCCGATCGCAGTATAATCGGCTCGTTCGGAACTGCCAAACATTCCTACTACTGCGGTTCCTTGATGGATACCACAGCGAAACTGAATTTCCGGGATACCTTGTTCTCGCCAACGTTGATTAAGTTGATCTAAGTAGTGGTGCATTTGTCTGGCTGTTGCGATCGCACGTTTTACCTGTTCATTGGGTGTCAACTCTTCCGGTGCTCCATACATCGCCAAAACTGCATCACCCATAAATTTATCCACAGTACCACCATTGGCAAATACTGCTCTAGTCATATAATCCAAATATTCATTCAACAACTCAGCAACGCGCCGACTTCTTAAAGTATTAGAAAGTTGAGTGAAACCAACAATATCGCTAAACAAAATTGTGACCAATTTTGGTTCCGGGCGCAAATCTAAAGATAATTCTCCTGTCGCTGCCTTATTCACTAACGATGGTGGCAAAAAGCGTTTTAATACTGATTCGGTGAGATATTTATTTAACTCGCTCAACTTTTGTTCGTTGGCTTTTAGTGCTAATAAATTTCGCACTGCGGCTAAGAGTTCGCGATCGTTAAAAGGTTTAGCTAAATAAATATCTGCCCCTTGTTCTGTGCCTTCAATTCTGGTATCCTCATCAACTTTTGCGGTTAACAAAATAATTGGAGTTGCTTTCACTTCTGGCAAATCTCGAATTCTCCGAATCATATCTAACCCAGAGACGATCGGCATCATTAAATCAGTCACAATTAAATCAGGATGCCTTTCTATAGTGATGCTTAAACCTTCTGCACCATGTCTCGCTGTTAACACTTCAAAACCAGAAGCACGCAAAACTTGAGAAACGTAAGCCCGTAAATCACGATTATCATCTACTACTAAAATTGTCGGGGCGGAAGAATTTGCCCCAGCAGCAGCACCAATTTCTCCGGTTATCTGTTCTAGGCTATTTTCCTCTACTTCTGAAACTTCTAAAATCTCTAAATCTGCTAATTCTACAGCAGCCCGACTAGCTTGAACTTGGGTAGGTACTTCTAATACTTGATCTAAAGGCAAATGGGCGGTTCCTGTTTGTAACCAAACTGTAAAAGTACTCCCTGCGCCATAAATTGATTCTACAGAAATTTGTCCTCCGTGAAGTTCAACTAATTCTTTAACTAAAGCTAAACCTAAACCGCTACCCTCGTAAGAGCGATTAACGGAACCTTCAGCTTGGCGGAAACGTTGAAATAAATGGGGGATTTGTTCGGTACGAATGCCAATTCCCGTATCTTTAATTTGCAGCCGAACATGATCGCCAGCTGGTTCTACTTTAATTGCGATCGCACCTCCATTTTCCGTAAACTTCATGGCATTAGATAACAAATTATAAATCACCTTATCAAATCTTTCTGGGTCTAGATAAACTTTGGGACAGGAGTGAAATTCTGTCACCAATCGCAAACCTTTTTTATCACAATAAGGACGGAAAGATTCGACAATTTGACCTACCATTACCACCACATCGCAAGGGCGAAAACTTGCTTGCATTCTTCCAGCATCAATTCTTTGAATATCCAACAATTGATTAACTAAGCGCAGTAAACGACGAGTATTTCTTAAAGCAATTGCTGCTTGTTCGTAGGGCAGGTCACTTTTTTGAGCTACTGCTGATTCTAACGGCCCCATCATTAGAGTTAATGGAGTGCGAAATTCATGGGAAATATTTTGGAAAAATTCAGTTTTTTGACGGTCTAATTCTAATAATCTTTCGGCTTGCTGGCGAGTTTTCTGATATAGGCGAGAATGTTGAACTGCGATCGCTGCTTGTGCTGCTACAGCCAAAGCTAAATCAATTTCTAGCTGTTGCCATTTTCTTACAGAACTTGCTTCTCGCAGCGTAATACTGCCTATTAATTGCCCATCACAAATCAAAGGTACCATCATTAAAGCCCTTGCCGAAGAGCGCAAAGGTAAATCAAAACCCTGCATTTCTGGCATGGATTCTAAATCATCAATTACTACAGGTTGTTGAGTTTCAATTAACCTTTGTAATACTGGATTTGCGGCAATTGGGACTAAAGATTGTGGCAGTTGAGAAGAAGATGTAAATGTTGAATCCTGGTTATTATTATTTGGGTAATGGGGATTGGGTAATGAAGATTGGGCTGTAGAAGTTGAGGAATTTATCGTAGATATTTCGGTAATTCCTTCCCCATTTTCGATTACCTTTATTTGTCTTTTGTTGTGGTTGTTTTCTAATTCACCAAATTCCACATCGAACACTTGTAAACCCAATTCATGAGCATCATATAATCCCACACATTGAACATATTCATCATCTGGTGTCCATAAAGAAAGAGCGCAACCATCCACATTTAATGCTTCGCCAAGTTGTTTTGTGATGGCTGAGAAAATATCTTTTGGATCGAGACTGTAACGAATGGCATTAGTAATAGTATTAACCAAAGCTTCTCGTTTAGCCATTGCGATCGATCTTTCATAAGCCCTAGCTTGTGCGATCGCCAAAGCCGCTTGATCTGCCACCATAAAAACTAGTTGTACTTCATCATCTTGCCAATGACGAATTTCTGTACACTGATGCAGTGCCAAAACTGCGGTCAATTCTAATTGACAAATTAAAGGTACTACCAAAGAAGAACGAATTCCTACAGCGGCAAAAGCTGCCGATCTTTGTTGTTTTTCTAGACTATCCCCTTGAATTTGCTGATCTTTTGCCACATCCTCAATAACGTGAACATCGAATGTTTCCCAAACAGTTTGAGCCAAAACATCATCGGAAGAGGTAGTAAGTAATGCGTCGTTAGTTGCTAGTGATTTTTCTCCGGTAGCTCGCTTATGATAGACAAAAGATTCATCAGCGATCGTATTATCATGACAAGGACGAATAATACAAATATCTGCCTCCAGCATATGTCCAACTGTATTCACAATTGTTTGCAGGATTTGCCGATGATCGGTACGAGAACGAATAGTATTAGTAACAGTATTAAGTAAAGACTCTTGGCGCAGAGTACGACACAATTCTTGAGTTCGCGCTTTCAAAACATTATGGGTATCTAAAGCTTGTCGCACTACTATTTGCAACGCTTCCGATTCCCAAGGTTTAGTGACGTACTTAAAAACCTTACCACTATTAATAGCTTCTACCAAGTCTTCGACATCAGTATAACCAGTCAAAATAATACGGATTGTGTCTGGGTACTGAGTAGCGGTTAAACTCAAAAACTCAGTTCCACTCATTCCCGGCATCCGTTGATCGGAAATGATGACTGCCACATCTCCTTCTTTGGCTAAAATTTCCAACGCCGCTGTTCCTGATGTTGCTTTCAGGACTTTGTATTCTCGATAAAAAGTGCGATACAGCAGGTCGAGATTATCTGGTTCATCATCAACAACCAGAAGCTTTGGTTTATTAGTGTTTTGGGACTTCATATAATACTCTCCTGCCTCAGCAAGTCATCCCAGAAGGAAACGGTATGATTACAGCGTGCATTAGCTGGTGACAATTTTTAAAAGCTGCAAATACCAAATCTGTTTTATTTTGCCCTTCATTAGCTCTCAACTCACTACTCACCACCAACTACTTTGGGTTCTGGGTGTCCTAACTCAGATATGGGGTGTCAAGAGAGTTTCCTGAAACCGGAAGCTTGAGATGGGAACCCAGTTTACTAACTATTACTTAACTATAAGGAGAAAACACATTAACATTGGTAAGCATTAGGCTATTTTAAAGAAATACTAAGTTTAACATTGCCAATCTCAACTTAACTAGGCAGATTGCCTGTATCCTACTTTGACAATTCTATACTTAGTCTAAGTTATACACCCTTTGTATAATCCTAATGCAGTTGACGGTGACAATCACTAATTTTAGTTACATAAGTGATGATTGTTGCCCTTTAAACTTAAGCATAACTTGGCTTTAGCTTAAGTAAATGTCAAACCCTAAACCGTTGTGAAGCTCTTGTTCTGGTTTCTGAAAAACTTCCAGCAAGAACCGGAGGTAGTTTTGTCTGGTTCTTCTCCTTTACAAATCCGTGCGGCTAAACCCGAAGATTTAAGTTATTTGGCGGATATTCTGGCTAATAGCTTTCACTCTCGCGGGGGTATTGGTGGCTGGTTGTATCCCCTGTTTCGCTTGGGGATATACGAAGATTTGCGCCATCGCTTGCAATCTAGTTCACCGCGTTATGTTTGTCTGGTGGGTATCTACAAGGATTCTCGACTTGAGGATAGTCAAGAGATGAGAAGGGATTATTTGGTGGGAACGGTGGAAATGTCGTTGCGATCGCCTAGTCCTTGGCAGTTCTATAATTCCTCTGGATATCCCTATTTGTCTAATTTGGCAGTGCAGTCTGAGTATCGTCGTCAGGGGGTAGCTCGGCAATTATTACTTGCTTGTGAGCAAACTGCTTTAAATTGGGGTTATCAAGACCTTTATTTGCACGTATTGGAAAATAATTACAAGGCAAGAGGGCTTTATTCTCAGTTAGGCTATCGATTACACCAAGTAGATTCTAATTGGGCTTGTTTGTTGTTGGGAAAACCTCGACAACTTCTGCTACATAAACGTTTGATTAGACGCTAGTCCTCAAAGGCAAAGGGCAAAGTTATACTAAAAACAATTGTTGAGCGTTGAGGACACAGGTATTATGGCTGAAGAATACGAAAATTTGTCTGGCGCTGAAATTACTGAACATTTGCAAAAAGGTAATTTCCTGATGGTTAATCGCTGTAAGCGCAATGGTTTAATTCTCTATAAACCTCACCATACGGAGTTTGCTGGACCTGGGGCTGCTGTTGGTGGTAGGTGTGATTTAGATTGCCAAAGTGTGATTCCTGTGGGTAATATTTCTTTGATTGTTCCAGACAATTTTGAAGAGCGCCAAACTGCTTATAAAATTCGGATTCAGTGGGTCCGATTAATGAAAAAGTCTACGGAATATGACGATCCTTTACAACGGGCGGAAAAGTTAATGTTTCAGTTTGAAAACTTTTTTGATTCTCAAACTTTGGAACAATTACCTGATGAGGCTTTCGCTAGTTTGGTGGGGGTTTTGCCTCAAACTATTAAAGAAATCAGATATCGGGAAGATTAGGAAGGCAGAAGGGATCTAGGGGCAATTGTTTCATTTAAAATTCCCAAGTGTCTAAGGTGGTTTTTAGTCTTTGAATCGATCGCTGATTTTCTTCAGGTGTACCTATAGTAATTCTTAGTCCTCCGCTAATTTGTCGGATTAATGTTCCTTGAGATTTTAGTTTTTGAGTTAATGCGGTTAGTTTAGCGGTTCGATCGCTGTTTGTTGGGGCGAGACGGAGATAAATAAAGTTAGCGGCACTCGGCCAAATTTTTAAGGCTGGATGCCCCGATAAACTGTTAATTAGTTGTTCTCTTTCTGCTAAAATTTGCGGAATTGTTGCCAATAATTCTTGGCGATAATTCATGGCAAACAAGGCAGCTGCTTGGGAAAAACTGGGTAAATTGTAGGGGAGGCGAACTTTTTCTAGGGCGGTGATTAGTTGGGGATGAGCGATCGCATATCCAACCCGATGGGCAGCTAAACGAAAAGCTTTGGAGAAGGTTCTTAAAATCATCCAATTAGGACGTTTTGCTAATTCATTGGCGACTGTAGTTTGACTAAATTCAAAATAAGCTTCGTCAATAACTACTAAAATATTTTCTGGCAAACTCCGCAACCAATCTAATTCTTTCGCTGTTAAAGCGTTGGCGGTAGGTGAGTTAGGATGAACGACAAAAACGAGGCGAATTGGTGGATTTTGGGTTTGATTAATTGCTTCTTGTGCTGCGGATAAATCTATGGCAAAATCAGTTTCGGAACGTCCAACTGTAACTACAGGAATTCCTAATGTTTGGGCGATAATGCCATACATGGAAAAGGTGGGATTGGCGATTAAAACGGCACCTTCTCCTTTTAAACAAGTGGCAATTAAAACTGAGCGAATTAATTCATCGGAACCGTTGCCTACAGAAATGTTATTTAAGTTAATTTCGGTAGTTTGTGCGGATTCGTTGACGTATTGAGCGATCGCATTTTTCAGCGCCACATAACTACCGTCAGGATATCGGTTATTTTCAATAATTTGCTGATAATTCCAAGCAAGTTTTTCTTTTAATTCGCTAGGTAAATCAAAGGGACTTTCGTTAGAATCTAAGCGATCTATGGTAATGTCTGATTTGACTGGTTCGCCAGATGTGCCTCCTGGGTGGGGTTGATAAGCTGTGAGTTGCGCTAAGTCAGAACGAATAAAGTTAAGCATTGGTGGGAAACTGGAAATTATATGTTTAGGTTTAAATTTTACCTCTAAAAGTTGCTGAGTTGGCAAAAGGTGGAAATTTCTTGCCAAATTTCTGGGAAAACATTGGCGAGGGAGTGATCGCTGTCTAGTTCAATTAATTTTATCCAAGGGCGAGAGGCGGCGAAGTTTCTACTAGCTTGTATCGGGATGACTCCATCATTTATCCCGTGAATAATTAAGGTGGGAATTTGGCGTTTAATGTCGGTTTCTGAGTATTGTTTTAAGTCGGTTACGAAGTCGTAGCTTAGAGGGAGCGATCGCTTTTCTCCATAATGATAAACTGGCAAAAATCCTTCAGTATGCCAACTTTTAACTGTTTTCTCTCCCAAAGCAGAAAGCCACAGAGAAAGAAAAGTAAAAGCTGGGGCTAGCAAGACTAATTTTTGACATTGTAGTTCTGTTTCGCCTAACCAAGCTGATGTTAATCCCCCAAAACTAGAACCAATTAAAGTTACTGGCGTTGGTGAAGGAGGAAAAATTGTTCTGACTTGGTGCAGTTGGCGAGTCATTGTTAAATGAGTAAAATCAGATTGATTTAAGTCAGGAATAGTTAAGGGAATCTGGATTTGGTTAAAGCGATCGCGCAAATAATTAGCTTTAGCTGAATTAGGGCTAGAAGCAAAGCCATGCAAATAAATAAACTCAGAAGACATTAGTTTTAAATTTACCTAAATCAAAACGCTGAGATAGAAAATGTTCGTAAGCTGTTACGCATTTAAATCACTTATTAACGAGTAGGGTGCGTCAGACGTTAAAGCCTATGTAGAAAGGAAAATATCTAAATCTGACGCACCCTACAATATGACTTTTAAATGCGTAACAGCTTAGTAGCGACTTTAGTCGTACAGACCTAAATCAAAGGACTGAAGTCCTCACAACGAACCAAAAACAATAGCTTATCTTTGTGGTGGCTGCATTTCTGAAAAGTGAGAATCCCGATATTTGCGCCTTTTGACTCTATTTTGTAAATTTTGTGCTACCTGACGACGTTGTTCGGTAGTCAAAACTTCCCGCATTTCTAAAAGGCTTTCAAAGCGCAAACTTCCTACTTTTTGTTTCAAGGCTTCGACTTGGCGATGTTTTTGCCGTAAGCTATCTATATTAGCGTCACCTCCAAGCATTTGACCTAATTCAAATTGAGCTTGGCGCAAAGCTTTTGATGATGCGGAAATTTCGCCTCTGTACTTATTACTAATTGTCTGCATTCGTTGAGTTTGTGATGCAGTGAGATTGACTCTTTGAATCCATTTAGGAACATCTTGATTAGAACGGTTATTATCTACATTAGAATTTTGGGAAGTAGTTTGAGAAAGCCAAGGTTTAGGACTAGCAATGGCAACTGCGCTAATCGATAAAGTTAAAAACGTAATCACAGACGCACGGCTGAGTAACATGATTTTCTATCTCCTTCTAGTAACTAATTTTGTGCTTCTAGTTGCAGAATAAGCTTTAGCTTCAGCCAAATCAAAGTACTCTTTTTGGATAGTTTCTACTGAGATTTCTGGGGGAATATTATTAACAACTCCATTCCAGTTATTTTCTAAAAAATTCTCTATCTTGACGAGTTCTTGATAATTTATACTCTCATTTCTCTCAAAGTAATAATTGTAATTTTTAGCCTGAAGATTAGAAGATGCAGAAGTTGTATTTAGGTTAGGAGTAGCAGATTGGATGAGAGAATCATTATTAGTAATAGATTTAGTCAACAAGTAATTTTCTCGCCATAAATTACCAGTCCATGCTAAAGCTAAACTAGCAGCTATAGCGGGAGGAACTAACCATAATTTACGAAACCGAGATGAATTATTCGAGGAACGATCGTGCAGTTGTGGGTGGGGAGAAGATGCGATCGCTTGAAAAAGTTTTTCTTCCAATTCCGGGTTGGTAGGGGGAATTTCGGGGCGATTTTGCCTTAAAAACTCTACTAAATTTTGGTCATCATTAGGTAACTTACTCATAGCTGAACTCCTTGTTTTTGGAGAAATTGCCGCATAGCAGCACGGGCATGAAAGAGGCGAGATTTAACTGTTCCCACCGGAATACCCAAGATTTCAGCCACTTCTTTTTGCGGAACTTCTTCTAAGTCATGCAAAACAATTACAGCCCGATGTTCTAAACTTAACTGTTCTAGTGCGCGTTTAACTAAATCCTGATAATGTAATTGCATCAAGTCGGGCGCTGGCGATTGTTTTGGGTCTTGGTTTTCTAATTTGTTATTAAAATTGCGTTGTTGAGCAAATTGCCGTCGCTGATCGCAAGCTACATTCCAGGTAATTCGATACAGCCAGGTAGAAAATTGCGCTGTTTGACGTAGTTGCGGCAAACCTTTCCACGCTCGCAGGAACACTTCTTGCACTAAGTCATCGAGCGCGGATGTTCCGCAAAGTTGGTACAGTGTGGATCTGACTCGCTGCTGATAGCGTCGATAAAGTTGGCGAAAGCTTTGTCGATCGCCTTGCAAGCACTTTTCTGCTAAGTCCGAGTCGGATATGTCTTCAGTTGGCACACCTACACCTGGCACAAGATACACCAATGGTTTCTCCCTCACCCGCTGTTATATATTCAGTTTAGACTGAGGAAACGCGATCGAGGTTCAAAGTTGGGGAGTGGGATGGGGGATTAACTAACGAGAAAAAGCAAATGTAGAGACATTTTGTGAAATACCTCTACATTAAATGCTTATTGATTTTACCAAAAATAGCTAGCGCAGGGTCACAAATTCTTCCGCTGTGGAAGGGTGTATTCCTACAGTAGCATCGAAGTCTTTTTTGGTTGCTCCCATTTTGAGTGCGATCGCCACACCTTGAATAATTTCAGCGGCATTTTCCCCAACTATATGAGCACCTAAAACTTTGTCAGTGTTGCTATCAACTACTAATTTAACCAGAACTTTTTCATCTTTTCCAGTAAAGCTATGGTACATGGGACGGAACCTAGCTCGATAAATTTTGATTGCATCGCCGTACTTTTCTTTAGCTTCCGATTCATTTAAGCCAACTGTAGCGGCTTCTGGTTGAGAAAACACGGCAGATGCTACAGTTTCATGGCTAAAAACTCGCGGATTATCGCCAAATTCCGTATCAGCAAAAGCTCTACCTTCATTAATAGCAACTGGGGTTAAATTAATCCGGTTGGTGCAATCTCCCACTGCAAAAATGTTTGCTTCTGTAGTGCGGCTATATTCGTCAACTTTGATGGCACAATTGGTTGTATAACCATGCAAATTGGGTAAGCTTTGATTATCTTCACATTGGACAATTTCCACATTAGTATTTTCTAAACCGAGAAATGCTAAATTAGGAGCGCGACCAATGGCAAATAGTACTGCATCTACAATGATTTTCGATTCCGTATTTTTTTCTTTGTCCAAATAGGTTACTTCTAAACCGTCTGATACTTTTTCGATTTTGGGCACATAGCTATTGGGGACAACATTAATCCCATGTTGAATCATGGCATCCTGAACATTACTGCGGATTTCTTCATCGAAACCTCTTAAAAAGCGATCGCCACGAATAAACTGAGTGACTTCGCTACCGAGTGCATTCATAATACAGG
Organism: Floridaenema fluviatile BLCC-F154; assembly: GCF_041929135.1. Classification (NCBI taxonomy): domain Bacteria; kingdom Bacillati; phylum Cyanobacteriota; class Cyanophyceae; order Aerosakkonematales; family Aerosakkonemataceae; genus Floridanema; species Floridanema fluviatile. Next base: position 252,979 of record NZ_JBHFNS010000018.1, on the reverse strand, counting down.
AAAATTCTACAGCAATGTAACCTGCGCCAATAGCAGCAAAACGCTTTGGTTGTTCTGGTAAAAGAAAGATTTCGCGAGAGGTAATGGTGTATTCTTTGGCTCCCGGAATATCAGGTTTGATTGCTTCTCCACCCACAGCAATTAAAATTTTATCAGCTGTTACTTTGCGATCGCCTACTTTGATGGTGTGAGGATCTAATAAACTGGCATCTCCGGGAATTAATTCCACTCCAGCTTTTTCTAGTAAACTAATATGTAGTTTACTCAATCTTTTAACTTCATTATCTACCCTAGTAACCAGCTTTTGCCAATCAAAACTAGGTTGAACTTCACTCCAACCATAACCAACTGCATCTTCATAATAGTGAGCAAATTTGGAGGCGTAAACCATGAGTTTTTTAGGTACACAACCGCGAATAACGCAGGTACCACCAACGAGATCTCGTTCAGCTATGGCGACTTTTGCGCCGTAGCTAGCTGCACGTTTGGAAGCTGCTAGTCCTCCAGAACCAGCACCAATGACAAAAAGATCGTAATCGTATGACATAAATTGTTATGCTCCCTAAATGAACATTTGGACAAGTTTTATCGTTATGAGTTGGTTGATTCGTTTTGGCTTGAGAAAAATTAGATCTCTGAAGATAATTACCCTCAGTTTTATTTTGGGTTGTGTTTTGTCTGTAATGCCTGTTCTAGCACAACAAAATGCTACTGCTCCTGTTACTCTTGATGGACGAGAGTTATTTAAGCTTAGCCAATTAAATGAGTTTGATGCACAACAACGAGCTAATAATGCTAATCAAATCCTAAATCAAGCTGTGGCATCAAGCAACCCAGTGGAGGTTGGTGTAGAGAGAATAAATAACTTTCCTGTTATTCAGGTGAATGGTGCTAATTTAGTCACAGTTACGGATAAAGATGTCCCAGTTGGAGTTACTAAAGAGGAGCAAGCTGAACGCTGGCAAAAAATTTTACAAGCGGCGATTAACCAAGCACAGAAAGAAAGAAGACCGGGATATAATCGTTATGCAGCTTTGGTTTCTTTGGGATGTGTTTTGGTAGCAATATTTGTTACTTGGTTGTTAAATTGGTTCTGGAAAAATTGGTTAATTCCGTTACTTCCTGCCCCAGAGAGAGTGAGGGAAACTGCTGCACCGCCGAAAGTTCATTTGTTAGCAAAACTAGTTTTAGGGTTATTGCGGCTAGGAATTTGGTTATCTACTTTGCTCTATATTGCTAATTTGTTTCCGCCCACAAGAGTATGGAGTCAAAGAATATCTAATTTTATAGTTTACTCTTTGGCGGAACCGATCGTTAATTTAGGGAATAACTCTTTTTCAGTTATTCAAATTGCGATTCTCGTCGGGTTATTTTTGGGTCTTTTGTCGTTGACTAAAGTGGTACGAAATTTGTTGCGATCGCGTATCCTCCATGTTACCGGAATGACCCAAGGAGATCAAGAGACGATCGCCACAATTGCCAATTACACTTTAGTTTTTATTGGCACAATATTATTGCTGCAACTTTGGGGATTAGACCTTGGCTCCTTAACAATTTTCGCCGGAGTTTTAGGCGTTGGTATTGGTTTAGGCTTACAAGGAATAGCCAGAGAATTTGTCAGCGGTTTAGTAATAATTTTTGAACGACCTATTCAAGTCGGAGACTTCATTAACGTCGGAGAATTTATGGGAACAGTCGAACGAATTAGCGTCAGAAGCACTGAAATTCGCACCTTAGAAAGACTTTCCATTATTGTTCCTAATTCCCATTTCCTGGAAAAAGAAGTAATAAATTGGAGTCATGGAAGCCCAATTGCTTTAATTAAATTACCTGTGAGAATTGCCTACCATGCTGACTTAAAAACAGTGCGTCAAGCCCTACTTGATGCCGCTAAAGACCATCCTGAAATAGTCAGCGATCCACCGCCAAACGTCCTTTTCAAAAGTTATGCCGAAAACTATTTGAACTTAGATTTAATTGCTTGGATAACCGAACCGAAAAGACAATTTTTAATTAAAAGCGATATCTACTTTCGCATTGACGAAATTTTCCGAGAACGGAACATAGAAGTTCCCTACCCCCGACAAGAACTACATCTCCGTTCCGGCAATTTACCAGTAGAACTTTCCCCAGAATTAGAAACATATTTAACTAAACTACTAGACAACAAAGCTAATAGTTAATACGTAGGGGTGCGTTAATAACGCACCATTAAACAATCGGGCAAGAACTGAATTTTTAGTTCACGGAATTTGGCGAGGAACAGGACTAGGAGTAGGAGTAGGAGTAGGATTAGTACGAGGAACGCAAATATTCGGACGAGGCGCACATATATTTGGTCTTTGAGTACAGATATTCGGACGAGGAGCGCAGATATTCGGACGAGTTACACAAGGGTTGGGACGCAAATTATCGCGTTGATTTTGTTGATTCTGAATCTGAGAAATTTCTGTGTTGATTTGTCCTAAAGCTACAGCTGCACCTTTACGAATTAAAGGATTTTTATGCTGTAATGCTTCCCTAAGTGCTGGAGTAGCTGTTGCACCAATTCCCCTTAAAGCTACGCTAGAATTTAAGCGCACTTGTTCGTCATTATCCGCAAGCATTTCTATTAGTATGGGAATAGTTTGTTTAGCTTCCGCACCAATTCCCGCTAAAGCAAAACTCGCACTTCTCCGAACTAGAGTGTTCTCACTTTTTAATGCTTCAGTAAGTGCAGAAACCGCAGGCGAACCAATTCTTCTTAAGGCAACAGTAGCATCTAATCTTACCTGTTCATCTTCATCTTTTAACATAACAATTAATTGGGGAATTGCGGTTCTTGCTTCTGCGCCAATTGCACCTAATGCGAAAGCTGCACCACCGCGCATTTGTTGTTCTTTGTCTTGTAATGCTGCGGTGAGTACAGGAATTACAGAAGCACCCATTTTTCGCAATTCTCTGACAGTTTCTAAGCGTTTCGTTTTGTCTGTATTTCTGAGTTTTTCTACTTGGGAAATAACTTCACTGTTGATGGTATTTTGTGCTTTGACATTGCCAATTAATGGCAGAATTACTGAAAGGCAAATAAAGGCGATTTTGGGTGCAAGAATTAGTTTTTTGCGGGTATTGTTATCCATGAGATTTCCTCTATTGTTTGAGGTATAGACGAAGTAGTTGGCAAAATGTTCTTTAATTGAAACCGCAGAGGCACAGAGAACAGGGAGGAAGAGATGAGAGGAGATTGCTGAACAAGGGCGAAAAGCTGGAATAGGAGGGAGGAACAGGCTAAGGAAAAATTAAACATTATCAGAATGGCTATTTCGAGTCCATAATCAAGGAGAATTAGTAGAGTAGGAAAATTTACCACCATTTTTCTAAAGGGGATTCGATCCTTGATAGCACAAAGTTCGATCGCACAACAACTAACATCTATCCTTAACCCAAGCGCAATTTGTAGCTGGGAAGAACTAGAAGCAACTCAACAAAAAACCATACTAAACGTCACCGAAAATACTAATCCTAGTTGCATTATTTATCCCAATACGCAAGAGGAACTAGGCGAAATTATCACCTGTGTGCATAAAAATCGCTGGCGGGTTTTAACTTGCGGGAATAATAGCAAACTTACTTGGGGCGGATTAACCAAAAATATCGATTTAATTATTAGCACTCAACGCCTAAATCGGATTGTAGAACACGCAGTTGGTGATTTAACCTTAACCGTAGAAGCGGGGACAAAATTTGCTGATATTCAAGAACTTGTTGGCAAAGAAAAACAATTTCTCGCTTTAGATCCAGCGTATCACCAAACAGCAACGATCGGCGGCATTGTCGCTACAGCTGATGCTGGTTCCTTGCGTCAACGTTTCGGCGGCGTGCGAGATATGCTATTAGGAATTTCTTTTGTTCGTTATGATGGCAAAATAGCTAAAGCTGGCGGTAGAGTAGTCAAAAATGTTGCCGGATACGATTTAATGAAGTTGTTTACTGGTTCTTTTGGCACTCTGGGAATTATTAGTCAGGTCACTTTTCGACTTTACCCAATGTCGGAAGCTTCCCAAACTGTCGCGTTAATTGGGGCAGCAGATTCTATTGCTGAAGCTAATAAAATTTTACTAGCTTCGGCTTTAACTCCGATCGCGATCGATCTATTATCCACCGCATTAGTAAATCGTTTAGAATTGGGTAAAGGAATCGGTTTAATTACTCGCTTCCAAAGTGTTAGCGAAAGTGTGAAAGAACAATCCAACCGACTGTTAGAAGTGGGGGAAAAGTTAGGTTTACAAGGTAGGGTTTTCTCGGATAATGATGAAATAAATCTATGGCAACGATTACAAAATTCTATGTGGGAAGTTGACATGGAATTGGCGATCGCCTGCAAAATAGGAGTATTACCTACCAAGGCTATCAACACCCTGACTCAACTGGATAATCTTGCCCCGGAAAGTATGGGTTTAATTCATGCTAGTAGTGGGGTAGGCTTGTTAAAGTTTGATAGCTCCAAGTTGTCATCGGAAACAATTTTAAAAATGCGAAATTTTTGTCAATCAAACAACGGTTATCTCACGGTTTTAGAAGCACCTTTGCCTTGGAAAAAACAGCTAGATATTTGGGGTTATAGTGGCAATGCTTTGGATGTAATGCGGAAAATTAAGCAGCAGTTCGATCCTGATAATATTTTTAGTCCTCATCGGTTTGTGGCAGGAATTTAGTTTTAATTGAACCGCGTTAGCGCAGCGAAACGCGCTAGCGTTTTAGACGCGAAGAGCGCGAAGGAAGAGAAGATGCAGATTTCTGAGAAAGTAGTTACAAATAATGAGGATTTGCAGGGATTCGATCCGCAGAATCCGCCTAATCCAAAGTTAATTGATACTTGTGTACATTGTGGTTTTTGTCTTTCTACTTGTCCGAGTTATCGGGTGATTGGTAAGGAGATGGATTCTCCGAGAGGACGCATTTATTTAATGGATGCAATTAATGAAGGTGAAGCGCCACTTGCTGAAGGAACGGTGCAACATTTTGATAGTTGTTTGGGTTGTTTGGCTTGTGTTACTACTTGTCCTTCCGGGGTACAATACGACAAGTTAATTGCGGCAACTCGTCCCCAAGTAGAAAGAAATTATTCCCGCAGTTTGCCGGATAATTTGTATCGAAAACTGATTTTTAATTTGTTTCCTTATCCCCAAAGGTTGCGGCTGTTTTTAGCACCTTTGTTAGTATATCAAAAGTTGGGATTTCCTAAGTTTTTTCGGGCTACTGGATTACTCAGTAAAATCTCTCCCCGCTTGGGTGCGATGGAGTCTCTTTTACCCGATGTCACTGTTAAGTCTTTTGTGAATACTTTACCGGAAGTTATCCCAGCAAAAGGGCAAAAAAGATATCGGGTAGGGGTGATTTTGGGTTGTGTACAACGGCTTTTCTTTTCTAAGGTAAATGAAGCAACTGTAAGGGTTTTAACTGCTAATGGTTGTGAGGTGGTAATTCCGAAATCTCAAGGTTGTTGCGCTGCTTTACCGGAACACCAAGGACAAAGGGAACAAGCCCAAACTTTGGCGCGACAAATGATCGATAGTTTTGCTGAAAGTGGCGTTGATTATATCATTATTAATGCTGCTGGTTGTGGACACACTTTGAAAGAATACGGTCATATTTTGGCTGACGATCCTAACTATCGGGAAAAGGCGAAAGCATTTGCAGCCAAAGTGAAAGATGCCCAAGAATTTTTAGCAGAAGTGGGTTTAACTGCACCACTTTCGCCAATAAGTGAAAATGAATTAACGATGGTTTATCAGGATGCTTGTCACTTATTACATGGACAAAAAATTAGTATGCAACCTCGTCAATTGTTAAAGCAAATTCCAGGGGTGAAATTGCGGGAACCAATTGATGCTGCTTTATGTTGTGGTAGCGCAGGTGTTTATAATATGCTGCAACCAGAAGTGGCGGAAGAATTGGGACAACAAAAGGTTACTAATTTGTTAAATACTGGGGCACGTTTAATTGCTTCGGCTAACCCTGGTTGTAGTTTGCAAATTAATAAACATTTGCAAATTCAAGGGAAGGAAATTCCGCTTATGCACCCGATCGAATTGTTAGATTATGCAATTCGCGGTGTGAAAATCGACGTATAACTTGTCAGGTAGTAAACTTCTGGTAAAAGTTGTCCTTTTTAGCTTTTAAACCGCAGCTAAAATCGGCTTTTGCCAGAAGTTCAATTGCTAAAAATCCGAAAATATTCGGAACAAAAATCTAACTGTACCATCTTTACAAACAAGGTACAGTGACGTAAAATTTAGCTGGGCCTTCGGAAGTTACTCGTAGCTTACAATTTACACCTGTTCGATCGCTACACACCCGCGCAAATTCTCCGGCTATTTGCAACTCGTTAAACCAGACTTCTGCCACATATCCTGAAAAAGATCGATCGCTAATCCTCCAAAAGCATTCTAATGCCCCTGTCACCTCTGCAAATCTTCTCACGACTTCGTAAATTAAAGCTTTTCTAGTCTTTGTTAGTAAAATTATTTTGTAGTCTAAATTACTGTGCGATCGCTTTTTCAATAACATTTTGATTGACATTTAACAGCTTTTACGGTATTAACATGGAAAGGAAGCGATCGCCTATAGTAAAAACACTTACCTCTGGAAAGCTTCTTCCATGATGATTAATAGACAAGCAGAAGATTTTTCCTAAGCAAATAAAAATTATTCGGCAAAATCCAGAGTAGAGTTTAGTGATTCCGCTTTTTTCCCGATCGGCTTTCCGGTAATATGTAAAGCCACACAAGTTTTGCACCATAAACCATTTCTCAGCAGCGCACTTTTCCTAAACATGAACAAAATCAACCAATCAGTTTTTATTTTGCTTTGTTTTGCCTTTTTGGGTTTAATAGCCTGTACGCAAAAAACTCAACCTGAAGAATTAAGCACTACTGAACAGCAAGCACAAGCAGCTAGTTCTACGCCACAGCCAAAGCAAACTCAAAAACCTCCCAGCCAACTTTTCCCCATTACTAAAAATGGTAAAGAAGGCTTTATCGATCGCACCGGAAAACTTTTTATTCAACCTCAATATGAGTTAGCTTTCGGCTTTTCAGAAGGTTTAGCACCAGTCAGTTTAAACTCCAAATGGGGTTATATTAACCCGATGGGAAAAATAGTAATTCAACCACAATTTGAGGAAGCGAGTGTTTTTTCTGAAAAATTAGCCGCTGTAAAAATTGGCGATAAATGGGGTTATATTAATCAAACCGGAAAAATCGCCATCAAACCTCAATTTGCTGAAGTAGAAGACTTTTCTGAGGGATTAGCTGCTGTCAAAATTGGCAACAAATGGGGTTATATTAATCCCAAAGGACAAGCAGTAATTAAGCCTGTTTATGATGAAGTCACTCTTTTTTCTGAAGGACTAGCAGCAGTCAAAAGTGGGAAAAAATGGGGTCATATAGATAAAACTGGAAAAGTAGCAGTTAAAATCATTTTTGACGATAATAGTGTTTTTTCTGAAGGTTTAACTTCAGTTAAAATTGGCAATAAATGGGCATTCCTTGACCGAAAAGGAAAAATAGTAATTAAGCCTATATTTGATGAAACTAGCATATTTTCGGAAGGATTAGCACCAGCCAAAATGGGGAGTAAATGGGGATTTACTAATAGAAAAGGCTTTTTAGCTATTAAACCGCAATTCGATGAGGTTAACGTTTTTTCTGAAGGATTGGCAACAGTTAAAATCGGTAACAAGTGGGGATTTATTGATAAAACCGGGAAAATGGTAATCAAACCTCAATTTGATGAAGTAGATGGTTTTTCTGACGGACTGGCAACAGCGATCGGCAATGATGGTAAAATCGGTTATATCGATCGAACAGGCAAATTTGTTTGGCAACCAACTAACTAATTGTGGTATAAACATAAAGAACAAAATGGCAACAAAAACTTAAGTGAAGAGAATTGTTGCCAAAAAACTCAGTACATCTATGAGAAAAATTCACCAAGCTATTCCCGTTTTTGTTTGCTTAACTATTTTGGGTTTAGTATCCTGCCGCCCTGTCGAACAAACCCAAGCATCAACAGCTGTAACTCAGCAAAATCAAATAACTAATAAACTATTTCCTGTTAAAAGTAATGGCAAATATGGCTATATTGACCAAACAGGTAAAGTAGTAATTACTGCTCAATTTGATGAAGCTTTTGACTTTTCAGAAGGCATGGCAAAAGTAAAAATTGGCGGCAAGTTTGGTTATATTGATAATACAGGAAAAACAGTTGTTTCCCCACAATTTGAGGACGCTGATGATTTTTCTGAAGGACTAGCAGGAATAATGACTGACGGGAAAATGGGCTTTATTGATAATACCGGACAAATGATTATTTCACCCCAGTTTGATGATGCGGAAAACTTCTCCGAAGGCATGGCAGAAGTAAAAGTTGGTGATAAGTGGGGTTATGTCAATAAAGTAGGAGAAATAGTTGTTTCGCCACAGTTTGAAGACTCGCACAATTTTTTACAAGGATTAGCAGCCGTCCAAATTGGCTCAAAGTGGGGTTATATCGATAAAACCGGAAACTTTGTTTGGAATCCTACCGAATAAGCTGTTACTTTTATTACTGAAAATACACTAAAAAAGCGGCTATTCGTACCGCTTTTTTTAGTGTAGTTAAGTACCTGAATATTAATATTAATTTATTGACAAACATTTGCGATCGGCTAAACTATAATCAGAAAAATAATTAGGTGTATGAGAAATGAAGTCAAATTTAAATAAAATCTTTCTATTAACTCTTTTAGCGGCTTGCTTCAGCATCATTAGCTATAAATTACCAGTAGCAAAAGCTTCGGATACTCATAATACAACCCACGAATCTAAACCAAACCCCTCAGTAGTTCCCACCGATCGAAACAGCAATAATCAAAATAATAGTGCTTTAGTTCCTATCCAAGAAAATGAAAAATATGGTTATGCCGATCGCACTGGCAAAATAGTTATTCCTCCTCAATTTGATGAAGCCAGAAAGTTTTCTGATGGCTTAGGCATGGTAAGAATTAACAACAAATACGGCTATGTAGCCGAAACAGGTAAATTAGTTATTCCCGTAAAATTTGATGATGCCTTAGAATTTTCTGAAGGATTAGCAGCAGTAAAAGTTAATGATAAATGGGGTTATATCGATCGAACTGGAAATGTAGTAGTCCCCCCGCAATTTGATGAAGCAAAACACTTTTCTGAAGGATTAGGATTAGTAGGATTAGACGGAAAAACTGCTTCACATAGTCACTCAGCTAATAGCAAAGAACCTACTAGAAAATATGGGTATGTCGATCGCACTGGGAAAGTAGTAATCCCCATCAATTTAGCTCATGCTTTTACTTTTTCTGAGGGATTAGTGCAAGTAATAATTGATGAAAATCCCAATATTCCAAATAGTGGCAAATATGGTTATATGGATAGAAAAGGCAAAATTGTAATTGCGCCACAGTTTGGCTGTGCCGATCCATTTTCGGAAGGGTTAGCTAGAGTATCTATTAATAATAAAAATGGTTATATAGATCGAACTGGAAAATTTGTCATCCCTCCACAGTTTGACGTTGCTGCGAGTTTTTCTGGAGGGTTAGCAGAAGTCAGACTCGGTGATAAATCAGGATATATTGATAAGACTGGTAAGTTTGTGGAAAATCCCAATCAACCAAAATAATTGCAGAAAAAGCGATCGCACTTCCCCAATTTCACCCATTAGATAGAGATAGCGAAGTATCACTAAAAAATCTTCCCAAAGGTGATTTAGAGAGCCAAGCATAGCCTTGTAAAGTCAAGAAGCTGCTCTAATTATATTTGCGATCGCTATGGTAGATATCTACATTCTTGACCTATTAGTTATTGGTTTACTATTACTAATTGTCACTTTATGCTCAGGCTGGATTACCAGATTACCCCTTTCTTTCGCCCTAATATACTTAATTTTTGGTGTATTTCTTGGACCTTACGGCGTAAATTTAGTTCAATTACGTCCTAACGCCGAATTTTTGGAAAGATTGACAGAATTTGTCGTCATTGTTTCCCTATTCAGTTGTGGATTAAAAATGAATCGTCCCTTAAATCCTGTGGCATGGAGTTCTACAATTCGGCTGATTGGGTTTTTAATGCCGATTTGTATTTTTGCGATCGCATTTGTCGCCCATTTTATCCTAGAAATAGACTGGGGTCCAGCCATTTTATTAGGCGCAATTTTAGCACCAACTGACCCAGTTTTAGCCTCAGAAGTCCAGATTTCCGACCTAGAAGATAGAGAAGAATTACGTTTTGGTTTAACCTCAGAAGGCGGCTTAAATGATGCTTTAGCCTTTCCCTTCGTCTATTTTGGCATTCACGCTTTAAAAGATACTAATTGGAACAACTGGTTTAAACAGTGGGTAGTAGTTGATTTAATATGGGCAATTGCTGCGGGTATTATTATGGGTGTTTTAGTCGCCAAAGCAATAGTTTGGATTGATAAAAGGCTACAAAACCGCCGTCGAGTTGATGAATTAATGGAAGATTTTGTCGCACTTAGCATCATTTTAATCACCTATTCATTAACAGAAATTGTCAACGGATATGGATTTTTAGCCGTGTTTGTTGCCGGAATTATTGCCCAACGTAGCTATCATGATAACGAAAAACATCTGTCTCAACTAGAATTTACAGAACGCATAGAAAAACTCATGGAAGTTGGCACTATTTTATTACTTGGTTCCCTCTTAAGATTTCCTCAAATGCTCCAATTCCTTAGACAAGGATTATTAGTAGCAACACTGTTAATTTTTTTAATTAGACCTATAGGAGCTTGGATTAGTACAATAAAAAGTGGTTATCCACAAATTACCCGTTACTTATTTGGTTGGTTTGGTATTCGTGGCGTTGGTTCATTGTATTATTTATGCTATGCTTTAGGTGAAGGTTTAAAGAATGATTTAGGCGAACAAATTGCCTGGATTACTTATATAACTGTCGTAGTTTCTGTAATTTTGCATGGCGTTACTGCTACACCATTAATGAAGTTATATCAGCGAAATTTAGCAACTCGACGTGAAAAAATAGCTAGTACTATTGGTGTTGATGAAAGTTGATTTTTTATGAACCGCAGAGGCGCAGAGGACACAGAGGGAAGAGAAGGAGAAGTTGACAGTATTATAGATGTCTTATGGAGTGAAGCTTTAGAATTTCACACTGCTGGTTATTGGTTGGAAGCAGCAAAAAAATATCAGGAGATTTTACAAATAAATAACGATTGTTCGGAAGCTTTACATGGTTTGGGAATGGTGTATTTTTACCAAGAAAAATATCAAGATGCACTCGAAATTATCTCTCAGGCTTTAAGTATCGATTCTGTTAATTCTAACTTACATTACAGTTTAGGTTTAGTCTTAGAAAAAATTGGTTATCTTGCGGAAGCAATTACAGCTTTTCAAAAGGTTTTAGAACTTTCTCCTCAGTGGATTGAAGTTTATCATGTTTTAGGTAGACTGCTGGCGGAAATACGTGATTTTGTGCAAGCTGAGACTATTTATCTGCAAGCAATAGAGCTAAACAGGAATGATTACCTGACTTATTTATATTTAGGTGATTTGTTGATGATGCAGCAGCAGATTGAAAGAGCAATTAACGCTTATCAAACATCTTTACAAATCAAACCTTATGACTCTGTAATTCTCAATAATTTAGGCATCGCTTTTACTACTAAGAATGAATCAGCAATAGCATCTTTCTACTTTGGTTATGCAGCTTACTATCAGGGAGAATATCCCCAAGCAATTACCCATTTTCAGAATTTCCTCAACGCTGAAACAGGAGAAACCGATCTTTATTTACACTTATCCCTTGCTTTACAAGAATGTGGGCAAACTCAGAAAGCCATTCAAGTAATCAATGATGCTTTAAAGTTGTTTCCTGATGATTTAAGATTAAAGTTAGAAAATGCACGAATCTTACCTATTCTCTATAAAGATCGGCCAGAAGTCGAGCTTTACAGACAAAGATTTAGCGAAACTTTATCAGAGCTAATTCAATCAACAAATTTAGTAACTAATGAAGCTAAAGAAAACGCTTTAAAAGCTATTAGCTGGCGAACTAACTTTTATTTACAATATCAAGGTTATAACGATTTAGAGTTGCAAAAACTCTATGGTAGTTTTGTCCATCAAGTAATGTCAGCAAACTATCCCCAATGGGTACAAATTAACCCAATAGAAAAAGCTAGCAAAATTCGCGTTGGATATATTTCTGATAGCTTTCATTGGCATACCGTTGGTATGGTCTTTCTTGGTTGGATAAAACATTGGCAAAACCCGGATTTTGAAATTTATTGTTACTACATAAATAATCAAATAGATCGAATTACCGAAGAGTTTCAAAAATATAGTAATTACTTTTATCATATTCCCTATAACTTAGAAGCTACTTGTCAACAAATAGTTGCAAATAAATTAGATATTCTCGTATTTTTAGATATTGGGATGACACCGAAAATGACGCAGCTTGCAGCGTTGCGACTAGCGCCTATTCAATGTGCAGCATGGGGACATCCAGTAACTACAGGATTGCCCACAGTTGATTATTATTTATCAGGAGATTTGCTAGAACCAGAAAATGCTCAAGAGCATTATTCCGAGCAATTAATTCGCTTACCTAATATTGGCATTTCCTACAGTAAACCACTAATTTATCCACTAACAAAGACTCGCGCTGATTTTCAATTGCGGGAAAATTCAGTTGTTTATTTATCTTGTCAATCTCTTTTTAAATACTTACCGCAATATGATTATATTTTTCCGACTATCGCCCAAAATGTCCCCAAATCTCAATTTGTTTTTATTGCTCACCCAATAGATGAAATTACCGAGCAATTTCGCCAACGCATTCAACAAGCATTTACTAAGTTTGGGTTAAATATTGAAGATTATTGTGTGATTTTACCCAGACAAAATCAACAAGATTACCGCCAACTTAACTTATTAGCTGATATTGCCTTAGATACTATAGGATTTACTGGGTTTCTCACTACATTAGAGAGTATTTCTGCCAACTTACCCATAGTTACTTGTTTAGGTGAATTAATGCGATCGCGCCAAACTTCCGGTATCTTAAAAATATTGGGGATTACCGAAACAATTGCCAAAACACCTGCCGAATATATCCAAATAGCTGTAAAATTAGGCTGTCAACCCGAATGGAGAAAAAACATTGTAGAGCAAATTAAACATTACCAAATATCTCTTTACAACGACCAAACACCTATAACAGCACTCGCAGAATTTTATCGCCAAGTAACATTTAAATAAAATTTGCTGGAAAAGTCATGTAAATCAATAAATCCCGATTTAAGTGGCTGATGATTTTAGACGAGGCTGGTAATGTTCTTTTCCTAGAATTAATACCTGACCATTTTCATCAGAAATGCCACATTTACCGACTCCATGCACTGCTATTTTACCTCGGCAAATTGTTCTACTATAATGTTCGTGGTGATGACCATGAAACATTATATTTGCGCCAAGTGCTAAAGCTAATTCGTCTAATTCTTTAAATCCGAAACGATGGGAAGATGGCGCTTCGTGGGTAACTAAAATGTCTGCTTTTTGTTTCCAAAGTGCAGCATAATCTTGCCAGAAAATTGTGACGTGATGTTTGCGAGGAATGCTATCACGCCAGCGTTGTCCTTTACCACAAGTACGAAGTAAGTCTTGGCGAGTGGGAAATCTAGGTTTTGTAGGCGGTCGCCAAATTTTTTCGCGGAAAACTCCGCCTAGTCCTGCTATTCTTCTACCATCAATTTCTACTACTCTGCCATGTAAGTTGCGATCGCTCAATTTCGACCCAAACAAGTTATCATACCAATTGTCTTGATCGCCATCATGATTACCTGGAATAAACCAAACTTCGGTTCGATCGAGAATTTCCCCAAGTTCTTCATCAAGCGATCGTTCTAAATCACAATCACCTAATAACACAACAGCTTGGGGAGAGTAAGTTTTTACACCCCGAATAATTGGTTCAAAATCACCGTGAGGATCTCCAGCAAATAAAATCATTTCCCAAGACTGGCGACAGCAAACTATTAAATAAAATACATAAAAACTAAATCATTAAAAGAAATCTGCCATCCAAGGTACAGAACCAGCAAAAATTTCTGTGGCAGTAGCAATAACTCGATCGGTAGCTTCTAAAAAACCACTAAATTGTAATTGGTGGGGTGTATAAAGTCCCGTGTAAAGCGGTGAAAGTCCACGGATATTTAACCGTAACTCACCTTTCCCTCCTCTCGTTACTTCGCCACTTCCACCAGACACCCTGAGAATAAAATTCCCGTTATTATCGGTCAACAAATCATCTTGAACTGCTAAGTGTAACTCAGCTTCTACCCCTTTTGGATAACCACGTTCTGAAAGTGCTTTCGCTACGTTAACTATTCGCAACATCCAGATCGTTGAATTTTTTACCTTCGCTGTTTGTTCGGGTAAAAATAATAGTAGTGGGTGAACAGTTGAACCACGCCAAGTAGCTGTTTCAATTTGCGAACGATGATCGGCGATAAATGTCCACAAACGTTTCGCCGCTGCGGTGGTCAAAGCTACCCAATCTAAAATGAGTAATTGGGATTCTTTGCCGTTCTGATGGAAAATAATATAGCCTTCTGGTTGGCTTAGAGCACCAACTAAGTAAGCATAAGTTACTTCCTGTTCTCGCGGCTGGATAATTGTCTCCCAAATTGCTTGGTTCCGATCGAGATTGCCATTTATTTTAATAGCTGATTGACAATAAATGTCAGAAAAAATGGCGGAATTAATCGAAGTTACTGGTTGAATGGGGAGAGTGCGATCGCTCAATCCTATACTATGAGTGGGAATCTCCAGCCGAGCAAAATTTCCCCCCTGTTCATAACCCACTTTGCGATACAATCTTTGGGTCGCTGGATAAAGCCCGGAAATCGGTACTTCCCGTTCCTGGAGTTCCCGCAGCGTTTGGGATAGCAACTCAAAAGCTACCCCCGTTCCCCGCTGTTCTGGTGGTACTCCCACCGCTGCTAGTCCCGCCATTGGTACGCTTTTCCCCCCAAACCATTGTCCCATTTGGTAGATAGCCAAACCACCAACTATTCTTCCCCCTTCCCTGACTACCCGGAAGTTCTCTAAACCTAAGCGACGAAAGTATCTTTCCGTATCTGCAAAAGCAAAGCATTGACCAAGAATAGCTGCTAGTTGTTTAGCGTCCTCTTCTTGGGAAAGTAAACCAAATTCCCAGTCAAGTTTCATAGAATCTCATCCTTAGAAGTGCAAAGAAGTTTAAACAACCACCCGGCAAATTTGATGTTTCTCAACAATTGAGCCAGAGAAACGTTAAAGTTCATTACAGAAGTTACCGATCGCAAAACCGTCGTGATACCTTCATTCATGTTGACAACCAACACCGAGAAAGCTGAGATTAAAGTATGGAGAACACTTTGAACTTGCAATCCCTTGAATCCCACCACAATACAGTTCGTGAAGATTTTAGCGAGTATGTAGCCCATCTTCAGCTTCACATGGCTTTACAAGCACGCAACTTAGTTCCAACTCTAACTCAAGCCGCAGACAGCCGAGAACAACTGTTACATCAGACTCAGGCGGAGTTGGAAAAAATGATTTCCCGACAAATGCGCTAAAGGTATGTTTTTCTAGGTAGTAATACGGAGAAGGTGCGATCGCCCTAAAAGAACTTTCGGTTAATACCCAGATGACAACAGCCGCTACCTAACTTTACTAGATAATTGAAAAATCTTTATAGATTTTTTACACACAGCACTGAGAAAAACACTATAATAAAAAGTGTGAGACATGGGGCTGTAATGGTTTCGACAGGTCGGCGAACATTGTCTCGTGATACAGGTCGAGAGTGAGTCTTCTCTCGCTAATACCGGGCTCAAAAAAAAGTAAAGGCGAAAAATAACATCGTTCCTTTTGCTCGCGCAACAGTTGCTGTTGCTTAATAATCTCTAAAACAGGTTACGAGCATCTGTAAACCGACTCCGTTAAGGAATACAGAAACAACCCCAACGGATGCGTTAGTAAGTTGTCTCTGGTAGGCTTACTAGCAAAGAACTCACCAGAGAATCCTATCGTCCGGGATAATGGACGATTCCCGCCTTGAGGATGAGATAGGCTAAACCTGTGAAGGAGCGGGAGGTAAATACCCGGTTTGGACAGCCGTTCGATTCGGCTCAGCTCCATTTTATACCGAAAGCCCTATACGGAAGCTCTATGACCACCCCTTACCGGGTGGTCTAAAATTTTTTAGGGAGATGGGGAGATGGGGAGACAAGGGGACAAGGAGGAGTTTTGAGTTGTAGGGGCGGGTTTAGCAGAAAATTCCCTGGTGACAGCAGAAAAGTTGACAACAAAACCCGCCCTTACAGAGTTTTGAGTTTTTTTGCCCCTCTACCCCCTGTACCCTCTGCCCTTAGAGTATTCTACCTTCTGTTAATAGCCGTCAGAGTCTTCAGTTTCTTGAGTTGCGGGCGGGTTTTGGTTAAACTGATTGGAGTCAGCACTAGGCTGAGAAGGTACAGATTGGGGATAATTGGGAGTTATGGGCATTGCTTGAATGCTTTGGATTTTTTGCTGTACCCGTTGATAATTGTTCTGGTCGCCTTGTTGTTGGAAGAGACTAGCGGCTGTTTGTAAATCTTGCAGAGCACCGGATCGATCGTCCACTTCATTTTTAATCACACCCCGGTTATAGTAAGCAGAAGCTTCGCGGGAATTGATGCGGATAACTTCGTTTAAGTCTTGAATCGCTCCTTGACGATCGCCCTCGCGACGACGCAGACTAGCACGGTTAGTGTAAACTGTAATTAAATTCGGCCCCAAGCGGAGAGCAGCGGTTAAATCTGCGATCGCACCTGGTCGATCGCCCAAAGCCGACTTAGCAACTGCTCGATTATTAAAAGCAGCGGGATCTGTATTATCTAAACTCAACACTTTCTCGTAATCTGCCAACATTCCCTGATAATCTTTCAAAAGTTGGCGAGCTAAACCTCGGTTAAAATAAGCGGAAGCATAATTAGGAGATTGAGCGATCGCTTGGGTAAAATCTTGATTAGCTCCTTGATAATCTCCTTGGTTGTAACGAACCACACCGCGATTAAAATAAGTTATAGCATCATTAGAACCTAAGCTAACGGCGCGATCGTAATCAGCCATTGCACCTTGTCGATCGCCACGTTCTTGACGAATCGAACCTCTAGCAACATAATCATTAGCAGACTGGGGATTACTTAATCTTTGTTGGGGATTATCTGTGCTGCGAGAATTATCCAAAACTACATTATTAGTTTGATTGATTTGCGATCGCATTGCTAAAAAAGAATCGATCGGAATCGCCCCATTAAAACCCGTTTTTGCATCAAGTCCTAAAGAAGTTCCTGTATACTTTATCTCACCACTTTCACTAGTTTGGGCTTCATTTACCCCGACTCGATCTCTGTCCGATCGCCCATGAATCGCCACAACTCGACCATCCACATCAAACACCGGACCCCCACTCATACCCGGGAGAGTAACAGCAGTGTAGCGTAAATTATAACCATTAGCACGATTATTAGTTCGGCTCGAAACAAAACCAGCCGAAAACTCAAAATTTCGCTCTTCTCCTGCTACCATATCCCGATTTCCCATTCCCGTAACCATTGTCACCGGAAAACCAGAAACAAAAATTTGTGCCCCTTCCGTCACATCATCAGCTTTTGCCAAAGTAGCAATTTCATAATTACTTTGACCATCAGTAGTAAAAGTCAACAAAGCCAAATCTACCTCAGTAGGACGATTTTTCCAATCATTACTTCCTAAAGATTTCTCCTCAGTTACCCGATAACTTTTACCATCGGAAGTGCGAATAGTCGCCCCATTCTTACCCCCCGTAGCACTTCTGACATGATCGCAAGTTAACACTGTATAAGTATTACCTTGCTTAGCAACAATTACACCAGAACCGCTGCCATTTTGGGGAGTAGCTGGATTAACTTGTACTGTAACTGACTTAGCAAAGCGACCAATTTCTTGAGTCGTTTTCGCAGCCAAAGCTGTAGTTTGAATTGTCAAAACTACGGCGGCGCTGGCTGTAGTTGCTAACAAGCCAGGAAGCAAATCAAAGCGAGAAAATCCCAGACTCATAACTTAACCTTTAAGTAAAAATATCATTAGTTTGATGGGTGATAAATTGCACCTTCAAAGTGCTTTGTGAAACTTGGTAATTGGAACTGCCCAACTCAAGCTTTGCATTTGGTTAAAAAGTTCATCTGATGGAGTAGTACCATCAGCAAAGATAAAAGCATTAATGCCTTGAGGGGGATATTTTAACCGTCCATTAATGCCAATCAATCGACCGAAACGATCTAAGACTGGCCCACCACTCATTCCCTGCTCAATCTCGTTGGTATAACCGATTTGATAGCCATCTTGTAAAGATTTTTCTGGTAACATTGCTACCTCACCGCTAGTTAATTGAAAAGCTTTTCCTCCCCAATCACGAGTGGAATCAATTGTCTGAGAATTAGACCAATGCCAATTAGGAAATCCCGCAGCATACACAGGATCGCCAATAGTAAGAGTTTGCGGATCTGCGATCGCTGCCACCTGATAATTACTCACACTATTGAATTGCACCAAAGCTAAATCAGTATTTCCGAATTGCTGAGAATTTAACAGCCGACCTTCATAAATTTTGCCATCAGGAGTCAAAATAGAATAGCGATTATTGGGACTTTCTGCCACTACATGAGCACAAGTTAAAACAGTGTAAATTTTTCCCCGTCGCTCTACAATTACTCCCGATCCCACTATGCGATCGTTAAAAATTCTCACCGTTACTTGCTTAGCAATTACTGACACCGATACATCTTCAGAGATCGGTGTCAAAGCTTGAGATTTTGGCTGAGAAAAAACATTCTCCCGTAAACCAAAAACCAAAATTACTAAACAACAAAGAAGAACTACTCGTAATACCACAATTAGATTCCACCAGCATTAGGAAAAATCATCTGGAGTGCGAACTTAGAAATTTTTGAATATTTCTAAGTTCGCGTTATCAATTAACTATTAACTCAAGTTGCTAGTTATTAATTTTGAGGCTGTAGGGTGCGTCAGATAGCAGAATTTTGGTTAAAATAGCTAAATTTATCGGTCTGACGCACCCTACGGGATATAACTAGCAACTTGCGATATTAGTTAAACCTCGATCGGAACTAATATTTCTGAAATTACAATCCCCCGTCATCTGTTGTATTAGAGTTAGAATCAGGTTGATTGCTGGGGTTTTGCATTGGCGTATTTTGCTGAGCACCTCCAGACTCATCAGTAGTACCAGCAGCAAAAGCATTATCTACCGCTTCTTCTAAACTGACAACAGCACCTTCGCCACTATCAGTAGCCCCTCCAGCTTCATCAATAGAAGCCCCAGAACCATATTTACCAAAACGCAGTAATCTGGCGAGAACATCACCAGAATTTCTGGCATTTCTGGGGTTAACTAAAGTAAACAGAATGTTATCATTCCGGCAACGTTCTTGATTATTGACGAAACAAATTACAGTCTGACCATTTACACGCCCACTAGTCAGTAATAAGCCAGACAAACGCCCACCATTTTGAGCCACAGCATTAGTTAATCTAGCCGAAACTGCCTCACAGCGATCTTGTTGTGAATATTCTGCTACAGCTGTTTTCCAAGTAATGATTGGCGCTGATGGTGGTCTGTTTCCTCTTTGAGCAACTGTTACCCATCGGCCACCCGATCTTAGGCAAAGAAAGACAGTAGTTTGGTTATTTGGCTGCGCTTGCACTTGAGTAGGAAACATAGCAGCACTAGATAAAGCAAGGCTACTAACCAAAACTGGAATAGAGAACTTAAATTTCATCTTCAATCCTTTATATTTTGAACATTAAAAATGACAATCACTGCGCTGTACTCGGACAGCGCAAATACTTTAACTCTTGCCAAAGTCAATAGTAGATGTTGAGAAAATGTAAAACTTTGCAACTTTTTCAAGCTCAGCAAAGTTTGCGATCGACCCATCACCCTTTACTGTTATTTTTGCCAGCCGTCCAGGGAAAAGTTTAAAAATTGTAACCACACCAGGGAAAATCTATCTTTTCAGAGATGCGATCGTTTAACTAGTTCCATTATGTAAGATTCTAGACTGAATGAATAGAGTAATCTTTTCCGCTAAACCAAATCTTCATAAAAGTTTTATTCTCTGAAGTAAATTCGTTTTGCTGCTATAGTGGCAGGTCTTTTTTCAGTACTTACACTGAAGAATTTCTCAGGAAATTGCTCAGTCTGTTCCTCAAACAAATGCTATCTCCCAAGAAACTGTTAAGATATCGTGACTTTACGCAGAACTGAGGTAAAAATAACCTTAATGAGACTATAGAGGTTCTGCTCAAAATGCAGCCAATACGGACATTTAATGTTACACCTTCCTTACCGCCGCGCTTAGAACCCTTGCGGCAGTTAGCTTATAACCTGCACTGGGATTGGAACGTCGATGCTAAAGATTTATTTCGTCGTTTAGACCGAGACTTGTGGGAATCTAGCCGCCACAACCCAGTTTTAATGCTGGGGACAATCTCCCAAAGCAGATTGCAAGAAGTCGCAGAAGACGAAGGCTTTATTGCCCAAATGGAAAGGGCGGCTCAACAATTAGAAGATTACCATCATCGATTAACTTGGTATCACAAAAACCGCAAATTAAGCACTGATTCAAAAGTAACAAGTAGTGGGGAAGATTCAGAAGGTTTACCTCATGGCTACCACTCATTACCTACTAACCAAACCGAATGCTACGCTTACTTTTCTATGGAATTTGGGTTAACAGATTGCTTACCCATTTATTCCGGTGGTTTAGGGGTTTTAGCAGGAGATCATTTAAAATCTGCCAGTGATTTAGGATTACCTTTAGTTGGGGTAGGTTTACTTTATCAAGAAGGTTATTTTAGCCAATTTCTTAATGCTGATGGTTGGCAAACCGAACATTATCCAATCAATGATTTTTACAATATGCCTTTACATCTGGAACGCCATCCAGATGGATCAGAAATCCAAATTGAAGTAGATTATCCGGGGCGAAAAGTTTATGCGCGAATTTGGCGAGTACAAATAGGAACTGTGCCTTTGTATTTGCTGGATACTAATATTGATGCTAATCCTAGTAAATACGATCACGATATCACTGACAGATTATATGGTGGTGATATGGATATGCGGATTCACCAAGAAATAATGTTAGGAATTGGTGGAGTTCGTGCTTTAACGGCTTTGGGATTAAAACCAACTGCTTTCCATAAGAATGAGGGTCACTCTGCCTTTTTATCTTTGGAACGTATCCGGGTTTTAATTCAAGAACAAGGTTTAAGTTTTGTCCAGGCAAAACAGGTGGTTACTGCGAGTAGTATTTTTACGACTCATACTCCTGTACCAGCAGGAATTGATTTATTTCCTCCTGATAAAATCCTTTATTACCTGGGTTACTATGCAGATATATTCGGTTTACAAAAAGAAGAATTTTTGGCTTTAGGAAGGGAAAATACTGGTGATTTAAGTGCGCCATTTAGTATGGCAATTTTGGCAATTAAAATGGCATCTTTTGTGAATGGTGTTGCTAAATTGCATGGTGCTGTTTCACGGGAAATGTTTCATGGGCTTTGGCCTAGTTTACCTGTGGATGAGGTACCAATTACGTCAATTACTAATGGTGTTCATGCGCGGAGTTGTGTTTCTCCGGTAATGCAGGGTTTGTACGATCGCTATTTAGGCCCACGCTGGGAAAGGGCATCCAGCAGCGATCCTTTGTGGGAGAAAGTAGCAGCAATACCGGATGAAGAATTATGGCGATATCATGAACGTTGTCGCGCCGAATTAATCGTATTTGTTCGGGAAAGATTGGTCAAGAAATTGCGGGAAAGAGGTGCTTCAGTAGACCAAGTTTCCCAAGCAGCAGAAGTTCTCGATCCAAGTGTTTTAACTATTGGATTTGCCCGTCGATTTGCTACTTATAAACGGGCGACTTTGTGGATGCGAGATCTGGAACGGATCAAGCGAATTATGTTAGCAAATAAGTCGCAACGATTGCAATTTGTGATTGCGGGAAAAGCACACCCTCAAGATATTCCGGGTAAAGAGTTAATTAAAGCAATTAATCATGTAATTGGGGAAGAAAATTTGAGTCGTAATGTGGTTTTTATTCCTGATTACGATTTGAATGTTGCCCGACACATGATAGCAGGTTGCGATGTGTGGTTAAATACTCCGAGAAGACCGAGAGAAGCCTCTGGTACTAGTGGCATGAAAGGTTCGATGAATGGTCTTTTAAACCTCAGTGTTTTGGACGGTTGGTGGGATGAAGCTGATTATGTCCGCACTGGTTGGCCTATTGGTCACGGGGAAGATTATGATGACCCAAATTATCAAGATGAAGTGGAAGCAAATGCACTTTATGATTGCATTGAAAAAGAGGTAGTACCGCTATTTTATAGTCGGGATGCTGAAGGTACTCCTCGCGGTTGGGTAAGCAAAATGAAAAATGCAATTCGCATCAATTGCCCTTATTTTAATACGGCAAGAATGGTGCGGGAGTATGCTTCTAGGGCTTATTTCTTGGCTAGCGATCGCTACTCTACCATGACTTCGGAAAACTACGAACCTGCCAAAGAATTAGCTGACTGGAAAAACAAAATGTTTGACCAGTGGTACAACATGAAAATCGAAAGTGTAGATGTATCAGAAGGAGAACAAATACAAATTAATCAAACAGTTCATGTGAAAGCCAGAATTAATTTAGCCGGAATTAGTTCTAATCATGTGCGTGTAGAACTTTACACTGGTTTGTTAAATGCTAATGGAGATATTGTCAACGGAATGCCAACAGAAATGGATTACCAAGGTGCCGATTCTCACGGAATTAGCATTTATACTGGCAAGATTACCTACACTTCTAGCGGTTTGCAAGGAATGTCTTTAAGGGTTTTACCTAAGCATGAATATCTTAGCAATCCTTATGATTTGGGATTGATTCTTTGGGCACAATAAACCCAACCCCCAACCCCCTCTCCCTGTACGGGGAGGGGGCTAAATTTTATCTGTGTTCATCTGTGTTTATCTGTGGATATCTGTGGTTAAAAAAAGATCGTCAAGTTAATTTTAATGGATTATGTAAAGAATTGGGAATAACTATATATCCTGTAGAATTATCACCTAAAACTAAATTTCTTTCTATTCCCCAATACCACCAATAAGCACCAACATAAGCACAAATCAAACTATCAAGTTGGTCTTCTATGTTTTTCATTGCTAAACCTGTCAGGGGAATTTCTGGTAATTCAGGTAAGTTAAGTTTTGGTTGAAAAGTTGGTAAGTAATTTAAAATGTAATGGCGTAGTTTAATTAGTTCGCTGCGTCTTTCTGCTAATTTACCTTTTTTGTATTTCAAAATGCGTTCTAAACCGAATAAATTTACAATGGCGGGATGGGGGAATACTTCAATTTGATATCTGCCTAATTTTTGCGGTTCTATTGTTGCGGCGTGGGCAAAACCTTTGGTTTCTAAACTTAAGCCAAATTCAACTGTTCTTTGAGCGAAAGGTCGCCCTAAGTTTGCGGGATAACAAGCGGCGTGATAGCGATGGAAATATTTGTGGGTGAGTTTATCTGGGAGGCGCATTCCTGTAGCGTTGGGAATTAAAGTTGGTGCGTCTACGGCGATAATTGCGGGGTTTTTTTGGGGGGCGAAGGTGTCTACCCAGGAGAGAATATCAGCGATCGATTCGCGACGTTCTAAGTTGAGTAGTTGCAGTTGGTTATTTTGCCAATTTAAGCAGCATAAACCACTTGCGCCTGTTTTCCAACCAAGGTCTATTCCGAGAAAGTTCATTAGTTTGAGGGTTTTTAATGGACAAATGATTCACTACGACTGAAGTCGCTACTACGAACTTTTTAAGGCTGTTACTAGTTTTTCTAGGTGGGAGATTTGGTGAGTTGCCATTAGTGAGATGCGAATTCTGCTGGTGGGAACTGTTGGGGGGCGAATTGCGGGGGCGAAAATTCCGGCTTCTTTTAATTTTATGGCTGTGGTTAATGCTGTTGCTGTGTCTTTTAGTTGTAGGCACAAAATTGCTGATTCTGAGGGTAGTAGTTTTAAGTTAGGTAATTCTTGGGAAATTAGCTGTTTTAGTGTGT
This sequence comes from Floridaenema fluviatile BLCC-F154, assembly GCF_041929135.1. Classification (NCBI taxonomy): domain Bacteria; kingdom Bacillati; phylum Cyanobacteriota; class Cyanophyceae; order Aerosakkonematales; family Aerosakkonemataceae; genus Floridanema; species Floridanema fluviatile. Next base: position 228,758 of record NZ_JBHFNS010000018.1, on the reverse strand, counting down.
CTATGTTGTGCCATAGTTGGGTGCGAAGTTCTGGTTTTTTTTGGACTATTTTAATTGCTTCTAAGGCGGCTGCGGTGTCGGCTGGTGATAGTCCAGTGGTGTAAATCCAAGTTGGGGCACGATTACGTAAAAAGTCAATTAAGGTGGATGAACCTGCTATGTAACCGCCTAAACTGCCTAATGCTTTACTTAATGTGCCGATTTGAATTAATGGGCGATGAGTGCTGTGAAAATGTTCTACGCATCCGGCTCCTTTTTTGCCTAAAACTCCGGTGGCGTGTGCTTCGTCAACTAATACCATGCTGTGAAATTTTTCGGCGATGTCTAATATTTCTGGTAGGGGGCATAAGTCTCCGTCCATACTAAAGACTGTATCGGTAATAATTAAGCAACGGCGATATTTTTCTCGCTGTTGTTTGAGGTGATTTTGTAGTTCTATGATGTTGCAGTGGGGGTAATCTATTATTTTGGCTCCGCTGAGAATTGCACCGTTTTTGAGGCTGGAATGATTGTATCGATCGCTAAGAATTAAGTCTCTTTTTCCGACGATGGAGGCGATCGCACCTAAGTTAGCTAGATACCCGGAACTGAATACAAGAGCATCTTCTGTTTGTTTTAAGGAGGCGATCGCTTTTTCTAATTCTCGATGTAGTTGTCGATGTCCACTCAGCAAACGTGAGCCAGTACTTCCGGTGCCGAATTCTTCGGTTGCAGCTATAGCAGCGGCAATTACAGAGCGATCGCTTGCTAAACCTAAGTAATCATTACTGGCAAAGTTAATTACTGTTTTTCCTTCTAGTTGGACAACAGCACCAGGAAGACTGGAAATAGTTTGTGCAAAACGATACCAATCTGCTCGATGAATTGTGGTTAGAGATGGTTCTATCCAAGCGTAAGGATCGATCGACATTCGTTTGAAATTTAGGGTTTTAGGGTTCAGATTGTCAGAGTGGAACCCACCGATCAATCAGGGGGTTTAAATGAATTTTATGGTATCGTAAATTACTAAGTGGTAAACATCTACTAAGGCTGGTTTTTTGAAGAGTCAGGTGGGTTTTTAACTTGCTCACTCTTGCCTTTAACTGGGGGAAGTTGTTCCACTAAACCCATTTCAAAGGCGATATCAGGTAAGTCTCCCACAATGTACTTCCCCGGCTCAAACACTCTTCCCGGAGTGAAACAGTACTGCTTTAGTACCACCTCTTGACCAGGAAGAAACATTTCTCTGGACATTCTTCTTTCGAGTGGCATGACGGATTCTCCAAAAAGTTCTTAGTATTGTTCAATGATAGTAAAAGGTAAGAATAATATCTATAGATGTATTTTTCAAAGAGATGTATAATATTAAAAATTAATTAAGGCTAATAAATTGCAAAAAACATACAGAAATATTCTGTTTACACATCTAATCGTGTAGAAGAGTAACTTTTTCTTACATTGAAACCCTCTCACCCGAACTTGGACAAACATACCTCGAAACACAACTTAATTAATTCTCTGCAATACATTTCTCAATTCCTTAGTGTTGCAGTTTTTATATTAGGATGCTTGGTTGGCTTAGGCTGGGTATTTGATATCAGTATATTTAAAAGCGGATTGCCGCAATTAGTAACAATGAAAGCAAACACAGCGATCGCTCTGATTATCGGAGCTATTTCTCTATGGCTGTTGCATCAAAAAGCAAAAAGCAAACTAAACAAAAAAATCTTAATATTGATAGTTAATTTACTATCTTGTTTAGTTATATTGATTGGTTCGCTCACCTTAATTCAAGACATATTCCAGATAAACTTGGGCATCGATCAATTGGTTTTTCAAGAAGTAAAAGCTGAAGGTGTTCCTGGGGTTCCGGGTAGAATGGCTCCCAATAGCGCCGTGGCTTTTATTTTGCTTGGTGCGGCGATATTTTTCCTGAATAAAAGATTCTATTTGTTAGCTCAATTATTGAATATTATTGGGTTTTTACTGGGATTTTTAGGATTATTAGGTTATCTTTATGGCATTACAGAATTTTATGGAATTGGCGCTAATACAGCAATGGCATTGCATACAAGTTTAGCGTTTATTTTCCTATTTATTAGCAATTTATTTGTTTACCCAAACCGAGGCTTGATGTCTGCAATTACTAATGAATTTGCAGGCGGAATTATGGCTAGGCGTTTGGCATTGGCTGTGATTAGCGTGCCACCTTTTTTAGGTTGGTTAGTTTTACAGGGAAAAAGAGCAAGGCTGTACGACAGTGAAGTGGGAATAGCACTTTTGGGGGTATTGAATGTTTTAGTTTTAGGAATTATCATTTGGTGGAATGCGAAAACTTTAGGGATGATAGATTATCAAGCTTGCCATGATTCCTTGACAGGTTTACCTAATCGGAAAATGTTTAGTGATTTGTTATCTGCTTCTTTGATAAATGCTTCCCGTCGTCAAGGAAAGGTAGCGGTAATGTTTTTGGATTTAGACCGATTTAACAAGATTAATGATATTTTGGGTCATGATATAGGCGATCGCTTATTAAAAGCAACAGCACAAAGGCTGACTAGTTGTTTTCGGGAATATAACACAATTGCTCGTTGGGGAGGAGATGAATTTACTATTCTATTGCCCTACATTAGCAATAGTGAATATGCGGCTAAATTAGCGCAAAAAATTCTGGATATTTTAAAACCACCTTTTATTATTGATAATCATTATCTTCATATTACTTGTAGCATTGGTATTGCCATTTATCCTCAAAATGGTCAAGATGGTGATACCTTAATTAAAAATGCTGATGTAGCGTTATATAATGTGAAAAGAAACGGGAGGAATAATTATACTTTTTATAATCCAACTATTAATCCCGAAGACTCGGAACTATTAATTTTAGAAAATCGCTTACACCATGCTTGGGATAGAGGAGAGATTTTACTTTATTACCAACCGAGAGTGAATATTACTACAGGAAAAATTACTGGAATTGAAGCTTTAGTTCGTTGGCAATCTCCAGAGTTAGGTTTGGTTTCTCCGGGAAAATTTATTCCGATCGCAGAAGAAACCGGATTAATTATACCGTTAGGGAAGTGGATACTCCAGAGTGCTTGCCAAGAAATAAAAGATTGGATCGATCGGGGTTTGTCAGGAATTAGGGTAGCAGTTAACCTCTCAGCAAGGCAGTTTCAAGAATCAGATTTAGTGCTAATGGTAAGTCAAATATTAACAGACACTGGGCTAAATTCCCAATTTTTAGAGTTAGAAATTACTGAAACAATTGCTATGCAAAATGTGAAATTGACCAAGGAAAAACTCAATCAATTATCGGATATGGGAATACATATTTCGATGGATGATTTTGGTACAGGTTATTCTTCTTTGAATTATTTGAAACAATTTCCGCTGCATTCTTTAAAAATCGATCGCTCCTTTGTCAGCGATATTACTTTCGATCCTTGCGATTTAGCGATCGCTTCGGCAATAGTCGCTTTAGGAAAAGGATTAAACATTAACGTAGTCGCAGAAGGCGTAGAAACTGAAGCACAATTAGAATGTTTGCGCCAACTGGGATGTATGGAAATTCAAGGTTATTTCTTTAGTCCACCTTTACCAGCTAAAGATACAATTGAATTGCTTAAAGAACATCAATCTGTTTGTGGTTAAAAATAAATATGTCATTTCATTATGTATATGGCCCGGTGAATTCTTGGCGTTTTGGTCGATCGCTTGGTATCGATCCAATTGGTACTATTTCCACCTGTTCCTTTGATTGTGTTTATTGTCAATTGGGAGCAATTGAAAGGTTACAAATTCAGCGTCAAATCTTCATTCCTACCGAGCAAATTCTGCAAGATTTACAACTTTTTGCCCCTTGGGATGTAGATGTAATTACCCTGAGTGGTAGCGGGGAACCAACCTTAGCATTAAACTTAGGAGAAATTCTCGCTAAAGTTAAAGAAATGACTGCTAAACCGTTAGTAGTATTAACTAACGGTACATTATTGAACGATCCTGATGTGCGTGCAGCGTTAGCATTAACCGATCGCGTAGCAGTCAAATTAGATGCGGTTTCAGATGAACAATTGCGGCGAGTGAATCGTCCTGTAGCTGAGCTAAATTTAGGGGAAATTTGGCAGGGAATAGAACAATTTCGGGCTGAGTATCCAGGGAAATTAGCAGTACAAACAATGATTTTGTCCGCTTGGAATTCCCAAGTTCAATCGGATTATATCAACCGAATTAAACAATTAGTTCCTGATGAAATTCAACTCAACACACCTTCGCGTCCTAAACCGTTAACTCGTCAATTAGATGGTAGAGGGAACAACCAAATAGCAGATTGTGCTTATCCAGTAAATACCCTCAAGTGCGTTGATGCTGATTACTTGAAAACATTTGCCGATCGCATTCAGCAACAAACAGGTGTTTTAGTTCGCTGGAAAATTTCTCAGTAAAAAAGGCAGAAAGCAGAAAGGTTCAACCAAAACTTCTTTCTGCTGTCCAATGTCTGTCAGAAGATTGATATATTTTTACATCTGATAAACCAGCTTGAAAAATTAGTCGATCGATCTCCTGAAGCGTAAAAGCAGCATGGAGAGAATCAGCGAATAACTGTTTTTGGTGTCTGTCGTATTCTGTGCCGATACTTTCTACTAAACTCTGCAAAGTTTCTTGATTTACAGGTCGAATTAAATCACGAATTAGGAGAGCACCTTTGGGTTTTAAAACTCGATTAACCTCCCGCAAAAAAGGTAAAGGATCGGGTAAATGATGAATCAAACTATTAGAAATTACCAAATCAAAATGTTCGTTAGGATATGGTAATTGTTTGGCATCAACCAATTCTAAAGTTATCTGTTGTTGTAAACCTGCTTTTTTTATATTTTCTGCACCAATTTTTAACATATTTTCTCCTAAGTCGATGCCAGTTATTTGCCATTGGGGACGTTGTTGAGAAAGCAATAAGGGAATTCTAGCGGTACCAGTACCCGCATCTAAAACTTTTGCTAGCGTTGGTGCTAGTGCGATCGCCCTTTGAGCAAAAGCAGTATTTACCTCAGTAAAATCCATTGCATCATAAGCTACAGCTTCTTCCCAACTATCCATAACTTCCGGTTCTAAAACTCGCTGCATTGGCGATGCTCCTAAAATTAATTTGTTTCAGTTGCTAATTATTGCTCAAAATTAGGGAATGATAAAATTAGGAGTGCGTTTTTGATACGGAAATCGAACCAAGTTAACTTTTACTCAGTGATCTCTGTCATCCACATATAAGTAAAAGATGTGCATACTGCCAGGAGAAGAAGTTTTTAGAGGTTGGAGATATGGATAGCCAGGGGTATCGGATATACCAAGAAGAAAACAAAATGTGTATTCCGAACGGCGAGAGAACTACGATCGCTCACCCGCTACCTGAAGATTGGCAGGGTAAGGAAAAGGAAACGCTAGAAAAACAGCCGAAATGTGCTAAGGCAGTTCAATTAGTCGCCCAAGCAACTGATTGCCATCAAAATCAACAATTTAATGCAGCGATTAAGTTTTTTCAACAGGCGCTTACTATCTACCGGGAAATAAAGTATCGTTCCGAAGAGGGAGTAGTACTGGGGAAAATTGGCAATGCTTTTTACGGTTTGGGTGATTATGTCAAAGCGATTAATTATTACCTGCAATGGTTGGATGTAGTTAGGGAGCTCAAAGATCTCCGCGCCGAAGGATTAGCATTAGGAAATTTAGGGAATGCTTATCGCCATTTAGAAGATAATGTGAGGGCAATTGAATATCAACAGCAAAGTTTAGCGATCGCCAAAGCGGTAAATGATACTCGCGGAGAAGTAGCAGCGTTAAATAATTTGGGATTGGCGTTTAAAGCATTAGGAAATTACGAAAAAACTGTAGAGCATCTGCAACGAAGTTTGCTGTTGATGCAGAAGTTAGAAGATCGCCAAGGAGAAGCGCAAGTTCTGCGAAATTTAGGCAATGTTTTTTATGCTTTAGGAAATTATGCTCAAGCGATCGCGGCTTATCAACAGCGGTTAGCGATCGCTCAAGATATCCAAGATGGGAGAGGAGAATTACAAGTACTGAGAAATTTAGCTAGTGCTTGTTATGCTGTTGGTGATTATTCTAGAGCAATTGAATATTACCAAATGCGCTTAGAAATTGCCCGACAAATTGAAGATCATCGGGTTGAAGAACAAACATTAGGAAATTTGGGAGTTACTTATGAAGCAGTGGGGAATTTTGCTAAAGCAGTAGAATGTTATGAACAGCGTTTAACTGTAGCTATTTTTATGCAAGATAGCCGAGTGGAACAGCAATCTTTGGGAAGTTTAAAAGTTGCTTGCTATGCAATGGGTGATTACGGCAGAGCCTTTAAATATCAAGAAATGCGGAATAGTCCATCGCAAAATTTTATCGGTAATCGCTAGTGTCAACAGAGCAGAAGTAAAAAAGTTTTCTGTTCAACTGTTTTCAACTGATTATTGATTTTTGCTTGACATTATTCGGATTTTACGACTTTTAAATTTCTCAGAGTTGCATCTGCACAACCAGTAATTTCGCTGCCAATTGCTTGCATATTTAGCAAATATTCAAGAGCATCTGGAGTAATAATTTCTCCCGGCATTAAAACTGGAATTCCTGGTGGATACGGGCAAATAGTTTCGGCGCAAATTCTCGCTACTGCACAATTTATTGGTACTGTTTCTGTTGCTGCGAAAAAAGCTTTTCGGGGGGAAATTTTTGGCGTTTGATTGTCCAAATAAACTCGCGAATTATACATTGGTTCGGGTAATTTAGCAAGTAATTTTTCTCCTTGATGCTCTTGAGTTAATTTCTGAAAAGATTGGACTAATTTTTCTATATCTGCTGAGGTGTTGCCGAAAGTAATAATAAAAGTTAGATGTTTTCTAGAGGAAAATTCAGGTATTACACCCAGTTGAGTTAAGAAATCTTCAGCGGCGAATCCGGTTAAATTTAAGTCGGAAAGAATCACAGTTAATCTAGTACGATCGAGATTGACAAACCCTGCTGAAGGATACAATTCCAAAACCGATAATTGCGGAATTTCGCTGATTTGATTTCTCGCTATTTCAGCCAGTTGTAAAGTGTGAGTCATTAACTCTTTGCCAGACAAAGCCATTTGTTGTCGCGCCGCATCCAAAGAAGCTAATAACAAATAACTCGGACTTGAAGATTGAATTAATTGTAAAGCTTTGCTGAGACGATCGCGATCGATCCTCTCACCTTGAACGTGCAAAATAGAAGCTTGAGTTAAAGCACTTAAAACCTTATGAATTGACTGAACAGATAAATCAGCACCTTTGCTTAAAGCAGCGGGAGGCAAATCTGGATGAAAAGCAAAATGTGGCCCGTGAGCTTCATCAACTAACAGTGGAATGTTATATTGATGAGTGAGATTAGCAATTCCTTCCACATCACCACAAACACCATAATAAGTAGGATAAACCATCAATACCGCTTTCGCATCAGGATGTTTTTTCAACGCATTAGCAACAGCTTCTGGCGTAATACTGTGAGCAACATCTAAATTAGCATCATATTCAGGTTGGACAAAAATTGGAATTGCACCCGAAAGAATCAACCCAGAAATAACCGATTTATGCACATTCCGAGGCAAAATAATTTTTTCCCCATCCCCACAAGTCGCCAAAATAGCCGCAATAATTCCCCCCGTAGAACCATTCACCAAAAACCAAGATTCCTCTGCCCCAAACGCCGCAGCTGCTAGAGTTTGTGCCTCCTTAATCACACCTTCAGGACCCGACAAATTATCTAAATTTGCCAACTCCGTCAAATCAGCTTTAAACACCTGAGAACCTAACAAATCCCGCAACTTTTGCGAAACACCTTTACCCTGTTTATGCCCCGGAGTAAAAAATCCCGCATGAGAAACTTCAACATAAAAATTAATCGCATCCAACAAAGGCGTTTCTGCCTGAAAATTCCGATCGAACATTCAACATCTTTCCTTTAAAACCACAATAATCCTAAATCAACGGAAAAACTTCTTCTTCTTCTTCTCTTTCTTCGCGTCTTTCGCGTCTTACGTACTACGCACACGCTACGCGAACGCGGTTCAAAAAAAACCAAAATCAAAAGACATAACTAATAAGAGAGATGAAAAAAAAGCCAAAATTTCCTACTTTAAGATTGTCGAACTAACAAAGTTTATGGTCAATCCTACTCCCAACCCAATCCCCCCACCAGGCATTCCCAACCCTATACCCGAACCAGTGCCAGTACCAGAACCAACACCAGGGCCAGTTCCCCAACCAACACCGGGGCCAGCACCAGAACCAGTACCGGGACCAATTCCCCAACCAACACCAGGGCCAGCGCCAGAACCAGTACCGGGACCAATTCCCCAAACAGTGCCAGCGCCAATTCCCCAAACGGTTCCCTAGCGTTTAAAATCGAATTTGCACCCAGTTTTTAACCTTGGATTAAGATGCTAAGAGCCGGAATCGTCGGACTGCCTAACGTTGGTAAATCTACATTATTTAATGCTTTAGTGGCAAATGCTAAAGCAGAAGCCGCCAATTTTCCTTTTTGTACAATTGAACCGAATGTCGGCGTGGTTGCTGTGCCCGACGAAAGGTTAAATGTGTTAGCCAAAATATCAGATTCAGCGCAAATTATTCCGGCAAGAGTCGAGTTTGTAGATATTGCGGGTTTGGTGAAAGGTGCGAGTCAAGGTGAAGGTTTGGGAAATAAGTTTTTATCCCATATTCGAGAAGTTGATGCGATCGTTCATGTAGTCCGCTGTTTTGAAGATGATGATATTATTCATGTTGCGGGTTCTGTCGATCCAGCCAGAGATATTGAAGTGATTAATTTAGAGTTGAGTTTAGCAGATTTAGATCAAGTTGAACGAAAGATCGATCGCACTCGCAAACTAGCACGCACCAGCAAAGACGCACAAGTGGAATTAGAAGTATTAGAAAAAATCAACGCCGTTTTAAACGAAGGCAAATCAGCCAGACAAGTTAGTTTAACCGATGAAGAAGAACAAGCAATTAAAGGCTTAGGTTTACTCAGTAGAAAACCGATAATTTACGCTGCAAACGTCTCCGAAGATGACTTAGCCAGCGGCAACGAATATGTAGAAAAAGTCCGCGAAATTGCCTCCCAAGAAAACGCCCAAGTCGTAATTGTTTCCGCCCAAGTAGAATCAGAATTAATTGCTTTACCCGAAGAAGATCGAGCCGAATTTTTAGAATCTTTGGGAGTAGAAGAAGGCGGATTAAAATCTTTAATTCGTGCAACTTACGAACTTTTGGGATTAAGAACTTACTTCACCACCGGGCCAAAAGAAACTCGCGCTTGGACAATTCACGCCGGAATGTCCGCACCCCAAGCAGCAGGTGTAATTCACACCGATTTTGAGCGGGGTTTCATTCGTGCAGAAACCGTTGCTTACAAAGATTTGGTAACAAATGGATCGATGAATGCTGCCAAGGAAAAAGGTTTAGTTCGCAGTGAAGGGAAAGAATATGTAGTGCAAGAAGGTGATGTAATGTTGTTTAGATTTAATGTTTAGGATAATTACTTTTCTTGCAAGTAAAATAAAGGTAATTTGATGAATGCTGCCGTTATTGTTGCGATTATTTCCGGCTTGGTTGCACTTGCAAGTGCAATTTTAAGCCTTTATGGAGTTTGGCTTCAAGAACGGCAAAAACATCGACTAATTGCACTACAACACCAGCTAGAACAGGAACGTCAAAAGTATAACAAAGAGCAATTAGTAAGGGAATTGATGAGCAAGTATCGGGAACCTTTACTAAGAGCAGCTTTTGATTTACAGAGTAGAATTTACAATATTGTCGAAATATGTTTTCTCGAAAATTACTATACAGAAGGTACTCCTTTAGAAAAGGAATATGCCTGTGAGAATACTTTATACGTTATAGCAGAATATTTGGGTTGGGTTGAAATTATGCGTCGTGAAGTACAATTTCTAGACTTAGGCGATGTCAGTGAAAACCGTAAATTTGTTGATTTAATCGATCGGATTACTCAAACATTCTTAGAAGGTAGGTTAGAAGAAATATTTCGTATATTCAGAGGAGAACAGAGAGCTATCGGAGAAATTATGATGAATTCGCTATCTGTTAATAGTAATTCTCCGAGCCGTGAGTGCATCGGCTATGCAAATTTTGTATATAAGCAAAAAGATCCTAATTTTAGCCGTTGGTTTGACAAACTTCGTCAGGATATTGAAATTTTAGCAAATAATCCTGGTAAGTATTACCAAAGGCTGATTAAATTACAGCACGCTCTCGTAGATCTAATTGACTTTCTCGATCCTGATTATGTTCGTTTTCCTAAAAAAAATCGCTCTAAAATAAATAGGTAATTACAAATATAATATATATATGTTTCGCTACTAGATAAAATAATAAATAACTGCTAGATAATAAACGATCGCTTTTATTAATTACTCTCAATTAAAACATTATTAATTACCATTAGGCATATACAGCCAAGAACCCATATTTTCATCATCTGTACCGACAATTATGCCACCATTTGCGCCGGGAACAAGTTCGATCGCTTCCACCTTATGATAATCTAACCGATACAAAGGAAAAAGATCCGAATTTTCCCGAAATGAAACCTCATTTCCATTCACCACAAACACACCCGCAATATATACCGCAGATGTAAATGGCCCATCATTTCCCGGATCGATTGTCGAACTAATGAAAACTGTTCCCAAACGGTCTATTTTTAAATCAGAAATATGTCGCAAATGTGGAGAATTAGGCCAAGGAACTGTGAAACTTTTACTACCTTTTAACTCAATCTGAAAACTCGATAAATTCAGAATTCCCCAATAAATTATTCCAGGTTTTTCCCCTTCTCCTCTTTCCGCCCAAACAGCTAATAACTTATTATCAATTTCCTGTACAGCAAATCCCTCAAAATTAGGTTTCTCTGGCAAATTTGGTAAATCAAATACTCTCAGTAAAAAACTCTCTCCCTTTCTCTTACCCAAGCGGAAATAATATACTTTACCTTTACTACTTAAAGCCATAAAAGAACTAGGCGCAGTCGGAACTGCGGTGATAGCTTCTAAGTCTGAACCAAAATATAACTCATTTAAATCACTAGCAGAATTCCAAGGAAAATATTCTGGTTGTTGTCCATCTTTAATAGTAACAATTGCTAAACGACCTTGATCTTTGCCTTTATTATCATGGACAACCAAAAAATCTAAAGCATTATCTTTTCTATCAATCAACGCCATCCCACTAATACCAAAATTGATTCCACCTTTGACAGGTCGCCATTGTTCCGCTACAACTTGCTGGGAATTTAGTAATAAACTTACTATCAATACTATAATCATCAAAAATAATAAAGTAACTAATTTTTTCATTTAATTTAAAGTAATTGAACTGATTTACTTGTCATTAGTCATTGGCTTTTTGTATAGCGATGAGCAATTAGTAAAAAGCCAATGACCAATGACTAATGACTATTAACCAACTTAAAATGATGCAGCGTAAGTCAATTCAAATTCACGAAAAATGGTTATACAACAAGAGTTATTCGGTTGATCTCCTGTTTGAAAATCAATCTTACCATCAACCGTTGTGATTGGTCGTCTTAAGGGCTTATTGTCGTATTGACTACGTTCGCGAGTACTCCAATCCATAATGGTAGCGTCGAGATTATTTTGAATTTCTGCTGCTAACATTAACAGTTCAAATTTGTCTTTAGTTAGCCCAAGTATCGGAAATTTCATGATAATAAATTGGGAAATAATCGGTCTAGCGTCGTTAGCCGTAACGTGAGTTTGGCAAGTCCCTAATTCCAGATCGTAATGCTCAAAGTGGAAAATTTCTTTGTACTCGGTAAAACTGGTTTGGATATCTTTAATCGCTTTGTCAATCTGGGGGAATAGCCCTAAATTTGGATCGGATAGTAATTTACGAATGTTGGAAATTTCACTCATGGTATTGTTTGCCTATTTAGGATATTGTTAAGGACGTTCATCTGGATTGCTAGTACTAATTACGATTATTCATCACTAGCTAGTTCTAGTTTTGTGACTAAAGCCTCTGTCAGTAACTCCTTAACTTTCTGCGCTTGATACCATCTTAATAATATGATGCTTTTTGCTCCTTTAATTAAGAGAATTTTTATTAGTTCCTGTCTGAGATTTTGTCGTAAATCTTGGGGTAAGGAATGATAAGTTTTATTAAAAATAATTTTTAGCCATACTTTATAAATCTCAAACAATGTGGCGATGCGATCGCTCTCTAAATTCCGACTAGTTGTTTGTGTAGCATGAATGCGGAAACTTGCCAACTCCTCATCAATAAAACCGATGTGATAATCAGCCATAATTCGCCACCACATTTCCAGATCGCATAATTGCTTAAAAGCCGGATCGAACAAACCAATTTGTTGGAAAACTTGGCGGCGAATTAACACATTCGTCGGTTCGCCAATTTTATTGTAGGGCGGCTGAAAAAACTTGCGATCTCTAAGTAAAGTTAGACCAGATTGAATGGATTGTAGCCGAGTCCAGCGTTTATGTAAATCTTGCATTCCTCTGACAAAATTGGCATCGATCGACCGATCGAAAACTAAGCGCCGCGGACAAAAAACTAAACCAATTTCCTCATCTTGTTCCGCTAACTCTACCATTTTAGTAATGCAGTTGGGAGCGATCGCATCATCCTGAAACAAAAACTTGACATACTTACCTTGAGCTTGGGAAATACAAAAATTCCAATTCTCCACCAACCCATATCTAGGATGAGTAAAAATTCGGCAATTCGGTAAATTAGCTGACTGCAACAACTTTAAAGAATCATCCTCAGACGCATCATCAGAAATAATAATTTCCCGATTCGGATAAGTAATACTTTGCAGACACTCAATGAGTGAAGCAATAAATTCACCCGCGTTATAAACAGGAATACAAATACTAACTAATGGATAACTAAGCATTTACTAGTAATCAGAAGCATTTTTTCCTAGCTAACCCAAACTTAGCCTGATATAGTAACAGTTAGCACTTAAGTTCAGGTTGCAGGTAAACTTTACCACAGAACTTAAAATTAAGGGCATACTGGAAGCAGTAACACCTGTGCAACCTACTCCCTACCTAACATTGGTAAAACTTGTCGAGTAATTATGAGACGTAAACCCACCTCTGTCGCCAACAGACCTTCACCATCATCCACCAGCAAACCCTCGTTGTTTAACTACACATCATTAGCAATTATTGCTGGCGTTTTTATTTTGGGAATAGGAATTGGTCTAGCCTTTAGTTCTACAGTAAGTTCTGATTCTGGCAGTAACGTCTATTCTCGTGAATTTATCGATCGCAGCGCCCCCAACGCCGCCCTTTGCGCTCAATTTGGTGCTAGCGCCATCGTCACCGACACCCGGATATTTGTCACCCTCAACCCCTTTAGCGTTTACGTCACTCAACCAAGAATGCAGCCCGGGTGCGTCTTGCGTACCAACAACTGGTCAATTTTAGAGCAGAGAAAACTAGTCACCGGAGATCAAGTACGAAGTTGTAAACAGCGGATGAACACCTTCGGTTATACAGGTGCCTTAGAAAGTTCACCCCAAATTGACTGCGTATACCGCAACGACAACGATCAAAACCGCTTTAACCAAATCCCAGGTGCAGGTGGTCCACCTCCCGCAGAAACCAGCGAATTCTAACTTTCACTTTAATTCTTTCAAGCACGCCGAAAACGCCTCATCCACTGACGGCGTTTTTTGCTGGTGTCCCACCTGAAACCAATAGACAAAATTATTTACCGACAACAAAGTACGATAAGATACAAAGTTTTGGCGATCGAAATTACTTAACATGAAATTTTACAGTTCATTATTTAAAGATATTGTGAAGTCAACTAAATTAGCTCGAAATCCTGAAACTAGTACAAGTATAGTGAAAACACTTAGAGTTACAATCAAACAAGTGAGGCTTTAACGAAAAATTTCCCAAAAATTATCAATAGAATGCAGAAAGCTACATATTTTCACGGAGGAGGAAACTTCTATAGTCAAAATATTCACCGTCAATTTCTAGACCTCACCGCAGCTTAATTCCCCCTTCAGAGCATTAGCTTAAATAGGAGGAAATTGCGGAATTCAACACCCTGTTAGTCTTGGCAGCCAAATCATGTATACTACCGAATTTGACCAGAAAGACACTACCTCCCTAAACGAACTGATTCGTTTTAGTTCTCAGGCTGGCGAATCACATTCTCGAAGTTATCGTTATTTACGAAAACTTAATCAAACAGACAACCAGGTAAGTAAAACAACCCAAATTACTCATGCCGCCCCCCTATCTTCCCTGAGAGAAAGAGATTTAGAAGCCTTAGCCGAAATGTTTGAACCAGAGGATATCGCAGAAGTAGAAGCCGACCTCATCCACTATCTGAACTTAATGTGTCCAGAACCTTGTTGGGAAGAAGACCCGTTTGACTTTCTTAGCGATTACCTTTAATTATTTGGTAATTAATCGAGTTAGCATAACTTTAGAGAAATAAAATAGTAGATAGGCTAATGGTCGATCTTCTGCTAAACTTCCCATAAGGTAGGGATCAACGGAAAATTAGCGATCCCACTACTATGCGGTCGATCGCCCTAGCATCTGTTTTGGATAAATCGCTGATACTGCCTATGCTAGTGATTCATCTAAATTTAAAGATTAGATTAACCGCTGGAGAAGCACATCTTTCCTACTCTTCAGCATTATTGCCATTTTTTATACAACCATCGATAGAGCGCCGTTTTTCAATTAACCTTCTATAATAACCAAATGAGTAACACTTTGTCTCACTTCTATATTGAGTTCAGGGTGTACCGCCGCTCTTAGATGAAAACGCTTTATTCGTGGACAAAACAGCTTAAGCAATGGCGGAGAATTGCCCCCAGCATGGCTCATCTAAAAACATTCAACAACCTATACCGTTCGTCAAAACCTAAACCCGACCAAGAGATTATCTCTTCGCCAAAGGCACCCGAACGGCATCAACTTATTTACAAGCTTGTGCAGAAACACCTGCGGAATTTGCTTTTAGAAACCAATCCCTGCCAAACTCAAGCACTCAACTGTCGGCGCTCCAAAACCGGAAAACGCCCAAAAGTCGCCTTAATCATGGCAGTGATTTCCCTAACCAGCGCAATGGGTCATCGCTTCTACAATCAGCCAAAGCTAGATGTCGGCACCATAGCCCCCACAACCATCCGCGCTCCACGAGACGCAGCAGTTGAAGATCCAAAAACTAGAGAAGCCAAACAAAAAGCAGCCCGTCGGGGATTAATCCCAGTATTAATGGTCGATCCTGCCGTAAATCATCACATTTATCAAGATTTACAGCAAAAAATCGACCAAATTAACCATTCTCGCCGGATCGCTGGACAATTTCCCTTTACCTCCGTTTTATCCACTACGACCCAAATTTACTTGCGGAGTTCCTCAGAATCAGAATGGGAAGCAATTCTAGCCACATTAAAAAACAAGAGTGAGAAAGGACAGAGTGCTAATCAACTTCCCGCTTCTGCTGCTCTCTCACCAGTTAACTCTCCCCAACTCCAACAAGCTATTAACGAACTGAAAGCCTATCGTCGCATTAACCCAGAAGGATTACCAACTTTAATCAACACAATTTCCCAAGTTCGTCAGCGATACGCCCAAGCATTAGCCAATTTGTCCAGTAACTTGGCTGAACAAGAGGAAATTTCGCCAAATTTATCCTTTTTAAAATTGGCAGAAGCCGATTGGCGCAAAACTCAAGCCGGAATTCCCGAAGCACTAGAACGCATTCTCACTCAAGGTATCGCACCCGGTTTACCTTTGGCGTTGAAACAGCAAACGGTAAGAATTCAGGTGAAAAATTTAGTTCCAGACACCGCCCAACCTATAGTTACTCAGCTAATAGTTAGTGTTTTAAAACCAAATTTAATTGAAGATGCAGAACAAACCAAGCTGCAAGCTGAACAAGCTGCACAGCAAGTCAAACGAGAAATCGTGGAAATACGGAAAGGTGAAATAATTGTCGAAAGACACCAGAAAATTACCCAAAGAGAATTTGTTCTGCTCGATCATTTTAAATTAAGCCGTCGAGAAGTTAATTGGTGGGCTTTGATTGGCTGCGGTGTATTGGTTAGCGGTGGAGTCGGCTTTTTTTGTTGGGTAGAAAGGCGGTTTCATCCCGGTTTGCGCCAACGCGACCACATTTTAATCCTGCTTTTGGCTTTAAGTACTCCTGTGTTGGTCAGTTTTGGCGTGAATTATAGCAGTCTCCCAGCAGTGGGTTTGCTGGTGGGCAGTTTTTATGGCTCGGCTTTAGGCTTAACTACAGTTGGTTTACTGACTCTGGGTTTGCCAATTGGCATGGAGAATATTCTTTGGGATCACCTGTTGGCTAATGCGGCTGGGGCGATCGTCGGGAGTATAATGGCGGGGAGATTGCGATCGCGCGAAGAACTCGCCTTACTAGGAATCGGTGTCGGTTTAACCGAAGGAGCCGTTTACCTCACCCTGAATTTAATCCTCAGCGCCGCCGCTGGTTCCATCTGGTTAGCTGTACTCCAAGAAGCAGCTATCTACAGTCTCACAGGCGTAGCTTGGAGTGTCGTCGCATTGGGAATTAGCCCCTACTTAGAACAACTATTTGATTTGCTAACTCCCATCCGTTTGGCAGAATTAGCTAACCCCAACCGTCCACTTTTAAAACGTTTGGCGGAAGAAGCACCCGGAACTTTTCAACATACTTTATTTGTGGCAACTTTAGCTGAAGCTGCTGCTAAAGCATTGGATTGCAATGTGGAATTAGTTCGCACCGGAACCCTTTATCACGACATTGGTAAATTGCATGACCCCCAAGGATTTATTGAAAATCAAATGGGAGGGCCAAATAAACACGACCAAATTAATGACCCTTACTTTAGTGCCGCAATTATTAAAAAGCACGTCACGGAAGGGGTAGTTATGGCACGTCGCTATCGCTTACCAAAAGCAATTCAATCATTCATTCCTGAACATCAAGGCACCATGCAAATTGCTTATTTTTATCATCAGGCACAGCAAGAAGCAAAAACACCTGTAGATGAATCTTTCTTCCGTTATGCAGGGCCAATTCCTCAATCAAGAGAAACTGGAATTGTCATGTTAGCAGACTCTTGCGAAGCAGCTTTAAGAAGTTTGAAAGATGCCACTTACGAGGAGGCTTTGGCAATGGTTAACAAAATTCTCAAGGCACGTTGGCAAGATAATCAATTAGTAGATTCCGGTTTAACCCGCCGAGAAATGTCTCAAATTGCCGAAATCTTTGTCCAAGTTTGGCAACAGTTTCATCATAAAAGAATCGCTTATCCAAAAGCAGCAACTAAGGGATAAGGGACTGGGGACTGGGGACTGGGGACTGGGGACTGGGGACTGGGGACTGGGGACTGGGGACTGGGGACTGGGGACTGGGGACTGGGGACTGGGGACTAGGAAAGTTTTGAGTTTTGAGTTTTGAGTTAGGAAGAGTTTGGGGAGTTTTAAGTTTTAAATTCTCCCCTGCCCTCTGCCCCTCTGCCCCTCTGCCCCTCTGCCCCTCTGCCCCTCTGCCCCTCTGCCCCTCTGCCCCTCTGCCCCTACTCCCTACTCGTTTGCTGATAATCTCTTGTCCAACTTTTGCCAAAATTTAATATTTGGTTAATGTCCAATACTCGATCGATCTCCCAAACAATCACCACATCATCCAACCCCGTCGAAGCTAACATTGCCCCTCTGTTCTCAGTCGCCGGATAAAAAGCTACATCCAGCGCCCTTTCCTCATGTCCTTCTAGGGTTGCAAGTGTTGTTCCGTCTAGTTTCCAGAGTTTAATGGTTTTGTCCCAACTGGCAGAAGCTAGGACAACACCCCAGGTTTTTGGGAGTCCAGAGTTTTTGGGAATGAAGGTGATAGAGTTGACGCGATCGCGATGTCCCCGCAAAGTCCGAATCAGTTTCCCCTCCAACGACCAAAGTTTAATCGTTCCATCCTCACTCGCAGTAGCGAAAATCTGACTATCTGGACTAAAAGCAACATCCCAGACATTATATTCATGAGCTTTCAAATTAAGTTGAAGTTGAAACTTTCCTGTTCGGTCCCGTTGCCAAAGTTCAACTTTTCCTTCTCCACCAGCAATCGCTAACCATTTTTGATCCAAGCTAAAAGCAACCGCATTCCAATGACTTTTTTGCTGAGTCAGAGATTGGCGTAAAGTGCCATCTCGATGCCAAAGTTTTGCTGTTCCCTCCCAACTTACAGAAGCTAGAACAGTTCCATCAGGACTAAACGCCACATCAAACGCTTTATCATTATGCGCCTTGATAGTTCGCACTAACTTACCATCAGCAGTCCATAAACGGAGAAACCCATCATTGCTAACAGATGCCAAAGCTTGACCATCAGCACTAACATCCACCGCCCACACCTCATCATCACCCGAATTTAGAGTTTGCTGAAGTTTTCCCTGACGACTCCAACGCTTAATCGTACCATCAGCACTTGAGGAAATCACAGATTTGCCATCAGGCGCAAAAGCCACATTCCACACCGAAGCGCGATGTCCCCGCAACACCGTCAAGAAATCTGACGAAAGTTGCCAGTTGCGAACTAGCTTATCTTCTCCACCAGAAATTAGGCTTTTTCCATCGGGGCTAAATACCACTTCCCAAGTCCCACTAGGATGACCTGACAAAGTTTTAGTCACCGCAGCAGATGGATTCCAGATTTTGATTGCGTCATCCCAACTACCAGAAGCCAAGGTTTGCCCATCTGGACTGAATGCTAAACTGACGATGGCGCTATGGTGTTCTGATGCTTTGTGCAGAAGAGTTCCCTGCATATTCCACCACACAATATTGCCATACCAATCTCCTGCCGCTAAGGTTTGACCATCGGGGTTAAAGGCTACACTGATTAAGCGATTTTGTCCTTTTTCTGAGGGAATGGGGTTTTTTAGCGTCCGAATTTTGGTGCCATCGAGATTCCACAGGATTATTGTATTATCCCAACTGGCAGAAGCGATCGCTTTACCATCAGGACTAAACGCCACATCCCAAACGAAATCACGATGTTCATTTAAGGATCTAACCAAAGTTCCATCACTGCGCCAGAGTTTTACTAGGTTGTCTTCTCCCGCTGAAGCAATCAATTGTCCAGATGGACTGACGGCGATCGATCGCACTACTCCCTGATGAGCTTTCAGAGTTTTTAACAGCTTACCATCCCGATTCCATAACCGAACTGTGCCATCATCCCCAGCAGAAATCAAGGTTTTTCCATCGGGGCTAAACACCACATCCATCACCGCACCTTGATGACCTTTGAGAGTTTTCCCCAAAGTACCATCGTTTTTCCAAAGTATAATTGTAGATTGTTGATAAGTGGAAGCGATTGTTTGCCCATCTGGACTAATGGCGATTCCGTACACTCTCCCTTTTTGTCCATTTAACCGATTGCGTTCAACTACCTGAAACGCAGCACGACGCAAGTTTTGATTGACAGATCTAACTAACTCAGAAGGAACTCCCAGTAAGGTTTTCAGGCGAGTCTCAGCTTTCATCGCCGTGACTAAAGCATCTAAGCGATTTCCAGAAGCAAATTCAGCTTCGGAGGCGTTAGCGATCGCTTCTACCTCACGCCAGTTAGCTTTTTGTTGTTGAGTAAAAGCGTAAAATCCCAACCCACTGGCAATTACAAACGCCAAACTCACAGTTCCTAAAAGCCATCTTTGCAAACGACTCGCCCGTTGTTCTTGCACTAGTCGTTTTTCTACTTCTTGCAATCGTTTGACTTCTTCGGCTTTTTTCAGGTTATCTAGATCGGTGCTAACACCAAACCATTTGATAATTTCATTGCTGCTATCTCGAATGGGAATTGCCCGATTTAAAAACCAGCGGTGTTTCCCTTCTCCATCTTGCATTCGCAATTCTACTTCATAAGGTTCTCCGGTTTCTAGGGAGTGTTTCCAAGCGGTGAGACTGGGCGATCGATCTTCAGGATGCACAATATCTAAGCGTTTCCAATCAGTAATCCCATCCAGGGAACGCCCCAAAAATACCTCACCTGGTTGATTAATATAAGAAAGTCTACCATCCGGCTCAACAATCCAAACCATTTGGGGCACCGCTTCCGCAAGTTGTCGAAAGAACCTTTCGCTTTCCTGTTGGGCGATTAATTGTTGTTCGATCGAGAGTCGTTCTAGTTCCTGACTCGCAGCGAGAAATTGATAATCCAAATCGCTCAAACTTTTTTCCTGTGCCCAGCGTTGCGCGTCGAGGAGAAATTCTCCCCGCAACAGTTGGGAAACATCGCTGCGCCCGGAAGTTACCCATTTATCGATCGCATCCGCATAAGGACGAAGATAGCTTAATTGCTGTTTTACCCAATTTAAATCAAAAACTTGTTGATAAATCGGATTTTTGATCGCCAATCGATCGCCCTGACGCACCACCAATCCTGACAATAACAATTCCATCTGTTCCCGACTATCATCAACAAGAACAATTTCCCCTTGCAAAAGTTGTTGATAGATTCCCAGCAATCTTCCCGTGCGATTTTGATTCCAGAATAAGCGATCGCGAATCGTCCGCAAATGCACAGGTTCATCATGCGTTTCCCAATTCTCTAAAACATGAGTTTTCACCAACTCTTCCACCCAGTATGACTCCATCCCTGGCGGAATTTGCAATAAAGTAGGGGCGGGTTTTGCGAAACTAGAATCATTGCTAAATCCGCCCTTACTAGCAATTACATAAATCACCAATTGACAAAGTTTTTGGGTGAGAAAAGGTTGTCCGCCCGTCCAGTGTAAAATTGCTTTTAGGGTGGTGAAAGGTTCTTCCACCACAGGTTTAAGTCCTTCTGCTAAAGGCGTTGCTTCCGTTGCAGTGAAGCCATCTAATTGAATCGCCTGTCCAATATTAAAAGGTGTGCGTTGTTTATCTGCAATTAAATCTGAGGGAGTTGTTACGCCGAATAATGCTATGTTGAAGCGTTGATAGCGGGAGTCGTGCGATCGCTGATTATAACAAGAACGAATCCAAGCAAAAAAATCATCCGTTGAGAATTCTAGACTCAACAAACTATCAATTTCATCAATAAAAATATAAATTGGATTTGTGGGAAATTCTCCAAATAAAATCTCTTCTACAAACACTGTCAGACATTGAATTAAAGATAAATCTTGATATGTTTTGAAGAACTCCCGATAATTTACCTTTGCCAATAATCCAAAACTTTGCCACAAACTCACGATGATGCCACGATACCATTGTTCGGGGGTGATGCGATCGCTCCCCAAGCGAGTCATATCAATATAAGCACAATGAGCCCCTTCTTGCTGAAGTTGTTCTTTCACCCGCACCAACAACGATGATTTTCCCATCTGTCGCGCATTGAAAACATAGCAAAACTCCCCAGCTTGAAGAGTCTGATAAAGTTCCTTATCAGCTTGTCGCACCACATAATTAGGTGCATCCGCCTGAAGACATCCGCCAACTTTGTATCGAAAAGAATTCATTGATGATCGATCGCGCCAGCAAAGATACATCTAGAATAAAGTAAAATCAGAACTTTGCTGTTCATCTCAATCACATTTAATATTTTTTCAAATATATGACTCAGCCCAAAATTCTCGATCCAGAACAATCTTATACTTTTCGTTCCTATTATGAATTGCCTTACGATACCGATCGCATCTTAGCCGAATTTGGCTACAGTTATGTTAACCAACGCTTGAAACTACCGCAATCTTCTCGAAAAAGCGATCGTCTTCCTGCAATCAAACAACAAATTGAAGAAATTTTGCCTTTAGTAGTCCTCTCCAGCGAAACAGCAAAACGAGAATTGTTAGTTGCTCCCTTATTAATAGAAGTTGCCCGCTTTTCTCAATGCCAGCTAAGAATTGAATATTCTCTCAAAGTTAATAACTGGATGAAAGGAGAATTAGATTATTTACTAAAATTGAATCAAGAATTGGTAGTAATTGAAGCGAAAAAAGATGATTTGTCGAAGGGATTTACTCAATTAGCTGTTGAATTAATTGCGATCGCTCAAGCCGAAGAAAAAAACTATGTTTATGGTGCAGTTACGATCGGTAACGCTTGGGTTTTTGGCTACCTGAATCAAGACAACAAGCACATTATTCAAGACATTACACTTTACCGAGTTCCAGATGACTTAGAAATATTAATCGCAATTATTCTCGGAATTCTCGAAGCCGATTTAGACTAACACAAAATCCCCTAATACCTTCTCCCTCCTCTCTCTGCGTCCTCTGTGCCTCTGCGGTTCCTTATCAACCCAAATTCAGGATAACAAACCAATCCCAGACAAGGTAGCCGTATTTCGCATTTCGTAATAGATACTCCACTCAAAAAAATCTATTGAATCTCCCAGTTCACCTGCTTGGAATCGCTGGTAAAAACTCTCAGACAGCATTTGATACTTTTGCTCAAAAGTTTTCAGAAAACGCTCTAAATCAGCAATTTGTTCATAATTCATAACAACTCTAATTAAACAAATAAGCTTGAAAAAACGATCGATAAAGTTCGCAACTCAACTCCCATCCATTTGGATTAGGCTTAATCAATCCCATTCCTTCTAATTTATAAGCGAGAATCGAGTCAATAGCAATTGCAGTTTCTCCATTCGCCAAAAGTTTTAAACAATCAATCCATTGAGAATTTTGGTTAATTTGTGCCAGCATCCTTTGTAAAGGATTGTGATAAATTCCTTTCAGGCTACAAGCAGATTCTAATAGTTCATTTAATGTCATCCCCTGTTGTAAATGATAGAGGGCAATTGCCACTAGAGAAGGATTACCACCAGTCAAGGAAAGGACGCTTTTGCAGTTATCTACATCATTATCGATCGCACCATAAACACTAGCCAAACTCTCGACCTGTTCTATATTAAACTCCGGTAACGGTACAGGCAACCCAATATTAAAAGGTGATTGATTAATATCCAAAGGTAAATAAGCATCTGTGGAATAAGCAACTACCAACCGGAGTTTTTTCCAAACTGGATCTTGCTGTGCTTCTTCGTGCCACGATCGCAACAACGGTAACAGATTTTTTGCTGTATCATAACACTCAAAAATCCGTTCAACTTCGTTAATTACTAATACCAAAGGAGCGTCAAGTTGCGCCAGAATCGACTCCCGCATATACAAAGTCGTACTCAATTTACTTCCCAGTAGATCATCCCAATATTGATTAATGTTGGAATCTAATTTTAACTTGAGAGAAATTACCTTACAAAACCATTGCAAAAAAGTGTGAGTATTTGCTAAAGTTTCGCTATCTGCTTGTTGCAGATCGATCGCCACCGTCGCATATCCCAACTGATTACCATAATTGAGAATTCGCAATACCAAAGAACTTTTCCCAAATCCGCTAGGCGCTTTAATCCGAATCACACAACCTGGTTGTTGGATTTCTTGAAAAGTCCGATCGTCCACCCCAGAACGACTCACATAAAGGTTAGAATCAATTGGCACAGGCCCACTAGGATAACGTATTTGTGTAGTCGTAGGAAATGACTCCCTTTCTGTTATCAACTTACCATCTTCCGCCTCTTCACCCACCTGTTGAAGATCGCTTTCCCACAAATCTAAATTAAATGCGCTAAATAACAGGTGTAAAGTACGACGATCGACCCCCGTTTTTCCTGTCCATAATCGACTTAGTGTACTGGTTGAAATACCTGTGCGATCGCTCAACTCTTCCGCTGTAAACTGTTTCCCTTGATTATCTTCACATTCAACAACACGAATTGCTTGATTCAGACGACGCAAACCACTATTACTGAGTCCAACTCCCCGTTTCCGCTTCATTTGAGATTTATTTACTTGATTCATGGTCGTAATATTTTCTGGCTACCCTAAAAAATTAAATCAGTTAACCAAAACCTTAACTGGCTTAAATGATGGCTATTTTAGCAGAAAATAAATAAAATTCTAGATTAACATTTGTGTTCTCAACTTAAAAAAGTTGGCAGATACCTAAAATGACTTATCTGGGTTAAATTATCCAGATCGCTTAGCTTATTTGACCTTTCCAGCTTAAATAACAATCAAAAATTCTACTTATAAAAAATTAATTTATTATCTGACTTAAGTGAAAGAAAATATCAATTCCAAGCCAGATTTCTCACCTAGATTTTTAGAAATATTTCTATCTTTATTCACACTTCTTGCTATATTCTTAAAGCGATGAAATAAAAAATAATTCACTCCTAAGTCAGTGTACAAATAGCGTATTTCATGTTTATGGAGTAACTTGTGAAAGCCAACTTGAAAAACAAACTAATAGCATCTGCCAGTATTGGTTTAGCGATCGCCTCTCTAAGCCCAATCCTTCCCGCCCAAACCGATACCGTTCAAGCGTTATCCAAAAGCGATGAATAACTTTGAACAGCGATCGAGGTGCTTATGCCATTAACCAACCGAGCCCGAATCCTCTATGATTCACCGTTAAGTCACCCCCGCACGGCGATACCGATCGTTCTCTTTCTGGCAGTGCTGGTGATTATCAGTGCGCGAGTCCTGATTCGCAACTTTTTCGGCGGGATGACTCCTGCGGGTTTTCAAATCTTTTTCCTTAGTCTGGCAGGAACACTACTAATATCAATTATTCCTTTGGCAATTTTGTGGTTTTTAGATCGGCGCGAACCAGAATCAAAATGGCTTTACCTGATTGCCATTCTTTGGGGTGCCTTAATCGCAACTGCGTTGGCCTACCCAATTAACACCTGGATATTTGAAAATATTGCCAATCTGGTAAAAACAACCCCCATCCTTCAGACTATTTATGGTTCTGATGCCAAAACAATTATTGGCGCACCTTTAGCAGGTCCAATTGTCGAAGAAACCACCAAAGGATTAGGGATTTTGCTTTTATTCTGGCTTCTCAAATCCGAATTTGATGGAGTGCGGGATGGGTTTATTTACGGTGCGCTAGTAGGGATTGGCTTCAATCTGCTGGAAGCGCCGTTTTATGTGGCGAAAGGATTTATCGCTACAGGGGATGTGCCGCTGTATTTTCAAATGGCCGATCGCTTTGCCCTCTTTGGTTTAGCCGGACACGCACTGTATTCAGGTCTATTTGGCATGGGGCTTGGTTTAGCTCGCCAAACAACTCGTCAATTGCTGCGGTATGCGGCACCCGTAACTGCCTGGTTATTGGGTTTTGTAGGACACTTCCTCAATAATGCGATCGGTCTAATTCTTTTCTCAGTAGCCTATCTGGTGACAGGTAAATCGATCGCCACACAAGAATCTGCCAAACCAGCCGTTTCTGCGGTTGTTGAACCTTTTCTCAACCAGTGGTTTCAGCATAGTGCCATCAGAGCGATCGGCTTTTTCCCATTTTTTCTGATAGTGGGAGTAATGCTCTGGCAGAGCGGTAATTGGGAGTTGCAGGTGATTCGGGATGGGCTAGCAGATGAACAAGAACCAGTGATTACAAAAGAGGAATATGAGGGGGTGAAGGGCGATCGGCAATTTGCCACTCGTCGCATTCCAGGGTTGAATCGACGCACATCAAATGCGATCGTCCGGGCACAGAACGAACTAGCAATTCGTAAATGGCGCGTTAATCATGACGGAAAAGATGTAGAAACCGATCCTCTAGTCGCCTCCTGGCGCGAGGAGTTGGCGCGGTTGCGAGAGCGCATCAAGACTGCGGTTATTTCATGAAAAAACCATTAGTTCGAGCCATTTACGATCGCGCAGCATTGCCTAGTTGTAGGGTGCGTCAGAAGCCGAAATTTAGCGATCGAATCCAAAATTTTGCCATCTGACGCACCCTACTAAACGTAACTAGCAACTTGAGTTAGTATCACTTTTTTTTCGTGAGGAGTAACCAATGAAAATTAACTTGAACCAAAAATTGACCGCATTAGGAACTGTAGGATTAACCATTGCCACTTGGCTTTTACCCTTCGTTCCCACAGCTTCAGCCGAAACCCTTGCCAGAGCACAGGGACGTTGCAAACTAACCGAAGAAAGTTCTCAATATCCTAGATTTGACGGGTATTGTGTCATCAAACAAAAACAACAAGGCAGCACAATCATCTTCGTAGTTGAACTAGACGACGGATCTCAGTATCGGTTTTTTGGCCCAGATAGAGAATCGCTGCAAGTAGAAACCCACGATGAAGTCCACAACGTCCGCTTTAGAGATGAACCTGACAGAGGAGTATTTAGCTGGGAGGAAGATGGAGCCAGACACCGTTTATCTGTCAAGCTAGACAGTCAACATTCTCCCAACGTTTCCCACGATAGTAATCATGGCTCATCAGTAGGTGAAGTGGTTGCAGGTGCAGCGGTTGGGGCATTAATCGTCGGACTGATTAGCAGCAGTAATCATAATCGTTCCTCTTCCAGAAATAACTCAAATTCCAGAGATACCTCAAATTTCCGAAATACTTCAAACACCGCCCAAGTTCGCGTGGGTGAATCTGTATCAAACTTAGAAGATTTGGTAGGCGCAAGAGCCGGACAAGCTGAAAATACTTTGCGCGATCGCGGTTACGTTTGGGTGAAAGCAACTCAACAAGCAGACAGCGCCTATAGCAACTGGAGAGAAACCCGCACCGGAAACTGTGTCGCCATTAGAACCACCGATGGACGGTATGCAGCTATTGTTTATGCTCCCAAGGCAGATTGCGATCGCTAACCCCCAGAACCTTCAAGGTTAATAGATAAGGCATAGCATTAATCCCTTCTAACCCCCCGCTTCGATCCCCCCTAACCCCCCTTAATAAGGGGGGAACCGGATTCCCAGTCCCCCTTATCAAGGGGGCAACCAAATTCCAAGTCCCCCTTATCAAGGGGGGAACCGGATTCCAAGTCCCCCTTATTAAGGGGGATTTAGGGCGATCGAATTCCCAGTCCCCCTTATTAAGGGGGATTTAGGGGGATCGAATTCCCAGTCCCCCTTATTAAGGGGGATTTAGGGGGATCGAATTCCAAGTCCCCCTTATTAAGGGGGATTTAGGGCGATCGGATTCCCAGTCCCCCTTATTAAGGGGGATTTAGGGGGATCAGATTCCCAGTCCCCCTTAACAAGGGGGCAACCAAATTCCAAGTCCCCCTTATTAAGGGGGATTTAGGGGGATCTCCAAATTTGAAAACACACCCGTAAAAAATAACCATGAAAATCAAAACCATTGTCCTAGCATCTATTCTCTCCATCACATCCCTGGGCATCACCCTTGCTGCCAAAGCCGACACCGTAACCGCCCGTTGCGATGTTTACCCCAAAGGCGAAGATCGGGCCACTTCTACAGGCCCCTGTACCTTTTCCCAAAGACAAGGTTTTGTCAGCATTCAACTGCAAAATGGCAGACGCTACGAACTAACTCCAGTAGGCAATCAACCCAGTAACTATCGAGACCAAAATGGTCAACGCGCCTTTCGGGAATCAGGAGGATTAGGCGACAAAGGACAGATTTTTCGCCTTGCCAATCAATCAATCTACGTTTACTGGGATACCGCTTCTGGCAATGATAATCAGTCCAATCAATCTACATCCAGCAACTCTTCCCCCACACCAGTCACCGTCATCACCAGAAAAACTCCTAACCAAATCACTGTTCGGATCACCGAAGGAGAATTCAAATATTCAGGAGTACTTAGACGGACATCTGGCAGCACCTTTATTGGATCGGATGGACGAGTGCGAGTGATTTACGATCGCAAAGCCGCCAGAATCACCATCATCAACGTCGCCACCGGAGACGAATTCTACAACTACACATTCACCGATGTAGATGAAGGTCGTTTATAGAATCCGTAGGGTGAGTCAGACACTACATTTGCTTGGGAGAATCAGGATTTGAACTTCTGACGCACCTTACTCATCGTGATAACAATTCTTTTTTTTCACAGTAAAGTAAATTATTTCTGCAATTCTTCATTATTCAAAGGAGTTCACAATGACTGAAGTTATTTGGGCAAAAGGTTTCGGTAGTACTGGGCCCGATACAGGCAACGACATCGCCACCGACAGTAGCGGCAACCTCTACACCACAGGCAGTTTCTCTGGCAGCGTCACCTTCGGGACTACGACCCTGACTTCCCAGGGAAACCTTGATTCATACATCACCAAACAAGACAGTAGTGGCAATGTAATTTGGGCAAAAAGTGTCTCCTCTGGAACTACCAATATTGCCCAGGCTATAGTCACTGACAGTAGCGGTAACATCTACACCACAGGCAATTTCTCTGGCAGCGCCACCTTTGGGAGTGTTACCCTGACTTCCCAAGGTGGCACTGACATCTTCGTAACCAAACAAGACAGCAGTGGCAATTTTACTTGGGCGAAAAATTACGGGAGTAATGCTACCGATCAAGGCTTCAACATCACCACCGACAGTAGTGGCAACCTCTACGTCACAGGTATTTTGAGTGGCAGCGCTTACGTCACAGGAGGTACTTTGAGTGGCAACGATACTCCTGGGAGTACGAAACTAACTACCGTTGGTGGCGGTGACATCTTAGTAACTAAACTGGACAGCAATGGTAGTGTCGCTTGGGCGAAAAATTTTGGTTCTACCGCTACGGATCGAGGCTATAGCATCGCCACCGACAGTAGTGGCAACATCTACACCACAGGTTCTTTCACTGGCAACGCCACCTTTGGGAGTGTTACCCTGACTTCCCAAGGTGGCACTGACATCTTCGTAACCAAACAAGACAGCAATGGTAATGTCGCTTGGGCGAAAAATTTTGGTTCTATCACTAACGATACTAGCTATAGCATCGCTACTGACAGTAGTGGCAACCTCTACACCACAGGTAATTTCGCTGGCAACGCCACCTTTGGGAGTGTTACCCTGACTTCCCAAGGTGACAATGACATCTTCGTAGCTAAACTGGACAGCAGTGGCAATGTTGCTTGGGCAAAAAGTTTTGGTTCTATCGGTAGTGACGTAGGTGACAGCATCGCCACCGACAGTAGTGGTAATGTCTACACCACAGGTTTTTTCGCTGGCAGCGCCACCTTTGGGAGTGTTACCCTGACTTCCCAAGGAGCCAGTGACATCTTCGTAGCTAAACTAGACAGCAGTGGCAATGTGGTTTCGGCGATCGGTATGGGGGGTAGTGGTAACGATCAAAGCAGAAGTATCACCACCGACAATAGCGGCAATGCTTACATCACAGGCGGTTTCAATGGCAGCGCCAGTTTCGGAACTAAACTTCTAACTTCTCAAGGAACCAATGACATCTTCGTAGCCAAACTTAGTCTGTTACCTACTGTTACCCTTGGTCAAACTACAATTTCTAAAGAACAGGGTCATGTCAACGGTACCTTTACGATTACCTTAGACGAACCAGCACCTCAAGGCGGTCTAGTTGTCAACTATAACCTTGGCGGAACTGCTACCAATACCACTGATTACACCTTAGCTACAGGCACGAACATTACTGCGGTTACACCCACCAGTTTTACCATTGCTGCCGGACAAAAAACTGCCACTTTAAATGTTGTCCCGGTTGACGATACTTTAGTTGAGCCAACTGAAGCTGTCCAACTCACGTTAACCAGTGGTAGTAACTATAAGTTGGATACCTCAAAAAGTGGAGCGATCGTCCCTATTATCGATGATGATGTTCCCCCTACCGTTACTCCCACCATCTCGATTCTTCCTGGCATCAACCCCAGTGAAACAAACAGCAGCAAAGGCACCTTTCTCCTTACCCTAGACAACCCCGCCCCTTCAGGCGGTCTGACTATCAACTATGCTGTAGCTGGAACTGCTACCACCCCCGCTGACTACACTTTAGCCACAGGCAACAACATTACTGCTGTTACATCAAGTAGTTTTACCATTGCTGCCGGACAAACCAGCGCCACCATAGATATCAACCCCTTTGATGACAACATAGTTGACCCCAATGAAACCATCCAACTTACCTTAAGCAATGGAACTGGCTATACGGTTAGTGCTACTAAAAGTAACGCTTCTCTGACCATTGCTGATAATGATGTTACTTCCTCTACTAACCCAACTCTTCCTACTCTCCCTACTATCACTATTGCGCCTGGGACAAATCCTAGTGAAAGAGGTACGATCGACGGTACTTTTCAAATTACCTTAGACAACCCTGCCCCCGCTGGTGGTTTAACTATCAACTATAGTCTCGCCGGAACTGCTACTCGTACCACTGACTACACCCTCGCCACAGGCAACAACATCACCGCTGTTACCACTAACAGTTTTACCATTGCTGCCGGACAAACCACCGCTACCTTAAACGTTACTCCTGTTGACGATGCGGTGCAGGACCCGAATGAAACCGTCCAACTGACTTTAAATACTGGTACTAATTACAATGTCGGTGCTGTGAATAATGCCACTCTCACCATTGCCGATGATGTCCGCACTGTCAGTATTGCCCCAGGTACAAATGCCAACGAAAGCGGCACTCTCAACGGCACTTTTATCATTACTGTGGACAACCCCGCCCCCGCTGGTGGTCTAACTATTACTTATAAAGTGGGAGGAACTGCTACCGAAACCACTGATTTCACTCTCACACCAGGCCCTAACATTGCCAATATTGCGGCGAAAACTTTTACTATTGCCGCTGGACAAACCACTGCTACTATCAGTGTCAGTCCGGTTGACGATGCAGTATTTGACCCTAATGAAACTGTTCAACTGACTTTAGAAAAGAGCACTCAGGATAACTATTCCCTTGGCACTAATGCTCAAGCTAGTATCATCATTAACGATAATACACCGACTGTTAACGTTACCTCTCAAGGATATGCTTCCGAAAGAGGTTTGGTGAATGGCACTTTTATTATTACCTTAGATAACCCCGCCCCGGTAGGTGGTCTAACTATCAACTATGGTGTGACGGGAACTGCTACCCAGAACGTTGATTACAACTTAACCACAGGTAATAATATTACCAACTTAACTGCTAATAGTTTTACGATTGCGGCAGGACAAACTACTGCTATTTTAAATGTCGCCCCACTTACTGACTCTGTATTTGATCCCAATGAAACTGTTCAACTGGTTTTAAATAATGGTAATGGTTATAACCTTGGTAGTGCTGTTAATGCTAGTGTTGCGATCGCCGATCTAGAAGATTGTTTCTGTGATTATATTACGGTTCCCGATCTGAATAATTTGCCTGGTGTATCTATCAATTTAAATCCATTTGACGATCTCCTAGATGGTGATGATAACTCTAATTTTCTGGTGGGCAACTTTAGAAATGATGAGATTTTTGGTTTTGCTGCCAATGATTTTCTCCTTGGTGAAGGAGGTAATGATAATTTAGTTGGTGGAACCGGAAATGATGAAGTTTACGGTAGTACCGAAGAAGATTGGGTTGCTGGTGGTGAAGGCGACGATTTTCTCAATGGCAACCAAGATCAAGATTACGTTAATGGTAATGAAGGTAATGATACGGTACGCGGTGGTCAAGATACTGATTTCGTGCGTGGCGGTCAAGGTAATGATATGGTCTACGGCGATAAAGGCGATGACATTTTAGCTGGTGATAAAGGCGACGATACTGTATTTGGCAATGGTGCTGATAATTTATCAGGAAGTACCGATGATGATATTATCTTTGGCGGTGAAGGTAATGATTTGCTCTTTGGTAATACAGGTTTCGATTTGATTTTTGGTGAAGATGGGAATGATTCGATTTTTGGTGGTCTAGATATTGATCTTTTGTTTGGAAATACCGGGAACGATTTAGTTTTTGGCAATAAAGGTAATGATTTTCTTTGCGGTGGCGAAGGGAATGATACCCTAATTGGTGGGAATGGAAATGACCTTTCCGATCCTGATGTTGATGAAATTTGTGGTGGTGAAGGTGATGATTTAATTTCTGGGAATTTAGGGACAGATTGGCTGAGTGGTGATGCTGGTAATGATTCGATTTATGGGGGTAAAGGTGATGATACTTTAATTGGTGGAGATGATAATGATTTCCTCAGTGGCGATCTAGGTAATGATTCGATTTCTGGTGGTAATGGTAGCGATCGATTTGTGTTAGCTTCTGGCAAAGGTAGTGATGTAATTGTTGATTTCCAAGATGGGGTAGATTTCTTAGCTTTATCTGGTGGTTTAACTTTCCCACAACTAGCGTTTACCCAAAGTGGAAATAATACGATTATTACTCAGCTTGGTAGTAATGAATTGTTGGCAACTTTGAATGGAATTGCTGCTAATTTAATTACTCAGGCTGATTTTGTTTCTTTGCCTTAGTTTGGTACGTGGTTGCGCTTTAGCGAAGACAGCGCAACCACGTACTACTTGACATTTTTTCCTGGTTCATATAGCTTGATAATCAATTATATCTTGGAGAAAAATTATGAGCATTGAAGACAAAATCAAAGCGGCTGCTAAAGATGCCGAAGGCAAATTACAAGCAGCTGCGGGTGAGTTGACTGGGGATCAAAAAATGAAAGCGGAAGGAGAAGTAAAACAAGCGCAAGCGTCAGCAATGAATGCAGCAGCAGATGTTAAAGATAAAGCCCAAAATTTGCTGGATGGGATTAAGAATGCGGCTAGTGATGCGATCGATAAAGTCAAAGAAAAATTGGATTAATTGTAAACCAATTTTGACTGTTTTGAGTTAACAGCTTTGGGGGATTACTTAATTATAGTTAACTAATTCTTGAATTAGTCTATTGAGTGAGCTTAAAAATCCCCTTATTTGGCAACTTTATTAATCACTTATCCAGGTAAAAGAAGTTTTTGTCCAAAAAAACTTCTTGGTCTACTGATTAAATTATTCCATGAATAAAATAACATCTACTAAAATTACCCACATTCTCTACGGTTCGCCCTTGAGCCGTCCTAAAAATGCGATCTTTGCCATCATTGTTCTGGTTGTGCTGTTACTAGCCAGTACGTTTTCGTTATTCCGTGTCTACTTTTCGACCCTCTCCCCAGCGGCTGTTCAGGTTTACATTATTGGCTTGCTTGGGACGTTCCTGGTGACGCTGTTCCCCCTTGCCATTCTGTGGTTTCTCGATCGACGTGAACCAGAATCTCGCTGGCTTTATCTGATTGCCTTACTGTGGGGGGCGCTGATTTCCTCTGGAATTGCCTTTCCCACTAACAACGTTTTCTTCAAGAGTATAGGTGATTTTGTGGCGCTTCACCCTGATATCAAAGGCGTTTTGGGCGAAGATGCCGTGATGCTGCTGACGGCTCCAATTGCAGGGCCACTGGTGGAGGAAACAGCCAAAGGGCTGGGAGTTTTGCTTTTGTTCTGGCTATTCCGAAGTGAGTTTGATAATGTGCGCGACGGCTTCATTTATGGAGCATTGGTCGGCATTGGCTTTAATTTGCAGGAAACTCCGTTTTACATCACCAAAGAATTTATCAGCACAGGAGACATACCTCTGTATTATCAAATTGCCGATCGCCTTGCGATATTTGGGTTTGCGGGTCATCCCCTATTTACAGGATTGTTTGGTATGGGGCTGGGGTTAGCCCGTCAAACTACCCGTCGCTGGTTGCGCTATGCCGCTCCGGTGGGAGGCTGGCTGCTGGGGTTTTCGGCTCATTTCCTCAACAATATGATCGGGTTGACGATCGCACTAGTCATCTATTTTCAGACGGGCAAACCTGTGGCTGATACGCCCGCGACTGTCACCCCGGCTTTGGTGGCACCTTTCCTCAATCAGTGGGTACAGCATAGCGTTATAAAACTGGTGACTTATTTCCCGTTTTTCTTGATTGTGGGCGTGATGCTCTGGCAGAGCGGCATTTGGGAGCGAAACGTGATTCGAGAACAGCTTGCTGATGAACAAAACCCCGTGATTACGCCGGAAGAGTATGAAGCCGTGAAGAGCGATCGCATCTTCCAGACTCGCCGCATTCCGGGATACAATCGCCGCACTTCTACCGCCATTGTGAGAGCGCAGAATGAACTGGCATTTCGCAAATGGCGGGTGCAGCATCAGGGTCAGGATGTAGAAACCGATACCCTGGTGACATCCTGGCGAGAGGAATTGCTGCGTCTGCGTGATGCGAAAATGCTGAACCAGCCCAGTAGTCAAACAGTTTAGTGGAGAGGGTGTATGTTCACCGCAGTCCTAATACCAAATCCGGGTTAGCTAACCCCGTTATCCTTTTCTTCTTCTTTCTTCGTGTTCTTCGTGTCTTCGTGGTTCCCTCCAAATGGATCATCCCGCTAAAGTTAACTTAAAAGCCCGCAACTTAATTCTGGATTATGCGCTGGGTGCGGCGATCGTTGCTCTGCTGCCAATTCCCAACATTGGTTTATTGCAAGCGATCGTCCTGGTGCTGCTCAACGTTTTGCTGGTGATTGGGATTGCCCGCCTCTGGCAGTTCCAGAAAGGAGGCGGGCTCTTAGCCAGGGTTGGCATTCTGTTTGGGATCGCTGGCGCAGTTTTGATGGGGTTCCTGGTCTGGTTATTGACAGTGGCAGTGGGAGTCACTGTGCCGCTGATTGGGGCGTTAGCACCGGGAATGTTTGCCTTCTCTTATTTTTGGGGTGTGGGGCAAGCGGTCAATCATTTCTATGTCAGCAAATTGTCTTTCACCTCAGATCGTCCTCAATCTGGTAAGCAAGATGAGATTTAACCGCCGATTTTTACTCTGGTCTGGATTAGGCACTACGATCGCAGCAGTATTTGGGCGCGAACAGTTGCAGCAGCAAGCGTTGCAAGCCGAACAAACTAAATTGCGGCAATTGTACGATCCAACGCAACTGGTTGAATCTGCCTTTGGCGCTGACCTGACTGCAATTGAAGATTCGGTCGCTGTGCAACAGAGTGCTAAACTGCGATCGCCGACCGTTCCCTACAACCGCGAGTGGTCTAAGCTGTTGATTACTGGCAGCAAGCTCTGTACCCAGCAATATCTCAAGGGTAAATATGACGCGAATTATGACGGTAGGATTTCAACCTTACCACTCTATACAACAGGCTTTAAACCCTTTCGCCAACTTACATCCTTTAAAGCAGCCGAACGGGTAGAAGAGGCGATTCCCTTTGAAGTGCCGCTTGCAAATTTAGCAAACACTCCTGACAACCTGAATGAATTGGGCGATCGCGTTAACCAAACAAAAGATATCATTCAGAATCAAGTCAAGCAGGTGGTAAATTTGAAACAACAAATCCCGGTTTACTACGGGTTTTTGTTGTCTTCTCCCAAGATGAATATCCTGATGTTTCGAGGGACTCAGCGCCAACTGGAATGGTTAGAAAATATCCTGGCGATTCAAACAAACTACGTTCATCCAGTAAAGGGAACGGTCATTGGTAAAGTTCACTCCGGCATTTATAACTTTTATCAAACGCATTTAGCCGCAGCCGTCAAGAAAGCAGTTCAATCCTTAGATCCTAAGAAACCGCTGATAATTTCTGGACACAGTTTGGGGGCGGCTTTGACGACCTTTGCCGCGATCGATCTAGCTCTGATTTTCCCAGAGTTGCGACCCAGTATTCAGGTTTATGCCTACGCAGGTCCCCGGTTAGGCAACAAGGCTTTTGTGGAAGCCCACAGCCAGTTGCTTCCCAATCACTATCGCATCACCAATCTGGCAGACATGATTCCCATGCTGCCCCTGAGTAAACTACTCACGGATGACTTTGTGCATCTGGGAGAGTCATGGTCGTTTCTTTCCCAACAGGGCGACATTATGCCCAATCATTTTGTGGAAACTTATCGCCAAGCCATTGAGCAAGGAGCAGAAACCCGCTCAGATAAGGGCTTTGATAATTTACGAGTGCGTTTGTCGTAGAAAACTGGATTTGCGATCGGGTAAAGAGCGATGATTTTTTAGGAGCGATCGATGAAGTTTTCTCTAACACGGTTGGGTCAATTTACAGCCATTGTGGTGACGGCGATCGCCACCAGTGTTGCCGCCACAGCTAGCAACCGCAGTCCGTTTGGCCCTGCCTGGGAGCCAGCCAACTGCTCGACGTTTGGACTGGTGCCACTGGTCGCCG
This sequence comes from Floridaenema fluviatile BLCC-F154, assembly GCF_041929135.1. Taxonomy (NCBI): domain Bacteria; kingdom Bacillati; phylum Cyanobacteriota; class Cyanophyceae; order Aerosakkonematales; family Aerosakkonemataceae; genus Floridanema; species Floridanema fluviatile. The sequence goes on along the minus strand of NZ_JBHFNS010000018.1, from coordinate 192,769 downwards.
CCTTGTCAGACTGTGGCTATGTCACCGTGCCTGAGCACCACAGTCAGCCCAACGGTCGCACGATTCAACTGGCTGTCGTGCGGACTCGCAGCATTGGTGACAACCCGGCCCCAGACCCGCTGATGATGGAACAGGGTGGGCCGGGCGGTTCAACGATTGGATTATTCCCCAGCAAAATCGTACCTTTCACCAACGTTGGGACAGCGATTTTGCAGCAACGGGATATGGTGTTTGTGGAACAGCGCGGCACGCAATTTTCCCGTCCGGCGTTGACCTGTCCAGAGAGGGTTGATCACAACGTTGCGGTTGCCAAGGGTGAACTGGAATTTACTGATCCAGGCTGGATTACAGCCTGTCGCGATCGCCTCGCCGCTACGGGAGTAAACTTTAGTGCCTTCAATAGCATCGAAAATGCTGCTGATTTGTACGTTGTTGCCGAGGTTCTGGGTTACGAGCAGTTTAACTTTTATGGCGCTTCCTATGGGACGCTGCTGGGGCAGTATGTGCTGGCGCAAGCCGACCAGCACAAGGCAAAACTCCGTAGTGTGATTCTGGATGGAGTAGTCAGACCTGATGTTGACTTTAATTTGGGGAGTTCCTACTCCATCAGTCAGGCGCTCCGCAATGTGTTTGCCGCCTGCGCCCAGGATGCCCAATGCAACCAGACCTACCCCAACCTGGAAAGGGTTTTTTCGTCATTGATCGATCGCCTCAACCAGCACCCCATTCCTGCCAAACTCACCATTCCCAACACCCAAAAAACCTTTGACGTTTTGTTGGATGGCAAAGACCTTGCCTATGCCATTGTGCCTTACTTATACAGCACAGAAGACAGTCGTTTCCTGCCCCGCAACCTTTATCGGGCAGCAAACAGCAATGATTTTGCCTGGGCTGAGGAGAAGCTTTCGGCAGGGTTGGTAATGGATGAGGCCGAAGGTATGTATAGCGCAGTTCTCTGTGTTCGGGCTGCTTCTGTCACGGTCGATCCGGCCACGTTGTTTCCACCCCCCTATCCCCAACTTGCTTTTTTTGGTTCCCAGGAAAAAGCCCTCGTCGATCGCTCCTGTGAAGTACTCCAGGTCGAATTGGAGCCTCCCTTTGCCTACAAAAACACCGCGATTCCAACGCTGGTGTTTAACGGTCAATTTGACCCGGTTACGCCCGAAGTCTATGGCAAAGCCGTCGCTAGCAACCTGAAAAACTCCTACGTCTATACCTTTTCGGGTGTCGGTCACGTTTCTCTGGTGGCAAAAGCCAACACGACCGGTGCCGCCTGTGCCCAGGCGATCGCCCTCGCTTTTCTGACCAATCCCAACCGTCCACCTGACTCTCGCTGCCTTGCCGAGGTCAAACCTGTTTTTGAGTATGAATGAGGAAAAACGAGCAGAATTACCAGAAAGAGTCGCTGCTAAATAGACTCTAAGCCACTCAACAGGAACTGTACTGGACATAAAACCCTCTGAGAACTATGAACCCATCCCCTCTCCCATCTAACTACACGGATCTTGTTAACCTCTACGGGCAGCCAAGTCAGGCGGGATTTGGCAGTGCCGTGTTTGATGAAATCATTGAACCAGGAACAGATCTAGAACCTATTGCGTTGCGATATTATCAACACTTTGTCGGTAAGCTCTGGGAGCAGTTTGGCGCAGATGCCTGGATGAGTACCTGGAAACAGGTCTATGCCCGGACTGGCGGTGTCACGCCAGATATTGTGGCAGAACTGAGGGCGATCGCCGATCCAGCAGCGGCTCAGTTTGTCCCCGTCTTGCTGCTGGCAGACACTGACGATCGCACCAAAGCAGAGCAAGCATTGGCAGCCGTTTTTGATAATCCGCAGGTCAGTGACTTGAGGGTATATGCGATCGGTGATGGTGCCGCCCTATCCGGCTTGCTTGTGGCTGGATACCGTCCAAACGAAATCACGATTCTGATTTCTTTAATAGATTGAAGTTAGTAAGTTGGGTTGAAGCACGAAACCCAACCTCCGCAAGGGTTACGCTACGCTAACCCACCCTGCAATGAAATTATCCTTTCCTAACTGGAGATCGTCAATGGATACACAAACCGATTCCAAAATCCGCCTGTTACTACGCATCTTGCGTTTCCCGCTTACCCGCCTGCTGCTGCTATCCTACATCCTGTTCTACCTGAAACCACCCCACGCTTAGAAAGCGGGGGGTTCAAAATGTTTTGATGCCTCTACTTGGCTCTCCCGAATTGGTACAACATCCAAGTCCTGAGCATCAACATTTTGAACTTTTGCTGCGACTCGCTCCGACTCAGGGAATTTCCCAAAGGAAGAAGAAACTCGTCCTTCTAATCGCAAGTTAGTTTGGGTCGCCTGTCTCCAAGCCGCATACAGGAGCGGTTCCGCACCCAACCAAGCATTTTGTGCTTGATTCGCTTGAAGTAGTTCTTTTTCATCAACAAATTTGGCAAGAAACGCCGAATATAAATCTCTTTGACAATAGATTCCGCAATCACATTGATGGATTCTGTCAGAGAGATTTTTCTTTTTTACACTTCCACATTGATGACAAGTTTGCGACAATTTAGTTGTTTTAGTGGAGAATTCCATCACAAGAGCGTCAGCACTTTCAGCCTTACGCTTTAAACGTGAAACAAATTCCCCTGGCGCACGTTTCCCTACAGATTTTCCATAATTCTTTTGAAATGATTTGTAGGATAACTTTTCTAATTTAACGGTATTACCTAGAGCGAGAATTTCATTAACTAATTTGCCATGTAACGATTTTCGATGAGCCGCTAATTTTCGTTCTAGATTAGCTTTAGCTGTCCTAATTTTCTGATAATTACGGGAATTATTCCAAGTCTTACAACCTTTCTTAATTGTCCCTTTCTTCTTCTGCCCCCTTTTGTCAACAAAGTCAGGATTGTAGTTTTTTGGATTATTCACCCTTCTAGACCGCTCCATTTTTCTTTGTAGTTGACGAATCTTACTTGAATCCAACTTTAATTCGGATGCAAATAATGTTAGTTTCGCGGATTCATCACCAACAATAGCAATGGTAGATGGCCCAATATCCAACCCAACAGTCCCTTGACCAATTTGGTTTTTGGGTTTTTGAAAAGGCTTACCTTCACAAACCAATTGAGCGTAATAGAAGGTTTTACCATTAATCCGACGACGCACTAATCTGACATATTTAACTCGGCTCTTTAATCCATGAGTTATCACTGGGTCGTAGGTTGTTAGATATGGTTTTAACTGAAGATTACCCCAAACTAAAGTCTCGTTAACCCATCTAATCCCAGTTTTGTTTGTCTTGCCTTCTAAGGAATCCAGTTGGTTTTTGCCTTTAAATCGAACTTTCTTAGCTTGACCAAATGCCACCTTAATGGAAGCATTGAAAGCACGAGTTGCTAATTTTTGAGCGGTGTTCGAGTCAATATGTTTTTCAATCCAAGAATTGCGAATAACAGTGCAATAAGAATGCAGGTCGTATTCGCTATAGCCGTAAGCTTGATTTACTTCTTTAAAAGCTACTGTTCTTGCCTTGCTTTTTTTGATCGCTCTTGCTTCTTGGTATTTCTTGGATTGCTTAACCAACTTTTGTCGGCGCATTGCCTCACCTAAGCAGGCATTATAAAGTTGCCTGCCTGCTTCAAATCTAGACGACAAAACCCCAGCATCTTTGTTCGATACCACCAGGGGCATCTCAACAATAAATGATGGGGTTTTAGTTTGATTTTGGCGAGGCATTGACTTACTGATTAACTGATGCCACTATTATATGGAAAGCGAGTGAAAATTTGGTAATTCACAATAGACTAATTTGATTTTTTTTGCTCATGATTAGGCTCATATCTTATCGTTGGTTTCAAACAGTAATCCGCTATTTCTTGATTGGTGTATTCACATTTAGTTTGTGCATCGGCTGGACTGTTCCTGCTCAGAGTCAAATCCCTTCTTTACCAACAGCGGCTTCTAATAATCCAATGCAGCCTCCAGAGGGAGTTAGCCGGGTAGGGGAATTTGAAATTGCTAAAGTTAAGTCACCTCTGGACAATAAAATTTTGTTTGAAGTGACATCGCCAACGATTTGGAATCGGGAAAATGTACCAGAGGGACAACTTCCAGTTGAGACTAGGGCACAAGAAATTACCGATCGACTTTGGCGAGTTATTGGTCGAACTATAAAAGCAAAAGAAACGCCGATTGTTTCTACTGCGATACTCAATAATCGCCTGATTATTCAGATTAGTGACGATCAAACTTCCCGCCCAGTTCGATTAGTTACGGTGACAGAACCTGATGCTGATTATAGTGGCAAAACTTTGGAAGAGTTAGCCCAAGAATGGCAAAAGATTATTCAAGAGGAAATAGTTCGCATGAAGCAACTATTGTCCCCAGAAGTTTTGCGGGAACGTTTATGGCAAGCAACACAAATCTTGTTGGGACTTTTCATTACTAGTGCTGTAATTTGGCTGTTTTGGCGAATATTGAGTCGCCGGATAATAAGTTTGGAAGCTCGCTATCAAAAAGAATTGGAACTTGCTGCCGCAGCAGCGGAAAAAGCTCAGAAATCGCCGGATATCGCTGATGAGAATATGGAGGGAGAAGAGGCAGAAGCTAGGGAAATTGCCCATTTGCGATCGCAATTTCTCGCCAATATGCCACAGCAATTCACCGTGAAAAAACGCTTAGAATTTGACAAATTTCTCAAGTGGTTGCTGTTCTGGACTTTTATCTTAATGTGGTACATTGGGATTTCTTTCATTTTCTCCCAGATTCCAATTCTGATGCAATGGAGTCTAAATATCTGGGCAACACCATTAGTATTACTTTTAATTTGGTTTGTAATTAGTTTGGCGATTCGGATCTGTAGAAGTTCGATCGATCGCTTCGTTCATCCCTGGAAACTTAATCCAGCAATTTCTTGGGTAGAAGCTCAGCGGATTGCCCTGCGAACTAAAACAGTTTCGGGAGCTTTAAAAGGACTAATTACTTTTGTTTTGATAGTTCTGGGAATTATCTGGACGTTAAGTTTATTCAATGTTCCAACTAGTTCAATTTTGGCAGGTGGAGCGATAATTGGTTTGGCGATTTCTTTTGGTTCTCAAAGTTTGATTAAGGATCTCGTTAATGGTTGTCTAATTTTATTGGAAGATCAGTTTGCTGTGGGAGATGTGGTTCAAATTGGCGATCGAAGTGGATTAGTAGAAAATTTAAACTTGCGGGTAACTCAATTACGAAATTCCGAAGGAAAACTAATTACTATTTCTAACAGCAACATTATTGATGTGCAGAATTTAACTCGCCTTTGGTCACGAGTTGATTTTTCGATAATAGTAGCCTACGAAAATGACCCAGAAAAAGTGTTAAAAATTCTCAGAGAAGTCGGGCAAAAACTTTATAGCGAACGGGAGTGGCGTGATCGATTACCCGAACCACCAGAGGTTTTAGGAATTGATGATTTATCCCACACCGGAATGTTAGTCAGAGTTTGGATTAAAACTAAACCGATGGAACAATGGAGTGTAGGACGAGAATTTCGCTTGCGAGTTCGCCAAGCTTTTGCTGCAAATAATATTCAAATTGGTAGACCGCAATGGATTAGTTATAACACGCCTTTGGAGAAAGCTAATATTCAGAATTAGCCTCTATGCGTAGGGTGCGTCAGAAGTTCAAATCCTGATGTTCTCATTCAGATCTAGGTTTGACGCACCCTACAGGGAAATCTAACCTTTAACGCCACTGCCTAAATCGCTGGGAACAATGTATTTTTGCACGATAATAAATAATAGCAAAATTGGCAGAATAGAAATTACTGAACCAGCAGCAATTAAGCGCCAATCTAAGGAAAATGTCCCCGCTAATCTGGCTACACCTAAAGGTAAAGTGTAGTATTCTGGTTGGTCAATTACTATTAAGGGCCAGAGGAAATCACTCCAAGAACCGATAAAGACAAAAATTGCTAAAGTTACCAATGCTGGACGAATTGCGGGTAACATAACAAACCACCAAATTCCTAATTCTGAGCAACCATCCATTCTGGCGGCTTCTTCTAATTCTTTGGGTACTCCTTGAAAGGCTTGGCGTAATAGAAATATGCCAAATGCTGAGGCTAAACTGGGAAAGATAATTCCTAAATAACTGTTTTTTAAACCTAATTGTACCGTTAAAATATATAAGGGAATCATCACGATTTGAAAGGGAATCATGATGGTAGAAACGATGATGGCAAAAATGATGTTTCTGCCTTTAAATTCTAATCTGGCTAGGGGATAAGCTGCTAAAGCACAAAATAGTAAGTTGAAAATAACTGTTAATCCAGCTACTAAGGTACTGTTAAATAAGTATTGAGCAAAAGGGTTTGTTTGCCAAACTTGAATGAAGTTATTCAAGGTTGGTTGGTTGGGGAAAAATTGGGGAGGAAATTGAAAAATATTTTCGCTTGGGGATTTTAAGGAAGTGCTGATTAACCAGAATAAGGGAAAGAGCATGATTATGGCGATCGCACCCAGTAAGCCATAAATCAAAACATCTTTTCCCCGTACCCATTGCAGTTTAGATTTAAAAATCTGCTGTTTATCAAACATTATTCAGCTGCTCTCCCAGAAATTTATTGATAATTTTTACCCCTGTTTCTGTACAAACTCCGGTTAAAGATCGATCCCATTGGTCGATCGGGATTTCTACCAAATAAGTAAATTCAAACACCACCCCAATTGTGAGTTTATTTGACCATTCTGGCAGAGTTAATAAGCGATCGTAAAATCCCGCACCGTAGCCTAATCGATATCCTCGCACATCACAAGCGACAGAAGGAACTAAGATTAAATCTACTTGACTGGGATCTAAAATGGGAGCATTGGCAAGAGGTTCTAAAATGCCAAACTTATTTGTTTCTAACTCATCTCCCGGTTGCCACAGATGCCAAGCAAGGGAATCATCTACACAGCGAGGAAATCCCCAACGTCGGGAAAAGTCGTTAAACAAGGGTTTTAAGTCTGGTTCTTGGCGGAAACTAAAGTAAGCTAAAACGGTTTTTGCTTCCTGAAACAGGGAGGAGGATTTTAAGTGGGTGCAAATGCGATCGCTTTTTTCCTGCCACTCTGATTTCGGTAGCATTTGGCGGATTTTCAGAAGCGATCGACGTAAATTAGCTTTTTCCATTCGGTTAATGATTCGTTTGTCAACTAAAAGACCTGAAATTTTTAAGTTTTCCAGACATAAAGATTACCATAGTAATGTTGACGGTTCAGATACTTGACCACAAAACTAGGTTTCCGCAGATTTCGGTATTGACTACAAAATAAATCATCGAATTTTTAAACTTCCTTGTTCAAATGTTTAAACTTGACCTGGAAAAAACCTAGTAGGATCGAGCCAAGTCGCAAGAGTACTTATATTTACGGAAGACCAATGACTAACTCGTTAATCCCCGTAATTTTAGCAGGTGGTAAAGGCGAACGCTTTTGGCCCCTCAGCCGCAAACAACGTCCGAAACAGTTTTTAAGTTTAGATGGTAGTGGCAAAAGCCTTTTACAAGCAACGGCTGAAAGATTATTATCGGTTGCAGGTGGTTGGGATAAATTGTGGGTTTGTACTTCTAAAATTTTGGCGGAAGGTGTGAAGGAACAACTCCCCGAATTGCCAGAGGAAAATTTATTAGTAGAACCAGAAGGAAGAGATACGGCACCAGCAGTTGCTTGGACAACTTTAGAAATTGCCAAACGTTATGGTAATGATACGGTAGTTGGTTTTTTTCCTGCCGATCATTGGATTGCAGATGAAGCAGCTTACAAACAAACTTTAGAAGATGCTGCTAAATTAGCTACAGAAAAAGAGGCGATCGTCACTTTAGGAATTCAACCAAATCAGCCTTCTACGGGTTATGGTTATATTGAACAAGGAGAGGCAGAAGGTACTTTTGGTAAGTCGTTAGTTTATCGGGTAAATCGATTTACAGAAAAACCCGATCGCCAAACAGCAGAAGAGTTTTTGGCTACGGGTAGATTTAGTTGGAACAGCGGAATGTTCGTGTTTCGGGCGGGAGTTGTGATTAAAGAATTGGCAATTCACGCTGAGGAAATTCTCACTCCTTTAAAAGACAAAGGTATCGCAGCTTATGCGGAGTTACCGAAGAAAAGTATTGACTATGCTTTGATGGAAAAAACTAATTTGGCTTATGTAATTCCGGCAGCTTTTGGTTGGGATGATTTGGGGGATTGGAATGCGATCGAACGTTTGTTAAAAGGCGATAATCCAAATGTAGAATTAGCAACTCATGTAGGAATGGATACTCAAGGAACGGTGCTTTATGCTGAAGGTGAGGATGAAGTAATTGTTACTATTGGGTTAGAGGATTTGGTGGTAGTGCGCGATCGTAACGTCACTTTAATTGTTAAAAAAGAACGTACCCAAGAAATTAAGCAAGTCCTGAAAAAAATCCAAGAAGATCCTAGATTTACTCATCTTTTGTAAAATCTAAAACTCTCGACAGATGCAAAATTTTCCAGCTTTGGCTACAATAAACCAAAGCTTTTTTGTTTTATTTAAACCGATTACCAATTATGTTTTTAACTCAAACTGTTTCCCGTCAAAGAGATATTGCCGAAATTGTCTTCCGCAACGGTTGGGGTTATATGCGGGGGTTGTTGACTGGTGGTAGTGTGGATAAACCGCAGTTGCCAACTCCGGCGGTTTTAAAGAAAATTTTCATAGAATTAGGGCCAGTTTATGTTAAATTGGGACAGTTATTAAGTACTCGTCCTGACCTTTTACCAGCATCATATATTGAAGAATTATCGACTTTGCAAAGTTCAGTACCGCCTGTTTCTTGGGGAGATATTGAAGTTGTTTTGCGAGAAGAATTAAAACAACCTTTAGAAGAGATTTTTGGTTTTGTGAATCCGCAAGCGATCGCAGCTGGATCGATCGCCCAAACCCATCGTGCTAAATTATTAGATGGTAGAGAAGTAGCTTTAAAAATTCAGCGTCCCGGAATTAGTGCAATTATTGAACAAGATATATTTTTGATTAAGGGTTTGGCGGAATTGGTCGATCGAACCGAAATCGGACAAACTTACGACATCAAAGGTTTAGCTGACGAATTTACTAAAGCATTAAGAGATGAATTAGACTTTATCTTAGAAGCCAGCTACACAAAACTATTACGGGAAAATATGTCTACTAGTCGCTGGTTCGATCCCCAGCAATTAGTCATTCCCGAAGTTTATTGGGACTTAACAACCCGGAAATTATTAGTATTAGAATGGTTGGACGGAGAACCACTGTTAACCGCAAATCTTAGTCAAACAAATGGCGTTTCTCCCGAAGTGAAAAAAAGGGAAATTACTAGACTGATATTTCGGGCTTTTATTCAACAATTGTATGTTGATGGATTTTTTCACGCCGATCCCCATCCCGGCAATTTCTTCTATTTAAAAGATGGTCGAATTGCCTTACTAGATTGTGGTTTAGTTGGGAGATTAGACCCTCGCAGCCAACGCATTTTAACCGAAATGATATTAGCAATTGTTGATATGGACGCGCAACGTTGCACCCAATTAACTCTACAATTAGCTGATTCTGCTGAACCGGAAAACTTAGCGAATTTGGAAATTTCTTATGAACGAGTGTTGCGGAAATATTACAATTTAAGCTTGTCCAAAATCAGTTTTGCTCAAGTATTTTATGAAGTGTTACAAATAGCCAGGGAAAATAAAATTAGATTGCCTAGTAATATGGGTTTATATGCAAAAACTATTGCTAATTTAGAAGGTTCGGCGCGAATTTTTGACCCCGAAGTGAATTTGTTAGATGAAATTAAACCATTAATGACAGATTTATTTCAACGGCAATTGTTTGGAGAAAATCCCGGACAAACATTGTTAAGAGCAGCTTTAGATATTAAAAGTTTGTCGTTAGAATCTCCCCGACAAGTAGAGTTACTTTTAGATCGAGTTACTTCGGAATCTTTGAAGTGGAATTTAGCGATTAAAGATTTCGAGGGGTTGCGGCGAAGTTTAGATGATTCAGCTAATCGTTTGTCTTTTAGTATTGTAGTTGGTTCGTTAATTATTGGGGCGGCGATTATTTCTTCTAACGCACAAACAAGTCAGTTTTCGGTTTTAAGTAATGCTTTATTTGGAGTGGCGAGTTTTTTGGGTTTGTGGTTGATTATTAGTATTTTGCGATCGGGGAAATTGCGATCGTAGATCGGACTGGGCGGTTGAAACCACGTCTACACAAACAAAGTCCGCCTACGCGGACTAAAGAAGGATATTATGGTTGGTTAACCGGACAAGATGTTAAACTTTCACATCTACGCTTTTTGCTGTTTGCGCTTTAGTAGCGAACTCGCACCAAAAGTGCCTAAAGCTAATAAACCCAAAGTAGAAGTAGGTTCAGGAATCGAAGCAGCATCAATACCCATTACGGCAATAGCATTAACATCAAAACCATCTCTACCCGATCCTCCGGGTGAGTTATCGACCAACTTAACATACTTATAAGTATTGTTATTATTAATTTCCAGAGAAGCACCCAATGGGTTTTTAAAGGCATTATTAGCAATATTTGCGATCGTACCAATCTCCAACCAATCATTACCGCTTAAATAATTTCCCACAAAAACTTTTACCTTCTCATCGTACTGTGACTGTTGGGTGTGATTTCCCCAAGTAGTTTCCCAGAGAGTAACTTGACCGGAAAAAAGCGTTCCAAAACTGAAAATTGCTTCCCCTTTAATCCCCAAACTTAAAAAGTCTTGATTGCTGTTGTTATTAGCATCTAATTGAGGCGCACCCAAAGCATTAGAAGTATCTTCTCTATAATCATCCATTGAAGTACCCTTATTATCGTAAGACTCTACTTTCGTTGCATAGGTTAGAGTTCCTGCAATTGAAGGTACAGCTGCCAAAGCTGTTACAAATAAGGAAACTGGAATTGCGAAAGCCGCTTTAATCGAAGGTTTCATAATTTATTCCTTTCCTATCTAAACTTTTAGTTCCTCGTGATTACATGGTGGCACATAATATCAACCAATTTGAGAACTATTTGAGAATTTTATAAAAAAAATATACTTAACAAAATAATATAAAAATTCTGTAAATTATCTATCAAATATTCTGTTTGAGAAATTCTGTTTGGGAAATAATACTAAATCCGGGCTACTTACCCCCGATATCTCCTCCCTCTTTCCTGTGCGTCCTTTCTGCGTAAGTGCTAATAATGTGACAAAGCCTAAAAATTCGTCAATTCCATAATCTTGTCAAAATCAAAATCTTGATTAAATTGCTCTAAACCTTTCGCTAAAAATAAATATTCAGTGGGAATTTGTGTAATTAAATACTTAATTGCTTTTTGATTACAAGCTCTAGAAGCTTGATGTAGTTCAACTATCCAATCATGAGGCATAACTGCGAGATGTTCCCGCGTTAGTTTTTCTGCCACATCTAACTTCTCTTGATTGGGTGCTAGTCCTATTACTTGTTGCTGTGGTGGCACAGGAGATTCTGTAGTTTCTTGGACTGGGATGGCGAATCCAAAAGTGCTACCCTCCCCTAAAGTGCTGCTAACAGTAATTTCTCCACCCATCAACCTGACTAATTTACGACTAATTGCCAACCCCAAACCCGTACCTTCCTGCGTTTGTTTACCCGCCTGAGCTTGAGCAAAAGCATCAAAGATGATCTGCAAATCTTCTTGGGCAATGCCAACGCCAGTATCTTGCACCTCAAAATTAAGAGTAATGTGGCAGTCAGAGGTAGGGGAATTATTTTCCTGGCTACTGACTCGCAAAGTTACGCTTCCTTTGTTGGTAAACTTAATTGCATTACCAATCAAATTAATTAGTACTTGCTGCAATTTTTGCCCGTCAGTAATGATATATTGCGGCACTTTTGAGAGAATTTCTAAGTAAATTTGTACTTCTTCTTGGTTTACTTGTTGACTAAAATTAGTGTGCAATGATTGAAGCAGATCGAATAAATCGATCGCTTCTTTTTCTAAGGTTAGTCTTCCTGCTTCGATTTTTGATAAGTCAAGAATTTCATTAATTAACTTTAGGAGATAATTTCCTCTGTCTTCAATGATTTTGATATACCTTTGGTAATCAGAATTTAAGCTGGTGTCCCGGTGCATGAGTTGAGCAAATCCGAGAATTGCATTGAGTGGAGTGCGAAGTTCATGGCTCATATTTGCCAAAAATTCACTTTTAGCTTGATTTGCTGTTTCTGCGGCTTTTTTTGCTTGTTGAAGTTCCTGTTCGGCAAATTTCCGATCGCTAATATCAATCAACAATCCATCCCAAACTACACCATATTGTGTATTTTGGGGACGGGAATTACCTTGAATCCACTTAAGTTTTCCCGATGGAGTAGTCAATCTACCTTCCCATTGCCAAGAGGAACAGTTCTGCACGGCGCAGGTAACAGACTGTTGCAGAGATGGGAAATCTTCTGGATGGATCAAACTCCAGAGAGCATTGGCATCTTGTAAAATTTGCTCAGGTTGTAGTTCTACTAACTCGTAAGACCCAGAACTAACATAAGTAAATAGCCCAAAACGATCGTGATTACCGGGGAAATATCGATAAATCATCCCTGGCATATTCTTGACTAAAGTTTGGAATCTTGCCTCACTTTCCTGTAAAGCTGCTTCGGCTTTTTTGCGATCGCTAATATCCGTCAAAGTGCCAATATAACCAACCAATCTACCAAAAGAATCGATTTCCTGCACCACCTGAACGTAATACCAATTAGTAGTGCCATCAGGTCGAAGATGTCTCCCTTCACTTTGATTGAGAATGAAACCTCCGGGAACTAATTGAGTCAAACCTTCAGTCCATTTAGTGATAAGTTGCTCTCGTTCTTCAGGATGCAAAGCTTCCATCCATCCCCTACCCAAAGCTGATTCCTTCGTTCTGCCTGTCATTTCGCTCCACCGATCGTTAACATAAACACAATTCAAAGGTCGATCGAATCGGAAAATTGCCACCGGACAGATTTCCGAGAGAATTCGATAACGAGCTTCAGTTTCTTGAAATGCGATTTCTGCGATTTTTCGATCGGTAATATCGATTGTAATTCCATGCCAGACAAATTCGCCTGTCTCCCGTCGTTGAGAACGACTATTCACACTTAACCACTTAGTCTTACCAGAAGGAGTAATAATACGGAATTCACATTGAAATTGTTCTCCTGTTTCCCTGGCATGATGCGCCGCTTCTTGATAGCGAATCAAATCCTCTGGGACGATTTGATTTAAGATTAACGAACCATCCCGAAGCAAATCGGCGATCGGGATCTCATGAATTTCCTGGGCCGCCGGACTGAGATATTCAAATTGCATACCTTCTCGATCGCTGACCAAAAGAGTATAAATCACAGCCGGAGAAGCCGCTGCTAGTTCGCTGAACTTAGCCTCACTTTGTCGCAAGGCTAATTCGGTTTTTTTGTGATCGCTAATATCCCGCGCGATCGTAATTACCGCATCCAGCCCTTGCAAATTGCACAACTTTGCCGAAAGCAGCACTACCTTCAATTCACCAGACTTTGTAGAAAAAGTCACCTCTAAATTGTCAACTCTACCCTGCTTCTGAAACAGTTGTGTAAACTGTTGACGCACTGTCAAACTTGCCCACAAGCCAAGTTCCGTAGCCGTTCGACCAATGAATTCTTCGCGAGAATAGCCATAGAATTCAACCATTCGATGATTAACTTCTAAAAATCGTTCCTCAGCCAAACTGGTAATCGAGATCGGATCGGGACTAGCCCGAAAAATAGTTGTAAATCTTTCCTCTGATTCTTGCAAAGCATTTTCAAATCGATCGAACAAAGACTGCAATTGATCCGCCATCAAATTGAAAGATCGAGCCACACTTCGCACCTCTACCACTGGGCTATCAGCTGGCAACCGGGCGCTCAAATTTCCCGCGGCTATTGCATCACTCAGCTGATTGAGTCGATTCATCCGAAAAGAAAAGCGACTTGCCATAAAGGTTCCTGATGCGATCGCCACCCCCAAAATCAGCAAGCAAAGCAAAATCGTCACCCGCCTACTAGCCTGGATTTCTGCCATAAAATCCGACTCTGGAATCACCGTTACCACTAACCAATCCAACCCATAACCATCCCGAAAAGGTGCAACTTGAGCCAAGAGTTTCCTACCCTCAACCCATAAATCAAAATGTTGAGGAGCTTGAATTTGATTTAGATCGTGCCATTGATTAAACAAGTATTGCCCCAACAGCCGATTTACCTGATTCTGGCTATCAGTTATCCTTAATCGAACTAGAGAATTATCTGTAACACTTCTGGCAAATACTTGCTCTTCAGTGGAACTCGCTACTAGATCTCCCGATCGCTCTATAATTAACACCTGACCAGTAGATGAAAAACGCAAAGATTTCAATTTTCGACTCAAGTCAGAAAGCAAAATACCTGAAGTCAACACTCCCTGAAACTTCCCAGTTTGATAAACAGGTGTTGAGAAGTTCATTCCCGGTAGAGAAAAAACTGCATCGGCAGAGATCGGAGTCCAAGTTTGTTTCCCAGTTTTGGCTGCGGCTTGATACCAGGAAGAAGACGCTGCACGGTTTTCTAAAATAATTAAGGATTCAGAAGGTGCAAGATTTCCCGTTTGATTTCTGATGGGATGCTTTAGCGAGTTGCGGATCGCAAATACCTGTTTTCCTTGGACGTTACGCCAGCCAAGGGAGGTTAAGGCGGGGAAGGTTTGAATTTGTTGCCGAAAATATTCTTTTAGTTGGTTAGAGTTGTTAAGATTCAGGGATTTTTGCTCGATTGTCAATCGATTAATTTGCACAAACTGACGTGGAATATTTAGATAAACATTTAGTTGATCCTGAATCCGATCGCTTTTCTCATCCATCAATCGATCGATTAAAGCTATTACCGTTCGCTCTCCAGAACCGTAAGACAAATATCCCACTAGCGCCGCTGCTCCCACGGTTTGCAGCACGAAAGGAATCACCAACACCCACCGCAAAGGAAGACAAGGAATCCGACAACACAGAAAATGCCATATCTCAAATCTCGATCTCATTAATAGTTATTTCCTTGTATGCAAACCTTATTTCGTCCCTGAGCTTTTGCTTTGTAGAGTAGTCGATCTGCTGCTGCAACTAAAGTATCTACGGAATCATCCAGAGAAGGAATAACACTAGCAACACCCAGACTAATGCTCACTCGTCCCGGAGAAGGTTGCGGTACATCGGTAATTATCAGTTGCTCCACCATCAAGCGGATTGTCTCAGCTAGTTGAGCCGCTCCTGTCAGGTCTGTGTTTGGTAGCAAAATGGCAAATTCTTCTCCCCCATAGCGAGCAGCTAAATCGCTTGGTCGCTTCACTGCATTATGAATAGTTTTCGCTACCTTTTGCAGACAGCGATCGCCCGCTATATGACCATATAAATCGTTATATTGCTTAAAATGGTCAATATCAGCCAAAATCAACGACAAAGGCAATTTCTCCCTTGCCGATCGATTCCACTCCTGAGTCAGACAGCGATCGAAATGACTCCGATTAAAAATTTGTGTCAGTCCATCCACATTTACTAGACGTTGTAGTTCCTGGTTCGCTCGTTCTAAGGCATCAATTAATTCTTTGCGCTGTTTTTGTAAGTTGCGAATCGTCAATTGATGCTTGACTCTGACTAAGACTTCCTCAAACTGAAACGGTTTGGTAATATAGTCTGCTCCACCTACCTGAAAAGCTTTTACTTTGTCTACAGGTTCGCCCAGTGCACTTAAAAAAATTATTGGTATTTCACAGGTTTGAGAATTTGCTTTCAACTGCTCACATACATCGTATCCATTCATTTCTGGCATCCGAATATCCAACAAAATCAAATCTGGTGGTGCCGCTTCTACTCCAATCAGCGCCATTGCACCATTTTTAACGCAGCGAACTTCGTATCCTTCGTGAGTTAGAGCTTCAAATAAGATATGCAGATTATCGGGAGTATCATCAACAATAAGAATGGCTCCTGACTGAGATTGGGAAGGGGCGATCGCTAAATTAGTGTCCATATTTAATTATGGGATTCCAAGTGAATAGAACAGATAAGATTAAAGTTCAGGAAGTTGAACTTTTTTTAAATGTGTTCACCACTAAAGTTATATTTTTTTAGCATTAATTTAGTAACTGTTTCAATAGGTGAATATAAAAATTATAGTGCCACACTATTACAAATAGTTCTTTAATTTTCTTGATTTTCATTATGTCGTACTTGCGACATCCTACCCGAATAAATCAAAAATTAGGGTGATTATACTGAGTTTTTTAAGTCCTCTGCTTTTTCTCTAAGGAGTTGTTCTAGATATTTGCGATCGGTAATATCTACGAGAAACTACAAACAATTCTGACTTCCTTAATGAAAATTTCCCGATCGACTTTGCTAATACTTAAGAATGGGAAATCGATGCTAAACTGCAAAAATCACTTTTCAGTAAAAGTCCAAACCCCATTCCAATTATTAGGTACGCCTTGTTTTTTGAGAAAATCAATTCGTTGCAGATAGAGTTGCGCCGTTTTATCTTTAGGATTTACACTTAAGACTTTTTCAAAACAAAGTTTTGCCTTTGCCAACCCTTCTTTTGCAGAGAAATATTTTAATCCTTGCTCAAAGTCTGGTTTAGTAATTAACTTCAATTTTTTTACTTCTTCTAATTCAGCATCCAGAACTTCGTAAACTGCTAAAGGTTCCTTCCTACCCTTGACAATAGCTCGATCTAAACATCTGATTTGGTATGCTTCTGGATTAGTTAAATGCTCATAAGTTTGTTGAGAAATTAACAAAGAAACGCCATAAAATTTAGTTAAACCTTCTAATCGAGCCGTTAAATTAACATTATCTGAAAGTGCATCTCCTTCCATGCGATTTTCTTCACCAACCATGCCCAACATAATCGAACCCACATGAATACCAATACCAATTTTAATCGGTTCATTTCCCATTTTTAATCGTTCTTGGTTGTAATCCTCCACAACTCTAAAAGTTGCCATGCCAGAAGCTAAAGCATCATCAGCACCATCGGGAAAAACAGCCATAACACCATCTCCCAAAAATTTGACAATTAAACCATGATTGTTACGAATTTGGGGACTAACTCTTTGCAAATAAGAGTTAACAAAAGCAAAGCTTTCTTTGGGAGTCATCTTTTCTGATAAGGTAGTGAAGGAGCGAATATCAGAAAACATTACAGCCATTATTTTACTAACATGATCGCCTAACTGAACATCGGTAATGCTTTTTTTACGGAGAAATTGCAGATATTCGTGAGGTACAAAACGTCCGTAAGCTTGCAATAAAGATTCTAATTTAGTATTAGCGTCAGTTAGCTCTCTTTCTCTGGTTTTAACAGTTTTCACCATTTTAGTAAAAACTCGTGCTAATTGTCCGAGTTCATCACTACGGCTGGCAACTTCTGTTAAAGAATCTGGTTGAAAAACATCTCTTTCTACTTGAGAAGCTGCTGTAGTTACTTTACTGACTTGCTCAATATATGCTGCTTGATGTAAGATTTTAGCTTTTAAAAGTGCTTCGGCTTCTTGACGTTTTAAAAAGTTAGTGTAAGCTTGGGAATGATAACGAATTCTGGCGATTAATTCCATGCGATCGGGCAATTTCACCAAGTAATCATTCGCCCCTAATTCAAATGCTTTAGCTTTAATTATCGGTTCTTCTTTACTAGATAAAACAATTAAAGGAGTGTGGCAAGTTACAGCATCTTTAGCACGGAGAAATCTTACTAATAGCAATCCATCCATTTGGGGCATTAACAAGTCTTGCAAAATTACTGTTGGTTTGTAGTTTTCGGCAACTTCTAAGGCTTCTGTGGGATCGCTACAATAGTGAAAGATAATATCAGTTTCTGGGGCTAACATTCGACGAACTGCTTCACCAATAATTGATTGATCGTCAATTAATAAAACAGTTATTTGCTCGTTTATTGCAGTAGCCATAATTAAAAATTGCGGTTTGAAAGTGAATTTTTCAGGAGTCGAGAGGCGATCGCATCCGGTGATAAAACTTCTACAGCAGCTTGTAACTCAATAGCTGCTTTCGGCATTCCATAAACTACACAACTTTCTTTATCTTGAGCAATTGTATGCCAACCTTTAGAACGTAAAACGCTTAATCCTTCAGCGCCATCTCTGCCCATTCCAGTTAATAAAATTGCCGTTCCTTTGCGAGTCCAATGTTCAGCTAAACTTTTAAAAAATACATCAACTGAAGGACGGTAAGGATAATTAATGGGATGTTGGGTATAATTTAAAGTTAGGTCAGATTGCAAATATAAATGATCGTTAGTTCCGGCAACTAAAACTGTGCCTTTTTCTAAGCGATCGCCCGCCACCGCAATTCGCACAGGTAAGGCACATTGTTGCTTTAACCAATCAACAAAACCTTCGGAAAATTGAGCATCTACGTGCTGTACGATCGAAACTGCGGCATCAAAATTTGCCGGAAGTTGTGAGAGGATTTTTGCTAGTGCTTTTGGCCCACCAGTTGAGGAACCAATTGCTACTAATGGGACGATCGCAGAAAATTTGTTGCGGGTTGCTATGGGTGCTGAATTAACCGATTCCTTGGTATTTTTACTAGTAGATATTCGCATCAATTTGCCAATTCTGGCAATTTTCACGAGTAAATCATTAGCAGTTTTACTGCTATCTCCTTGCTGTAAAACTGGGGTATTTACTACATCCAACGCCCCATATTCCATTGCTGTATAAACTTCTGGCAAATTGCGATCTTTGTCACTAGTTACGATTAAAATAGGACAAGGAGAGTTTTGCATAATTTGCCGAGTTGCTTCTACGCCATTCATTACAGGCATGAGCAAATCCATTAAGATTATATCTGGTTTATTTTGGACGCATTTTTGTACTGCTTCGGCTCCATTTCTAGCTGTCCAAATTACCTGGTAATCTGGAACTGTTTGTAGAACTTTTTGCAATGCTGCTTGTGCGATCGCCAAATCATTAACAATAGCAATTCTCATAATTATCGCCCTATTAAATTTACCACAGCATCAATTAACGTTTCATCATGAAAACTACTTTTTGTTAGGTAGTAATCTGCACCAGCTTCTAAACCTTGAATGCGGTCTTCTTCGCGATCGCGATAAGAAACTACAATCACTGGTGTGGAATGTAATCGAGGATGACTTCGCATTTGTTTTACTAACTCTATCCCATTCATGCGCGGCATATCAATATCACTGATGACCAAATCATAGCGATTGCTGCGAAGTGCATTCCAACCTTCCACACCATTAACCGCCACATCAACAAAATAACCGCGATTTTCTAATAGTCGGCGTTCCATTTCTCTAACAGTAATTGAGTCATCAACCACTAAAATTTTCTTCCGTTTATCTATAGTAGTTACTGTTCCTTCAACTCCAACTTTTGCCAGTTTTCCAGTATTCAGAATTGCATCCATCGATCGCACCATATCCGACACATCAATAATCAGAATTGGTGAACCATCTCCCATTAAAGAAGTAGCACTAATATTTGGTACTTTACCTAATTTGATCGATTCTCGCTAACGGAACTGCGTAAGGTAATAGGTTTTAAATCTGTAAATAATCTGTCTAAATCTATCCTTTGTTCCCCTATTTAGTAGTAATAGCATCAAAATTCAGAAAATTTTCATCTAAATAAAACTTTACATCAAACAAGTTACTTAACTGCTGGCGTAGTTCTGGAACATTCGGAAAAAGAATCTGAGAAGCCATCAAAATTGGTTATTTATCTCGAACTAAAGCACCCACGTAAGTATAGATTAACACTAGTTATGCCTGACCAAGCTTTTTAATACGGCTTTAACTAGCTGATAGACATTCCCTTTTGAATGTTGTGTTGGTGACTGAGTTTGACAAGCGATCTATTCCTATCAGAAGATTTTTGCATTTCTGAATTTACCTCAATAGAGGAGGTAATGCCCTTGAGAAATCGATATTGTGAAGATAAATAAACAGAAGTTATCCAAAGTTAGGGAAATTTTGTTATGGCAAACAAAAACAAAGACAAGAATCCAAAACCTGTTGAAGTTGAAATCATAGACAAAACTCAAGAAATTTCCAAACAACCTGGAGAAATCCAGATTCAAGAAATGCAGAGTGCAGAAATACAAAAAACAGAAAGCTCCTCCGAACAAAACCAACAAAATCAACACAATAATCATATAGTTGCGGAAGCGATCGGAGCAGCTGGAGGCGGTGTTGCAGGTGCAGCAATTGGTAAATTAGTAGGTGGACGCTTAGGCGCAGCAGTTGGCGCTGTGGGTGGAGCCGTAGCAGGCGCAGCAATTGGCGATCGCGCCGCGAAAGGAATTGACGAAAAAGTTGATAGTGCAGTTGATTCCATGAAAAATACAGTTCAAGAAGTAACTCACCAAGTTGAAGGTGTAGCTGATACTGTGAAGGAAAAAATTAATGAAACAGACTTAAAGAGTGTAGCCGAATCTGCAAAACAAAAAATTGATGAAGCCGACGTACATGGAATTTCTGAATCAGTACAACACAAAATTGATGAAGCTAACGTCAAAGGTATAACTGACTCTGCAAAACGCAAAATTGACGAAACAGATGTTCACGGTATAAGTGAATCTGTGCAACATAAAATCGACGAAGCTAACGTTAAAGGCGTGAGTGATTCTGTCAAAAATAAAATCGATGAAGCTAACGTTAAAGGCGTAAGTGATTCTGTCAAAAATAAAATTGACGAAGCTAACGTTAAAGGCGTGAGTGATTCTGCAAAACGCAAAATCGATGAAGCTGACGTGAAAGGCGTGAGTGATTCTGTGAAGCAGAAAATTGGTGAAACAGGTGATTCTGCAAAACGCAAAATTGGCGAAGCTGATGTTAGAGGTGTAAGTGATTCTGTTAAGAATTCTGTGAAAGACACCGCTAACACTGCGAAAGATAAAATCGCCAATTCCCAGGATTCCAAAAATCAAACACCTGCCAATCCTATTCCAATGCCACCCGCAGATCTTAACAGAACCGATCTGTATGTAACGGAACCAATCGTAACCCCTGCGCCTCCTACCCCGATCGTTTATCCTACTCCTGTGGGAGAAACTCCTGAAGAAAAAGCGAAGAAGCGTAATCAAAAATAAGCTGCTTTTGAATTTCTGATTTTGTTAACCCTCTCGCCTCTGTTTGTGTTTGAGGTGGGAGGGTTGACTACTTTTGTAGGGCGAATCATTCGGGTTACAATTTGTCACTTAAAACCTAGATTATATAGATCATATAATGAAAATGCCAGCAACCTCTGCATTTTATGAAATATAATCCTGACATCCATCATCGCCGTTCAATTCGCATCAAAGGATATGATTATTCCCAAGAAGGTGCATATTATTTCACGATTTGCTGCCACCAAAAGCGATGTTTACTAGGCGAAATTATTAATGGCATTATGCAGCCAAATATTGCAGGCGAAACCGTTGCAGCAGTTTGGCATAATTTACCCCGTCATTTCCCATTTATTGAACTAGATGCTTTTGTAATTATGCCCAATCATGTACATGGGATTATTGTAATTACCGAACAGCAAAATAATATTGCTAATCATCAATTATTAAAATATCAAACATCTTTACCCAATGGAACTAAAGCAGGTTCCTTGGGTGCAATTTTGCAAAACTTTAAATCAGTAAGTACTCGCCAAGTTAACCGCATAACGCGAAATTCTGGCACAATTTGGCAACGTAATTACTACGAAGAAATTATCCGTGATGAACAAGCATATAATAATATCAGACGTTACATTATTGAAAATCCTCTGACATGGGAAGACGATGAAGAAAACATTACCAAATTTAAACCGATTTAACCTTGGTTTAATTACACATCACGAATTTGTAGGGGCGAAGCATTCGGGCGACAATTTATGATACTCAGCCAAAATATTCAATTCCGAATGCTTCGCCCTGCCCCCGCGACGATATGAAAGCTACATTAAACTAAAATATGACAATTCTTATATTTTGCCCAACCCAACCAAGAATATAAAACAATTTAATTTGCTGTCCATATTTAACAGATTAAAAGTATTCGTATATATGAATTGTCGCCAAGGAAAGGGCGAAGCATTCGGGTACATAAATTGTCGGTTTTTATCTGAGATAGTATTTGTATACATCAATTGTCGTCAAGGCAGGGCGAAGCATTCGGGTATATCAATCGTCAGTTTTCATCAGAGATAGTTGCCCGAATGCTTCGCCCCTACGAAGATAAAAATAAGATATAAAACAATTATTTGTTGTCATTTTTAATCTTCTAAAATTTTTCTACTCAGCCATTTTAATACTGTATCAATGAGGTTTGGGTCATTGGGAGAAATTAGCCTTACATTGTTACAAGGTTCATCACTAATAATGGCAATTGTACCCCCAAATGTAGCGATATCGGATAGGAAGGATGGGTTTAGGGTGCGATCGTTCTTCGAGTTGTAGAATAGCAAAGCAACTCGTTTTTCTAGTTTTCCTAAATCTAAGTCCCAATAAATACTTAGCAGCGGCATATTGGTAGGACTTTCGTGCGAACATTTAGGACAACCTTGCTTTACCATTTGACGATAGATATAAACAGCAAGCATATCTGTGTTGCTGAACTCGTTATTGATATCAATACAAATTAGTTTTACTGCTTTGTTGAGTTCTTCATCGTTAGCAATGGCAGAATTAAGTTTTGAAGGAAGTTGAGTAAAGTTGAGGTTTTGAATAATAGAAGATTTACCAACTGGAATGTTATCGGGTGCTTCTGGATGTGTGGAAGGTGATAAATTGTGCCATGCGCGATAAAAGTCAGGGTAACTCATGTTTTGGGCGCAGTGCCAGAGGATTTGGAAGCATTCTCCGTAAGTACTATGATTCTTTGTGTAGAAATCTTCCAAGTAAGACTTTAACCCTGTAACAACTAACGGTAACAACTTGCTTTGAGTTCTTGTGGGTGTCTTGAATATGATTATTTGCAAACTATTAGCTATTTCTAAGCGTCTTCTGTTAGATGGTTGACTACATAGGTGTGCAATTAACAAATTGACTATGTTCATAGCCTCTTTTTCCAAATTTTCAATTTTTAACTGCTCTAGCCCTAAAAGAGATAGCTCATAATTTACTAATTTCCAATTACTCGGCTCTTCAAAAGAAGTTAAATAAAAATCAAACCTCTCATCTAAAATTCCTAGTTCACGCAGACAGCTAGCAGCTAAATAATCAACTAACGGATTACTTAAAAGTTCATTTAAGGTATTCAAAGCCTCGGAATCATTAGGAATCATTTTTAGCAAACCACAGGCTGCTAAACAACGATCAACTGTATCATTATTGGGGGTTAAAAAGCGTCTTAGAGTAGCTATAACTTTTGGATTGTGACAACTAACTTTTGACAGTATAGATATAATTCGACAGGTCATGTCTATATAGTGGTTATTATCAAGTAAATTAATAAGAGTATCTACAGCTTTTTGGTTATTACTGTCAACTTCGAGTAAACGAGAAGCAATTAAGTAATGAATCTCTTCATTTTGATTTTGATGCAAATTTTCTATCAGGCAATTAACGGCTCTTAAACGGTCGGTATTTTGTAAAACTTCTACTGCCTGGTATTTCATAGGGCTATAAGGATTAATCAGGTATTCGGCAGGATCAACAAGACTCCACTTTATTAACTGATTTACAATTACATCAGCTAGGCTACTATATTTAAATTCAGCAATTCCAGATGCTGCCAAAAAATATGCTTGATAGTAATACAATTTAGAGCAACCATCCTGAAAATTTACCAATTCTTTGATGAAAGTTTCTTTTTGGTTATTAAAGGTTATATTACCTTGTCGCCCCAACCATAGTAAAATCACCTCTTTCCACTGAGATTCAAAAATTCGGTAATTACCTTTATCTGGATTTTCATGAACATGATTAAGGAAAAAGTGCCAATCATCGATCGCCAATGCCGCAAAATATTCCTGAAAAGTAGGATGAAAAAAGGCATAAGCATTCTCAAAAGGTTTCTCTGCAATACGACCAACGCAATTTAGCCAACTTAACTGTTTTATAGCTAACCAAAATAAAGATTTTTCATCATTTGGATTACCTAAGAATCTTTCAATAAAACTCTGAGGTAATAGAAAGCGAAATTTTTTGCTGTCGAGAGCTTCTTTGGATAAATTACCCAATGCTTTTTTCAACTCTTCCTGTTTTTCAAAAGGAACTTTTAGCTTTGAATCCTTTAATTCATGTAATCTATAGAAAGCTTGTACAAACAACTCATATAACTCTGCTTTGGTATCTGGCAAAGAACCTATACCTAATTCCCACGCATAACAGAGCAAAGATAAGCGTAAAGGATTTTTCACTAAATCTCGAATTCTTGCTTTAGTTTGTAACTGAAGTTCTGCTTTTAAGTCCTTGGCTAACTGTGAATCTATTAATTCTCTGTTGAAGAAATTATTAATAAACTGTTCTACTTGTGTCGGATAATCAAAATTCAAAGTTCGGTAAACATCAAATTCTTCTAAAGCGTTGTTTTCCCATACATTAAGCCTACAGGTAAGTATAACTCGTACTTTCTGTGCCCAACCTTCTCTCAGCTGATAACCAATATCTAGCAAAGGTATTCGCTCGTTTGCTCCAACTATCATCTCATCAGCACCATCTAGTAGCAAACAAACCTGACCAGTTTTCAAAAGTTCCTCTAAAGCAGTTCTCCATTCTGCTGGTGCAGTTTCCAATGCTTGTGCTGCATCGCGTAACCAATCTTCTAATAGATATTTGGACAATGGCTTAGAAGCTATCCTAGAAAGGGAAATCCAAATTGGAATTGTCTTATTTTTCTGTAATTCATCACCAATCTTTTGTAAAAGGGTTGTTTTCCCTGCTCCTGGTTCACCAATAATAACAATACGTCGTCCCTGACTTTTAGGAGTTTCGCACTTGCGGATAACTTCTTCAAAAAACTCTCGATCTTTAAACCTTTTTTTATTTTCCTCTTCATACGGTGCATAAAAAATTGAACCTTGTTCTGTAGAGCTTATATCTTTCTGCTTGGCAGGTTTCCTATGTTCTTCCAAACCTAAAGGTAAAAACAAATCATCTACTTCAAAAGTTACCCCATCCCGTGCCATCAAGGAATTAGTAGATAAGCCTTTTTGGTGTTGGAGAAGTTCACCACAGCGATCGCGTAGTTGTTCACAAATCCCTGAAATATCGATATTCAGTGATTTTTGAGACTTTTTTCTGTATTTTTCCAGTAGTTGAAGTAAGTCAGCGTTTGCCCAGTCGATTTCCTCTTCTAGCTGAAGTAGTTTCTTGATAGCTGGATAAATTTCTCTAGATAAAGCCTGTCCAAGTGTACCATCGGTATATTGAACTTTACCCGCTATTTGAGCAGGGCCGTAACCGCACAACCTCCCCACTAGAGCAAGTTTTGAAGCAGGCATAAAACGATTTTTTTTCAGAACCTCTTTCAGGGCTTTTTCTAAATCAGCAAAAAGTTGCTCAAACTCGAAATTACGATAAGCCTCTGGAAATAATTCCTCAAGCTGATTTTGATTGGATGTCATTGCTGTACAAACGATTGCCAAGTATCTCTACATCAAATCATAACCTTACGGTAAAGGCTCCTTAGAGCTTTACTCATACATCCTCACAGATTTACTCACATTTACTCACAGGCTGTGAGGAGACTTCTACCCTTCACCTTGGATAGGCTATCAACAGAAAGCAAAAGTGAAGGTTAAATTTATGAACGCATTTCAACTAAGCCTTTTCCCAGACGAACAACCTGTGCCCATCGATTCCCTTAACAAAAAAAGGAAACCTAAACCGCAAACAATCGTAATAGAACTATCTTGCACAACCAAAAGAGCAGCAGAACTTCTAGACATATCCACCACAACTCTTTACCGTGCCCGCAAAGAAGGTAGAACTTACCAAAAAGGCGCTTGGATTGCCAAATCTATTGGTGCAAATGCTTGGACAGTTACCTACAATCCTGCTCAGTTCAAATAAGTTTAATCGGAGGTAAAACCAATGGCTTATGCCCTTGACTATTCAGATAATTTTCATTTCGATAAAGCCGAAATATTTCCCCACTTGCAAAACGGAGAAATCATCAATGAATTGGAAATAATGATTATTGACCTTCTCGAATTAATTTTAGGAAATCGCTTCCGTTACTGTCCCCAAGTACCTTTAGAAATCATCTGTTCTCGTCCCGAAAATTTCTCTCGTCTCCCCGATGAAATCTGGAAATTTTGGGTTAGTTCCAAAGTAGATATTGCTTTAATCGATCGCACTTTCCCCACCAACCGCAAAGCCAAATTAGTCATAGAATGCCAATCTCACTGGCATAATTCCTTAGAAGCACAGTTGCGCGATCGCAAAAAAGCCAAACTCCTCGCCTCCGTCAACGTTCCCCTAATTTACGTGCGAAGAATCACCGAAGATCAAAGATATTATCGCTTCTACACACCCAACGAAAAACACGAAGTTTTTTACAACATAATTACTCAACAAGGATGGGCAGAACTAGAAGCTTTTTTGCTGAGTTTTTTGTAATTTCTGTTAACAAATTTTCCCTTTGTAGGGGCGAAGCATTCGGGCGACAATTTATGACACTCAGCCAAAATATTAAATTCCGAATGCTTCGCCCTGCCTCCGCGACAATATAAAAACTACTCTAAACCAAAATATTAAATTCCGAATGCTTCGCCCTGCCTCCGCGACAATATAAAAACTACTCTAAACCAAAATATAACAATTATCATACTTTGCACAAACCCAGCTACAATTTGTAAAAATTTAATTTTTTGCCCATTTTTAACAGATTAAAAGTATTCGTACATATCAATTGTCACCAAGGCAAGGGCGAAGCATTCGGACATATAAATTGTCGGTTTTTATCAGAGATAGTCGCCCGAATGCTTCGCCCCTACATTATCTCAAAAAACCCTTAAATCTTAAAAATCGCTATATTCAATCACACCAATTTGATAACCCCTTGGCGTAATCATCCATTCCCCATGAACCCGCGTATTTGAGTTACCAATTAACACAATTGTTAACATATCAATTGAGCTTTCCAGTAACTTTTCTAAAGTAGTAATCGTAATTTCTTGGGTTTCCCGATAAGCAGAACGGACGATCGCCACCGGAGTAGCCGGATTACGATACTTTAAAAAAATCTGTTGGGCGAAAGCAATTTGTTCAGTCCGAGTTTGGGATTTCGGATTATACAAAGCCGTAACAAAATCCGCTTCTGCTGCGGCAATTAACCGCTTTTCAATCACCGACCAAGGTGTTAGCAAATCGCTCAAACTAACGGCGCAAAAATCGTGCATTAACGGCGCACCTACCAAAGAAGCAGCAGCTTGTAAAGCAGTGATTCCGGGAAACACTTGCACGCCCGGAACTTGACCATCCCAACCATGCGCTTGCAGTTCTTCTAAGACTAAACCAGCCATCCCATAAATGCCGGAATCTCCCGAAGAAATCACGGCGACAGTTAAACCTTTATTTGCTAATTCGATCGCCTTTTTCGCCCGTTCCACTTCCTGAGTAATCGGCAAAGATTCCACAATTTGACCTGGTTTTAATAGTGGCGAAATCAAGTCAATATATAAAGAATAACCAACCACAGCATCAGCTTGAGAAATTGCCATTTGTGCAGCAATAGTCATTTGTTCTAATTGACCGGGACCCGTACCAATCAGTAAAATTTTCCCAGTGCGATCGCTATATTCCTTCTCAGATAATCCCACAGCAATTGTCACAGCCCCACGTTCTCCTTCTAAACGAAAAATTTGTTTTTTAACTAATAAATTAGCACTTGAAGATTCCTCTACCCATTCCCCAGTTGATGCACAAATAGCCGCAGCTTCCGCCACACTACTCGTTCCAACTTCTGCTGCAACAACCTGGGAAGGATTAGGCACATTAATTAATCGTAACACTTCCGCAGGAAAGGTTTTTAAAAGCCAATTTTTTTCCCGACAAACTTCGATTAAACCGACTTCATCAGCTTTAATATCAATTGTAGCAATTCCAGCGATCGCACCCAGCGCCAAATGATACTTTTGACAAACCTGAAGAATAGCACTTTCAATTAACTTTTTAGAACTTCCTCTTTCGCAACCTATTCCTAACCATAAAACTCTCGGATGCCATTGTACTTTCGGTAAATCCGAATCAGGGGAAAACTTTCTTTGGGTGAAACTAATCCAAATTCTGGCTTTTGGGGACTGGGGACTGGGGACTGGGGACTGGGTGAATTCGGTATTTTCAAAATAGAAAGGATGACTTTCGGGGAGATGATTTTGCCAGAGAGTAGAACCGACTTCTTGGATTACTTGAACAGGTTCATTTCTCGCAATAGTAGCAGCTACTTTTGTCCAATCACCTTCGCCCTTATTCCAACCAAAAGGAACACCTAATAAATCGACAGCTGGTAAACCCAAACCATTAGACGCACCCGTTAAAATTGGGGTAGCATTTAATGAAAGTGCGATCGCCCTAGTCAACCGATCGGCCCCACCTTGATGACCACCACACAAACTAATAACAAATTTACCATTTTGATCGATAACAATTACCGCCGGATCGACAGATTTATCCCTTAACAAAGGTGCAATTAACCTAACAACAGCGCCAGTTGCCAAACCGAAAATAAACCCGCGATATTGCGACCAAATATTAGCAAGATGTTCCCTTAAAGAACCAGAATAAATCCGAGTTCCCTTAATTTCCCCCAAAGACTCCGCAACCCAAAGATCCGCACCAATTGACTGACAAACAGGTAACAAAACTTTAGCAGCATTAGGAGTAGTAGCGATCGCTGCAAACGGCAAAAAATCAGCCAAAATCAAATTAAATCTGCGTTCATCCGCGTTCATCTGCGTTCATCTGCGTTCCAAAAAAAATCTCCGCCACCCAACAAAAACTAAAATAAACATCTGTGTTCATCTGTGTTCATCTGTGGACATCTGTGGTAAAAAAAAATCTCTGACACCCAACAAAAAACCTCAAAAAACATCTGTGGTTAAAAAAACGCCCGACCTAAAAAGTCAGGCGATTTATTAATTCTAACCCTCTTTTGACCAATTCACTGTTGAACAGCCGAAACTTGAGAACTAATCACAGTTGACTGTAACATTTGACTTTTCGCAACCGAACCATTAGCCAAATTAAACAGAGGATTTGACAAAATACCAGCCAAAGAAGTAGCGATTAAAGTCACCACCAAACCCACCTGTAAAGCCCGCATTCCCGGCAAATTCCAAGTAATAGCTGGATAATTCTTCACTGCATCGGACATTTCTTGAGGTTCCTTTACCACCATCATTTTCACCACACGAATGTAGTAGTAAATTGAAATCACACTGGTAACTAAACCTAACAAAACTAACAGGTAAAGACCAGCTTGCCAACCAGCCCAAAACAGGTATAACTTGCCAAAAAATCCAGCCAAAGGTGGAATTCCACCTAAAGAAAGTAGAGACAAACTCAAACCCAAAGTTAACAAAGGATCTTTTTGGTACAACCCAGAATATTCACTAATTTGGTCAGTTCCCGTCCGCAGAGAAAAGAGAATTACACAGGTAAAACCGCACAAATTCATGAACAGGTAAACCAACATATAAAACACCATGCTGGAGTAACCTGCTTCCGTACCAGCGATTAATCCTAACATGACAAAACCAGCTTGAGCGATCGAAGAATAAGCCAACAATCTCTTCATGCTAGTTTGAGTCAAAGCCACCACATTTCCTAACACCATGCTCAGAATAGCAAGGGAAGTAAAAATGAAATGCCATTGTTCGCTAACCAAGGGGAAAGCTGTTACCATTAAGCGAATAGCTAAAGCAAATCCAGCAGCTTTTGAACCCACCGAAAGGAAAGCAACTACCGGAGTAGGAGAACCTTCATAAACATCAGGAGTCCATTGGTGGAAAGGTACAGCCGAAATTTTAAAAGCGATACCAGCAATAGCGAATACTAAAGCAATTACCAAAGCCAAAGATTGACCAGTACCAGCAGCCAACCCAGCAGCGATCGCACTTAACCGAGTTTCCCCACCGGACAAACCGTACAACAAGGATACACCATAGAGGAAAATCGCCGAACTAGAAGCGCC
Organism: Floridaenema fluviatile BLCC-F154; assembly: GCF_041929135.1. Taxonomy (NCBI): domain Bacteria; kingdom Bacillati; phylum Cyanobacteriota; class Cyanophyceae; order Aerosakkonematales; family Aerosakkonemataceae; genus Floridanema; species Floridanema fluviatile. The sequence continues at coordinate 162,613 of NZ_JBHFNS010000018.1, read as the reverse complement.
AATCAACAGATACTTTAACGCCGCTTCATTAGAACGAGGATCGCGCTTAGTGTAACCCGTCAGCAGATAAGAAGAGATACTCAGAGTTTCCAAACTGATGAAAATCATCACCAACTCATCTGCGCCAGAGAGAAACATCCCTCCAATAGTCGCCGTGAGCAAAATTCCCACAAACTCGCCTAAAGAAGTCCCTGATTGCTCAATGTAGGCGATCGACATCAAAATTGTCACAGCTGCGGACAAAGCGATAATGCCGCGAAAGACCACACTTAAGGTATCACCATTAAACCCGCCCAAAAACCCGATCGGGTTAGAGACATCCCATTGATAGTAAAGCGCGACAACCGAAGCAAGTAAACCTGCGATCGCCAGATAAGGAGTCCAGCGAGTCGAAGTCCGCCCCACAATTAAGTCAACCATTAACACTACAATCAGTGTGGCAATTACAATTGCCTCTGGTAAAATTGTTCCAGCATTTAGCTGTGCTGCAAGTTCAGCAAAACTCATAGATCCTATAAAATTTGGAGATTAGCCATACAGACCAGGACACTTAATATTATTGCCTTCTCCGTCACATATTCAACAACTTTTCCCTTTTCCTGGTATGTGAGATCCCACAGATAAACCCCAATCGACCGTTAGTATTGGTTAAGACTTATACTTAAAATTTACCAATCAGCGATTTTTGGGCATAATTTCCCCTTTAATTTCTTGGATAATAGTAGAAATTTCCTCTTCAGAATCAATGTGTCGAGAAAACACTTGGGCAGTTTTTTCGATAATGCGATCGCCAAACATCCTAGCCAAATCTTGTCTCAATCCTTGCCCAACATAAAACTTTAGCAAAGCAGATAAAGACATATCCCGCATTTGTGCTACTTCCTGCAAAGATTTTAAAGTATCTTGAGAAATTTCCAGAGATACTGTTTCTGTAGAACAGGGACGTAACTGTAAATTAACTTCTGACTCATGATTGTTCATCTTCTTCTCCTCTTTCTTCGTGTCCTAATTCGCTACCGCGTCTTTGTGGTTCAAAAAAATCTTTTCCACTAGTCAACAACTAGACGATCGCTCTCCCAAATTTAGATATCATAAATAAAAGTTTCCTACTCAAGAGCGATCGCGTCAGCGTGGCGTAGCCGAATCACAAATCAAACTCAGCAATTCAACAATTGCGACAAACAGAAAACAAAGAAAGTTAACAAACTTGCCTCACCCAAAATAAATTCCTCAAACCCTTACCACACAAGGCTTAAAGCCCAACTGCATAAAGAGTGTGGTGATTTATATCCGATATAAGTGTAAATAAGAGAGCCAGATAAAACGTTATGGTCAAAAGTAGTCGGTTGAGACTGACGCGGGGAAAAGGAGATCGAAGGATAAGAAAAATCTGTAGGGGCGGGTTTAGTAGACAAATTTTGCAACTTACAGACAATCTTTCGGCAAAACCCGCCCTTAAAACTCAAAACTCACAGTTTCCCCCTTCTGCCTTTTACCTTCTGCCTTCTCGCACTACCAAAAACCCCTTGACAATTGGGGAAAAAACTACTCTAAATTGAACTCTCTAGACTAGCTGCTGTTGTATAAGTTCTCATGTCAACCCTTGTTATAGTCGAATCACCCACCAAAGCACGCACCATTCGCAACTTCCTCCCCTCCGACTACCGGGTAGAAGCATCGATGGGTCACGTCCGCGACTTACCCTCATCAGCCGACGAAATACCCGAAGCTGTCAAAGGGGAAAAATGGGCACAGTTGGGGGTGAACGTAGAAGCCGACTTTGAACCCCTGTATGTGATCCCCAAAGAGAAAAAGAAAGTAGTTAAACAACTACAAGATGCCCTCAAAGAAGCTACCGAACTGGTACTAGCGACTGACGAAGACCGCGAAGGGGAAAGCATCAGCTGGCATTTAAAGCAAATTCTTAAACCAAAAGTTCCTATCAAGCGGATGGTATTTCACGAAATTACCCAAGACGCTATCCGCAAAGCCTTAAAAAACTGTCGCGACATCGACGAACAGTTAGTCCACGCCCAAGAAACTCGGCGTATCCTAGACCGACTCGTAGGCTACACCCTCTCGCCCCTACTTTGGAAAAAAATCGCTTGGGGACTTTCAGCCGGAAGAGTTCAGTCCGTTTCCGTTCGTCTGTTAGTTCACAGAGAACGTCAACGTCGCGCCTTCCATCAAGCAACTTACTGGGATTTAAAAGCTTTTTTAGAACAGCAAAAATCCCCTTTTGATGCGAAATTAGTCAGTTTAGCTGGGACAAAAGTGGCTACTGGCAGTGATTTTGACGAAACTACTGGGCAAATCATCGTCGGACGCAATGTAGTTGTCCTTAACGAAGCGGAAGCTTTGGCTTTGCGAGAAAGACTTTTAGATAAAACTTGGACTGTCACCAATTTAGAAGAACGCCCAGTTACTCGCAAACCTGCGCCACCCTTTACCACTTCGACATTACAACAGGAATCTAACCGCAAATTGCACCTTTCCGCCCGTGACACGATGCGGATTGCTCAAAGTTTGTACGAGCAGGGCTATATTACCTATATGCGGACAGATTCGGTGCATTTGTCGGAACAAGCGATCGCAGCTGCCCGCAACTGCGTCGAACAAAAATACGGTAGCCAATACCTCAGCCCCCAACCCCGCAAATACACCACTAAAAGCAAAGGCGCACAAGAAGCCCACGAAGCCATTCGCCCCGCAGGTAGCACTTTCCGCACCCCCCAAGAAACTGGACTCAGTGGTTTAGAATTCAAACTTTACGACTTAATTTGGAAACGTACCGTCGCTACCCAAATGGCAGACTCTCGCCAAACCTTAATTACTATAGACTTGCAAGTAGAAGATGCAGGTTTTCGTTCCACAGGTAAACGCATCGACTTTGCGGGATACTTACGCGCTTACGTGGAAGGTTCCGACGACCCAGACGCAGCCATTGAAGACCAAGAAGTAATTCTGCCACCTTTAAAAGTTGGGGATCATCCTAATTGTAAAGAACTGGAAGCAGTTAAACACGAAACTCAACCACCCGCCCGTTACACCGAAGCATCTTTGGTGAAAACCTTGGAAAGTGAAGGTATTGGTCGTCCGAGTACTTACGCCAGTATTATCAGTACAATTATCGATCGCGGCTACGCCCAAATGAACGGCAACGCCCTAGTCCCCACCTTCACCGCCTTCGCCGTCACCAGTCTGTTAGAAAAGCACTTCCCCGACTTGGTAGACACCAGCTTTACCTCCCAAATGGAACAAACCTTAGACGACATCGCCACAGGTGAAGCCCAATGGCTACCCTACTTGCGGCAATTCTATCAGGGAGACAAAGGCTTAGAAACCCAAGTCAAAGAACGGGAAAACCAAATTGACCCCTCAGAAGCCCGTACCGTAGAACTAGAAAACCTAGCAGTTAAAGTTAGAATCGGTAAATTTGGCCCCTACATCGAAGCCGAAAATGGCGATGATGTCGTTACCGCATCTATTCCCAAAGACCTCACCCCCGCTGACTTAGACCCAGACCAAGTAGAAACCATCCTCCGGCAAAAAACCGAAGGGCCAGAAAAACTCGGCATTGACCCAGAAACCGGAGAACCAATTTTTATTCTCATCGGTACCTACGGCCCTTATGTCCAAATCGGTGAAGTTTCTGAGGAAAATAAAAAGCCCAAACGTGCTTCTTTGCCAAAAGGTGTTAACCAAGAAGACGTTACCTTAGAAATGGCTTTAGGTTTACTTGCTTTACCCCGAAAACTCGGCGTTCACCCCGAAACAGGGGCAAAAATTCAAGCCGGACTCGGACGTTTTGGCCCTTACGTTGTCCATGACCAAGGCAAGGAAGGTAAAGATTTTCGTTCCTTAAAAGCGACTGACAATGTATTAACTATTGACTTACAACGTGCTTTAGAACTATTAGCTGAACCGAAGAAAACTAGAGGCGGTGCTCGTTCTAAAACTAAAACACCTTTGCGAGAATTGGGCAATCATCCCAATGATGATGAACCAGTGAATATCTACGAAGGTCCTTATGGTTCTTATATCAAGCATGGTAAAACCAATGCAGCAATCCCAGAAGGGGAAACCGTAGAATCTCTTACTTTGGAGAAAGCTTTGGAAGTTTTAGCTGCGAAAAAATCAACTAAATCTACTAGTAAGTCTAAGAAATCAACCACTTCTTCTTCTACTAGTAAAAAAACTACTGCGGCAACTAAAACTAGCGAAAAAACTACCACTGCCAAAAAGACAACTAAAACTACTGCCAGCAAGAAAAAAACTTCTTAATATGGAAAACTCTGGTTTCTGCTATACCTTGCGGATTTAAGTTCTCTATGGTTTCCAGAAACCAGGTTTTTACTAATGAAGTTGTTTCCGTTTCCCTAAATAACTTATACCAAAAGCACCCAATGCCAATAAACCCAACGTAGCACCAGGTTCACTAACTGGCTTCGGTTTGTGCAACCCAGCAACAAAAGTTATATCCGGGTCAAACTTGCCTATTGCGTAATTTTGATTTATCCCAGGCCCCACTTGCGGCTGGTATTGACCGTCAAGAAAACCTCGTCCGTCTTGTCCGGTAACGGTGTCGCTGGGAATTAGGTTTCTAATCCGAATTGACTCGATTTTGTCGCCTAAGTTCAAACCAAAGCTACTCAGATCGATCGCTGTGGCAAAATGTGTAGTATTGGCATCGCCTTGGTAAGATCCACTACTAAACTCGTATAAGTAATCAGTAAAGTCATTAGCACCAACTTTTTTAACTGCTAAGGCAAAAGCTTCCGGTTCCCCAAACCCCCCGGTTTCATAAATTACTAAGTCTTTACCATCCTCATTGGTTAAAGACATCCCACTTCCCCAACCGAGTTCGATAATAGACAAGGTTGAGTTATCTTTGCCCAAAGAAAACGATCGCGATTCACTAGAGCCAACTTGAGAATCACCAAGTAGTTTACCAATAGTTCTGTCTCTCACCTCTAGTTCAGTTGACAAAAAGGGCGTGTCAAATGGTTCAGTCTGTTCTTGTCCTTGAATGATTTTGCCTGTTGTTACCGCGTTGGCAGAATCCCAAGTATAGCCCCCAACAGAAAAGGTTGCGGCTTTTGCTGACCCAGCATTGATTAAAGCTGTAACACTCAAGGCACTTAGGGACAGACTGATTCCATAGTAGTTTTTAATTGCAAAGCTTCTCATGAGGATACTCCCTTCCATGTTTAAGTGGGCGTTAATTGTGAAAATTTCTGGATGTGACGGTTTTTTCAGAGGGAGTAAGTAGATAGCACAGTTTTTTCTCTAATCGCTTATCATTCAGAATGCTGTGGTGAACACAATTAGTAAATACTCTGGATTTTCAGTTAATTTTATAAGCGGACAACCCTCTGAAACTTTATGTATAGATGCACGCTAACATATACTTTACAAGTAATTTCTGGTGTTTCCACTTAGTTTTGATGAAGAGTTTTTAAAGTTTTCTCCTGTTGCAATATAAGGTTCCGCTTGAGGTTGGTAGCTAGAAAAACTATGGATCGATCGCATTGTAGTGGCTTCCGCTTCATTATTAAAGAAGCTATCTTCAGGAATATCCCAAGCAAAAGCCGATTCACTTACACTTTCAGGAGGCGCAGCTGCAATTTTTTGATTAACAGGAGATTGGCCAGGTTTAGCAGCATCAACAATGGCATCAAACCAAGATTTAGCTAATTTTTTGTAACCTTGATTATTTAAGTGAACAGTGTCACTTGCTGAAGACCAAAGATCGCTTACTGTTAACTGTTTTCGAGTATCTACAAAGTGAATTTTTTTGTCTTTATAAATTGGTTCATTCAGCAAAGAAGCTATCAGATCATTGTATTTTCTGGCTTCTGTAGCAAAAGTCCTCGATGGTTTAATCGGCGGAATGGTAGCCACAAATAATTCCACATTTGATGCCCAACTAAAAATCTTGTCAATCAGTTCTCTTAACTCATCTCTAGTCTCTTCCGCTGTGGTTTTCTGGTAGATAAAATCATTCGTACCTGTCATCAGTAATACGACATCAGGCATTGCTTTTTTTAGCCAGTTAGTCACATTCGGCAAGATTTCTCCCTTACCACCAGAACCTTTAATCGCAAATCCACCATGACCTTCATGATTACCATCGAAAGTATAAGTTCCTTGAGATCCTTGGACTGCACTCGGCCCTTCTTTCAGCCCACCAACAAAGTTTACATTAAATCCTTGATCCTGAAAAAGCGCCCACAAATCATCTCGATATCCACCTCTTTTTCCTGGTAATACACCAGGTTCTTTCCCGCGAGTATTGGAATCACCTAAAGGCATGATTCTTACAAGCTTTTTAGTATTAGTTAAACTGAACGCTTGTACCGAACTTGAAAAACTAAACAATGGCGCGATCGTCAATGCCGCAATCGTCGCGATCGCTAAGGACGCTACCACACAATCAAAAGCCTTCATGCGTTAGACCTTTTTTAAAGTAATCAAACCGTAGATAAGCGAATCTATAATTTGTCACCCTAAAATTAACTACGTAAATTTGCGTAATAAAATAGCTATCTTCACCAAAAAATAAATTTTAATTTCAGTATATTTGTAGCAAAAATAATTGTATTACCCGAATTTCCAGCAAAAAAGCCAGTAATTTCACGCGGGTGACTTATGAATTTATGATAAAGGAAAGCTAAAATTTATACAAATGAAACATTTATATGCTAAAATCACAAACTTTAAACAAAGCTGGAAAACTAGACAGGGGCTTGGTTTCAGACAACGCTCGATCTGCGGTCAAACTTTACCTTGGGAAAAACTTGTTGGATTCGGGTAGTGAGTGGGATAAGCTGATAATTGACTGTTGTTGGGTGTGCTATGAGCAGCGTGATAACCATCTTCGATTCGGAGTTTGAAACCGAAGTGCTGAAAGCGACGCAGCCAGTATTGGTATACTTCTGGGCAGCTTGGTGTGGGCCTTGCCGACTGATGACCCCATTGGTCGGTTCGGTAGCCGAAACTTATGGCGATCGCCTAAAAGTAGTCAAAATGGAAGTTGATCCTAACCCCATAGCCGTAAAAAATTACGGGGTGGAAGGAGTTCCTGCACTAAGGCTGTTTAAAAACGGCGAGGTGATTGAATCTCTTGAGGGAATCGAAGCAAAGAACACCAAACAGAGAATCACCAATATGCTAGAAGCACATCTGTCAAATCAGTAATTAGACTTCTTGCAGAAGTTAAGCGAAAAGGGCAGGGGTATTTTCCTGGGAAAAGGGACAAGAGATTAAATTCACTCTTACCCTTTACCCTTTACCCTTTACCCTTTAATTCAGTTTTAACTAAAAATATTTTGCCAAGATGTCTAATCAATCATGAACGAAGTAAAATTTTTAGAATATGCAATTCGCTAAACGTTTAGAGCCTCTACAACATAATGTTTTCGCTGATATGGATCAGGCGAAAGCTAAGGCTAGAGCATCAGGTTTGGAAGTGATCGATCTGTCTTTGGGATCTTTGGATTTACCAGCAGCTAATCATATTACTGATGCGATCGCTCAGGCTTTAACAGATACTAGTAGTCACGGTTACTTGTTATTTCACGGAACTAAAGACTTTCGTCAAGCCGCTGCTGATTGGTACAGCAAAAAGTTCGCTGTTTCCGTCGATCCAGAAACCGAAGTTTTACCTTTAATTGGTTCTCAAGAAGGAACTGCCCATTTACCTTTAGCAGTTCTTAATCCAGGGGATTTTGCTTTACTTTTAGATCCGGGTTATCCTTCTCATAGTGGCGGAGTTTATTTAGCTAGTGGTCAAATTTACCCGATGCCATTGCGGGCAGAAAATGGATTTTTACCTGTGTTGGAAGAAGTACCATCAACAGTTTTAGCTCAAGCAAAAATGATGGTGTTGAGTTATCCTCATAATCCGACAACTGCGATCGCTCCACTATCATTTTTCCAAAAAGCAGTGGCTTTCTGTCAGCAACATAATTTGGTACTAGTTCACGATTTCCCTTACCTGGATTTAGTGTTTGCAGAAAATATCGCTCCTTCGATTTTCCAAGCTGACAGGGAAAAAACTGTTTCGATCGAATTTTTCACCCTGTCAAAATCCTATAATATGGGCGGTTTTCGCATCGGTTTTGCCATCGGTAATCCAGCTTTAATTAAAGCTTTACGTCAAGTAAAAGCGGCAATTGATTTTAACCAATATCGGGGAATTTTAAATGGGGCGATCGCTGCTTTGAGTGGCCCCCAAGATAACGTTAAATCAAATGTGGCAATTTTACGCGATCGGCGCGATACTTTTATTCAAGCCCTAAATCGCATTGGTTGGGAAGTACCAACTCCTCCAGCAACTATGTATATTTGGGCAAAATTACCTGAACCTTGGGCAAGTGATTCTCTCACATTCGCTGCTAAACTCGTAGAAAATACGGGGGTTGCCGTAGCACCTGGGGCAGGTTTCGGTAAATTTGGTGAGGGTTATGTCAGATTTGCACTGGTACATCAACCGCAAATTTTAGAAAAAGCAGTGATCGGGATCTCTAAGTTTTTGTATCCGTAAAATCACTATCCAATAAATATCCTTGCTAAGGAATTCTTCATGGAAACTTTAGGTGAAATATAAATTAATTTCACCTATTTCTGTTTCCTAAGTGGGTAGAATGAGCGTAGGATTAAAAAAAGTCCTCTGCAAGATCTGAGTGCATAATCAAATCTATTAAAACTTAGAAATTGCATCTATATAAGAATCAAGCACTCATCCCAAGTAGTTGACTCGGTTGTAAACTCACCTGTAGATTCTGGAGATAACCAAGGATGTCTAATATTATGAAGAAGTTCTTAATCGCTGCCTCAACTGCCGTTGGCATGAGTGCGATCGCTACCGCCCCCGGCTTTGCCTACACCATCACAGGCGAAAAGGATGCTTGGCTTTATGACAACAACTACGGTAGTTGTGGCGCAAATAGCACCTGCTTGACTAACGATATGAGCAGATTGGACGCTATCTTGGGAGGCAACAGCAGTGCCCCAGGCGGTAACGTTGAATTATTTGCTACCAGTGAAGGTGTTACCTTGGCAAACTTTCAAAACTCTGGTCGCACCAGCATTGAAGGTACAGTAGCAGGTAAATCCCTCACCCTTAGCAGTTTGACTTATAGTGATTGGTTTGACACTGGATCTGGCGTAACTACACAATACGGTGCCAATAACCTCGCTAATAAATGGTTTAATGACTTTTATAAAGCTGCTGGTCTGGAAACGACTTTAGGATTAGCGGCCCGTGAAATGGCCTACGCCGCTTATTTAGGCGACAATGTGAAAGGTTTCCAACGCACCAGTGACCCCAATATCTCCTACGTTACCACCAGCGGCAGCGACCTCTTGATTGGTTTGGCAGGACACTACGATGCCAAAGCGTTTTATTCTTCTATGTTAGGCCCATTTGGTAGTCTGATTAAAAATGGTTTCCAAGTCAGTGAAGTAGTCAAAGTTAACTATGGTGGTGTTGAGGACTTCCTCTACAGCTTCAGCGCCACAGAAACTAACTTACTCGAAGTCGGTGATGGTAAGTCTCACAGCGGTAACTACGAAGTTGCACTGAAAGGTGTTGTTCCTCCCGCTGCGTCAGTACCAGAACCTTCCGTAGTATTCGGTTTAATTGGTTTGGGTGGTTTGTTAGCTGCCAAACGTAAACAACAACAAGCTGAATAAGCCATTTTCCCATCAGTTGTTTATTTTCTTCAATACACTATAGTTTCTTAAGTAATAGCTAATTGCTAACAGCCAATTAGCTATTATTTTTTGATTTTTTATCCAAGGAAACCTATTTCATCAATAGCATATTAATGTTTTACTAAGTTAGCAGCAATGCTATTGCCGGAAATTATCTAAAAATTTTCACGTTGCTAACATTATGAGCAAATCAGGACAAAATTATGATATCCTTTCTGAAAGGCGGAATTTATTATCTAGGCGAATTTTACTGGTTGAAGACCATGATACTAGCCGTCAATTATTAAGTGATTATTTGAGTTTTTTGGGATATCAGGTATTCGCGATCGCAGACGGTGCCTCATTCTTTTCTGCCGTCTCCCTTTTCCAACCAGAGTTAATTTTACTAGACCTAAAAATTCCCCACATAGATGGTTATAGAATCCTGGAAGAAATTCAAGCTTTACCTATCGATCGACAAGTGCCAATTATTGTGGTTTCCGCTTATGCGTTCAAGTCAGATCAACAACGTGCCCTCAGTTTAGGGGCGAAAAAGTACTTCGTTAAACCCATCAATCTTTCTCAATTGCGCGAGGCAATTCAAGAAATTTTGGGTGGGTTAACAACTTAGTAGTTTTACTGAAGATTATTGAGTTTTTTGTTCTTCGAGGATTTGTTCGACAACTTGGCACAAATTTTGCATTGAATCTCTCACTTGTTCCATTTTTAATTCCATTTGCGCCACTAATAAGTTGACTACATTTAGATGATTGAGTATTTCATCTAAAGCTTCTCTATAGTCGGTTTCCAGCTGTTCGAGAGACATAAATTTAACCATCATTTAATTGGGCAAAAAATTGTCACTAGATTTATACTTTAATTTAACCTGATATTTCTCAAAATCATATCCCTTTATTTATAAATTTAATTTCCCCAGTCTAGGAGAGATTTTTTGGACAATAACTAATCATTTCATCTGAAAATGTGATCTTTTTTCCCAAATTTTCAGTAACCATACCGAAAAAAATCAAATATCCATGAACAGTTTATAAATAAAGTTTCTATCATAGAAAGAGACATTGTAAATTCATGTACAAAACCTGCATCCCAAGTTTTGGCAAACAGATTAATCTGTAAAGTAAAGTTACAATCTAAAGTCTAAAATCTGGCATCGAATGACTACTTCAGACAAACTTCTACCCTTGGTAAAAGACCCGGAACGCTTAGAAAAATCCCTCAAGCAAATTCCTCAAGAACCGGGTGTCTATTTTATGAAGGATGAGAACGATCGCATCCTCTACATCGGTAAATCGAAAAAATTGCGATCGCGTGTTAGTTCCTACTTCCGTGACTCCCAAAGATTAAGCGATCGGATCAATATGATGGTACGACAAATCATCGACATTGAATTTATCGTCACCGATACGGAAGCGGAAGCCTTAGCCTTAGAAGCAAATCTTGTCAAGCAACATCAACCATACTTTAATGTCTTACTTAAAGATGACAAAAAATATCCCTACATTCTGATTACTTGGTCAGAAGATTATCCCCGCATTTTTATTACTAGAAATCGTCGAATTGCTAAAGAAAAAGACCGTTATTATGGCCCATTTGTTGATGCCGGATTATTACGCACTACCTTACGTTTAGCTAAACGTTTATTTCCCCTACGTCAGCGTCCCCAACCTTTATTTAAAGACCGGACTTGCTTGAATTATGATATTGGTAGATGTCCCGGAGTTTGCCAAGGTTTAATAACTCCAGAGGAGTATCGCAAAACCATTCAAAAAATTGCAATGGTATTTCAGGGAAGAACTGAAGAATTAATCGATATTCTTAGCGAAAATATGCAGAAAGCTGCCGAAGAATTGAACTTTGAAGTAGCAGCGAGAATTCGGGATCAAATAGAAGGAATTAAGTCGTTAAATTCAGCGCAAAAAGTTTCCTTACCCAATGATAGTATTTCGCGAGATGCGATCGCCCTAGCCGCCGACGAACAACACGCTTGTATTCAACTATTCCAAATTCGCGCCGGGAGATTAGTTGGCAGATTGGGATTTATCGCAGAAGCGAAATCGGGTACAGCAGGAGCAATTTTACAAAGGGTATTAGAAGAACACTATCAAAATGTTGAATCAGTGGAAATTCCCCCAGAAATTTTAGTTCAACATGAGTTGCCAGAAAGTGAAATGTTGGCGCATTATTTGAGCGATCGCAAAGGCAGAAAAATCAGCATTATTGCCCCCCAAAGACAAACTAAAGCCGAACTGATCGAAATGGTAGAACGTAATGCTAAATATGAACTAGAACGGACTCGGAAAACTAGCGATCGGAACAACCAAGCTTTGCAAGACTTAGCCAATATTCTCGACTTACCTGACCTACCCCATCGCATCGAAGGATACGACATTTCCCACATTCAAGGCTCAAATGCCGTCGCCTCTCAAGTAGTATTTATTGATGGATTACCAGCCAAACAAAACTATCGACATTACAAAATAAAAAACCCCACCGTCACCGCCGGACATTCCGACGACTTTGCCAGTTTAGCCGAAGTCATTCAACGCCGCTTTCGCAAATACGCAAAAACATCAGAAACCGACATTTCATCAACCCAAAACACTGATTCCGACTGGCCCGATCTAATCATGATTGACGGTGGAAAAGGTCAACTTTCCGCAGTTGTCGCTGTACTTCAAGAAATGAACTTATTAGAAGATTTGCGAGTAGTTAGTTTAGCCAAACAACGCGAAGAAATCTTTCTTCCCGGTGAATCTTTACCGCTAAAAACTGATTCCGAACAACCAGGAGTGCAACTATTACGCAGATTAAGAGATGAAGCCCACCGATTTGCTGTCACTTTCCATCGGCAACAAAGAAGCGATAAAATGCGTCGTTCCCGTTTAGAGGAAATTCCCGGTTTAGGTTTTCAAAGGCAAAAACAATTGCTAGCACATTTTCACTCGATCGATTATATCCGCGAAGCTTCTGTCAAACAATTAGCCGAAGTTCCCGGAATTGGTCTGCGTTTAGCACAACAAATCTATGATTATTTCCATCCGTAAAATCGATCGGCTATGCTAATTAAGGTAACTTTGTTAAAAATATGATCGTCAAACAACTAGCTTTTATTGTTTTGTTCTCTATTCTCGGCTTCGCCACTCGCGCAAATGCTTATAATCCTCAACACTTAAGTATATTGCTCCAAACTAAACAATGCCCAGGTTGTGACTTAAGTGGTGCTAACTTAAATCAAGCAGACCTCAGAGAAGCTGATTTGCGAAATGCTTATATGGCTGGCGCTAATTTACAAGGGGCTAATTTAAGTGGTGCTAAACTGGTACGAGCAGACTTGAGTAGAGTTAATTTAAGTCAAGCTTTAATTGTTGGTGCCGATCTTAATCAAGCACATTTAGCTAATGCTAACTTAAGCGGTGCAGATATGAGGTTAAGTCGCTTAAGTTTCGCTAACTTATTAGGTGCCGATCTCAGTTTCGCTGACTTAAGTGGTGCTGTTTTGATGGGCAGTGTTCTTCGGGATGCAAATGTTGTTGGTGTTGATTTAAATAGAACTTACCTGAAAAGAACTACTATGCCAAATGGTGAAATTGAAAGTAATGATTATCGGTACAGATAATTTCATTTTAAGGTTCTTTTTAAGGTTCGTTGTAAGGACTTTAGTCCTGCCCTGTTACGACTGAAGTCGCTACTACGAACTTTAAACGAAGTTAGCACAACAAATTTTGGGGCTGATTTTGTTGTGCCAACTTAGTTATTGTTTTTCAGCGGGTAAATCTGCCATTACTTGTCTGACAATTTGGATTGCTGAATCAATTTCTGGGGCAGTTACGATTAATGGGGGTACAAAGCGGACAACTTTTGGCCCTGCGGGAACTAATAATAAGCCTTCTGCCATTGCTGCTTTGACTATATCCGCAGAAGTTAATGGAATTTCTGCGTTTAATTCCATGCCGTTAATTAAACCCCAACCTCTAACTTCGGTGATTTTATCGGAATATTCTTCGGCAATTTCTGTTAATCCGGCACGCAATTGTTCGCCACGTTGTTGAACGTTTTCTAAAATGTTTTCCTGTTCTAATGTTTGACAAACAGCGAGTGCAACTGCACAAGCGAAAGGATTTCCGCCAAATGTGCTGGCGTGTTCTCCGGGTTGGAAAATGTCACATTTGGATTTACATAACATCGCCCCGATCGGAATTCCACCACCTAAACCTTTTGCACTAGTGAAAATGTCTGGTTCAATTCCGAGATTTTCATATCCCCATAATTTGCCAGTACGACCAATTCCGACTTGCACTTCATCCATAATTAGAAGTATGCCAATGTCGTCACAAATTTGGCGAATTTCTTGGAAATATTCTTTTTCTCCGGGACGAACTCCGCCTTCTCCTTGTAATGCTTCTAGGAGAATTGCTGCTACTCTTCTGTCTCCAGTATCGATTTCTCCGATCGCATTTTTCACCGCAGAAATATCGTTGTAATCTACATATTCAAACCCTGGTACTAAGGGATCGAAATACTTTTGATATTTTGGTTGTCCAGTAGCAGTAATTGTTGCTAAAGTCCGTCCGTGAAAACTGGCGTTCGCGGTCAAAATTACAGGTTCATCGATTTTTAAAACCGTGTGACCATATTTCCGGGCTAATTTAATCGCCCCTTCGTTTGCTTCTGCGCCAGAATTACAGAAAAATGCGCGATCGGCACAAGAATGTTCTACTAACCATTCTGCTAGCAAACCTTGTGGGGAATTGTAGTAAAGGTTAGAAACATGATGCAAGGTTTTAATTTGCTTAGTGACAGCTTCCACCATTACCGGATGGGCGTGCCCCAAGGTACAAGTAGCAATTCCGGCAACGAAATCTAGATATTCCCGCCCTTCGTTATCCCACACTCGACAACCTTCCCCTTTTTCCAAAACTAAGGGAAATCGTCCATAAGTGGACATGACAAATCGATCGAAATTGGCGCGATCGTGCTTACTCATCTGCGATCCTGACTCTGTAGTTATATTAGACTTCTCGACAACAGTTTCTCTACTCACTGCTCAATCCTTAATTCAAACTTTATTTTTCGATGCAATTTTACAGGTTTGATTGATAAGCTACATTGATTAAGGCTACCAAACCCGTATTTCAGGATATGCCAATCATCGAAAATTTTGCATATTTAGGTATTGTATCTCTCGGTCAAATATTTATGTCGTGTTTTATGCAACAGTTTATCTTTGCCACTTCTAACACTACAAACCCCTCCCTGGAAGCAAAAGTTGCAGAATTAGTCATTGCCTTAATTATTCTGCTATTAGTAGCTACTGCTGTCGCTTTAATATCCCGACAGTTTCGTGTCTCTTATGTAACTGGCTTAGTGTTAGCAGGTTTGGCGATTACTGAACTATTACCTCAACGAATTGGTTTAGATCCGTCTTTAATTTTAAATCTATTTTTGCCAATTTTAGTGTTTGAAGCCGCAATTAATACAGATATTAGCCGTTTACGCAGCACGGTAAAACCGATTTTACTATTAGCGGGACCTGGAGTGCTAATCTCTTCTGGGATCACCGCTATGCTATTAAAATTTGGCTTAGGTTTGGTTTGGATACCAGCGTTATTAGCTGGCGTAATTTTAGCGGTTACTGATACAGTTTCCGTAATTGCTGTTTTTAAAGAAGTGCCAGTACCATCTCGTCTTTCCACAATAGTTGAAGGAGAAAGTTTATTTAATGATGGTGTAGCTTTGGTTTTATTCAGTTTAATTCTTCAGGTTAATTCTACAGGTAAGTTTGTTTTGCTTAATGGTTTGCAAGAGCTTTTTGTCGTGATTGTAGGCGGGATTTTAGTAGGTTTAGCTTTGGGTTATTTAAGTGCTGGTTTGTTGACTCGTTCTGACGATCCCTTAAGTAGTATGTTACTCACGGTAGCTGTAGCATTGGGTAGTTTTCAAATTGGACAATTTATTGGTGTATCTGGTGTTGTTGCGGTAGTGGTTGCTGGGTTAATTGTGGGAAACATGGGGATTTTTCGGAACATTTCGGCATCGAGTCGGATTGCTTTATTGAGTTTTTGGGAATATGCAGGTTTTGGGGTGAATACATTTATTTTTCTGCTAATTGGTTTGGAAATCGATCTAATTACTTTATGGGAAAGTTTGCCAGCCGTTTTAATGGCAATTGTCGCTTATCAAGTGGGGCGATTAGTCTCGGTTTATCCTTTATTATGGGGAGTGCGTTGGTTCGATCGCCCCATCCCTTTCCGTTGGCAGCACGTTTTATTTTTAGGTAATATTAAAGGCTCTCTTTCAATGGCTTTAGCTCTTAGTTTACCTGCCATAATCACAGGAAGAGAAAGGTTAATTGCTTTGGTATTTGGTACTGTATTATTATCTTTAGTCGGACAAGGATTAAGTTTACCTTGGTTGGTGCGACAGTTGAAACTTTCTCATTTTTCCGAGTTTCGTCAACAAACGGAAGAATTGCAAGTTCAATTAATGACTTCTAAGGCTGCACAAGATGAATTAGATAGTTTATTGAAGGCGGGAGTTTTACCAAAATCGATTTATGAGGAGATGCGATCGACTTACCAAGTCAAAGTCGCCGCAGCTGAAAAAGCATTACGAGATTTATATAACCGACGGGAAGAAAATTTGGCTAATAGTGATAGTAATCGCATCAAACTTGATGCAATTCGACGGCGTTTATTATTAGCAGAAAAAGGCGCTTTAAATGAGGCAATCAGAAAACGCCTCATTTCCGAAGAAATTGTTCAAAGTCGGGTTCGGAATATCGATCGACAACTCTTAAAATTAGAAGATGATTAATCTCAATTTCAAGATTAAGGACAACCTTCGATAAAATCAATTACCTGATGTAATGTTCCAGGTTTACTAACTATCAATATAGTTGAACCAGATTCTAAAATAGTACTACCATTAGGAATGACTAAATCTGTTTGCGGGTGAGGTTGATAACCAATAATTAAAGAACCTGTAGGAAATCGAGAATCTTGGGCAATTTCTGCTACACTACGTCCGACAACATTGCATTTTTGAGGAATGGCAAGTTTTAAAACTTCAATTTGCCCTTGTTCAAAGTGCATCATCGATTCGACTTCGGGATATTCGATCGCATTTACCATCGTAAAAACTGCTAGATCGATCGTACTAATAATATGATGCGCTCCCGCCAAACGCAATGGCGCTTCAAAATCTCGATGTCGCATTCGGCTAATAATATGAGAAACACCGTAATGTTTAGCCAAAGTTACCATTGCTAAATTTAAAGCATCACTCCGCAAAACCGCAGCTACAGAGTCAGCTTTACGAATTCCCGCTTCTAACAATAATTCTGTACTCACAGCACTACCTTCAAAAGCCATTGCTCCTACTTGTTCGCGAGCATAGCGACAGGCATTAGGATCGATATCAATTACTGCTACAGTATGCCCCAACTCTACCAGCTTTTGCGCTAAATTTAACCCAATTAATCCGGCTCCCCCAATTAATACATACATTTTTTATTTCCCGATTGCCAAATCTAACAAAACTACTGCTATTCTACGTTTAGGTATGATGAAATAGCTAACGAAAAAATTCTACTTCTGTGAATTCTAAAAATATATTCCTCTCCCAAACAGCTATTGAGGTTAAGTATAAACAGCTGCAAAAAGAGCTAATTGGTGGAGCGATCGCCATCATAGTTATATTTCTACTTGGTACACTATGGTACAAATTTATCGAAGGCTGGAATTGGTTAGACTCGATCTACATGACAGTGATTACCCTAGCTACAGTTGGGTATGGAGAAACTAGACCATTAGGCGATCGGGGACGATTATTTACTATTTTTTTGATTGGATTAGGAATAGTCACTATTGCTTACATTGTTAATCAGTTTACAGAAGCTATCATTCAAGGTTACTTTCAAGAAGGGAGAAAATTGAGGCAACTGAAACGCTTGATTGAAACTTTAAGAGAACACTATATTTTATGTGGATACGGACGCACTGGCAAGCAAATTGCTCAGGAGTTTCAAGCTGAGGGAATTTCTTTTATAATTGTTGATTCCGATCTAGAATCAGTGGAATTAGCCCAACAAATGGGTTATATCGTTGTTCAAGGCGATGCTACCCTAGATGAAACTTTGGTAAAAGTGGGCATTGAACGGGCAACTTGTTTGGTAGCGGCGTTACCTTCAGATGCCGAAAATCTTTATACTGTACTTTCGGCAAAAACTCTTAATCCAACAGTCAGAACGATCGCTCGCGCCAGCACAGAAGAAGCAGTAAAAAAACTACAACGTGGTGGCGCAGATGCCGTAGTTTCTCCTTATATTACAGGCGGAAAACGCATGGCAGCAGCAGCTTTAAGACCTCAAGTCATGGATTTTGTCGATGGGATTTTGACGGGGACAGATCGATCGTTCTACATGGAAGAATTTCGTTTAGATCCAGAAGTCTGTCCCTATGTCGGGCAAACTTTAAAAGATGCACGTTTGCGAAGTCAATCCGGTGCCTTAGTAGTCGCCATTCGTCGCGCCGATGGCACCCTCATCGGCGGTCCTACAGCGGAAACAGTTTTATCCGCCAGAGATTCAATGATTTGCATGGGTACAGCTGAACAGTTGCGTTTGCTTAACCAAATTCTCAGTCCCTTGGCTTCCAAAAGACTCCGCTTACCCAAACATAATTTATAACAAAAGGCAGAGGAGATCGGGAAATGGGAGATGGAGAGAAACAATTCAACTATGTCCAAAACTCCCCCCATAAGCTGTTACGCATTTAAAAGTCATATTGTAGGGTGCGTCAGATTTAGATATTTTCCTTTCTACATAGGCTTTACCGTCTGACGCACCCTACTCGTTAATAAGTGATTTAAATGCGTAACAGCTTATCCCACTTCCTCCCAGTCCCCAATCTCTAATCCCTAATCCCCTTTATGACGACATTTACATTCTTTTGGTATACTATCCAAATCAATTTCTGTAAACTCAATGAAGTCTTTCATTAACTTAAAAAAAGAGCGTTTATCAAAAAAATCTTGAATTAATATTTCTAATTCAGTCACTCCATTGATTAAATTTTCCTCTCTACATATACTGTGCCAAGGAATAAATTGTTCGCAATTAAGGTAAGGATTTCCTACTCTGGCTTGATTGCCATTGGAAATTACTAAAATCTGACTATAAGAAAAAATGTTTGGTAATTTGTAGCTGCAAAATTTGATTTTTCCGCAACTTTCTTTCAACTTAAATGCTTGGGAATTAGTTCTAATTAAGTCAATTATTCCTAACGGTAATCCATTAATAAAAATTACCATCTCCGGTGAATAGCAAACCTTTTCTTGAAAAACTTTAAAATTTTGAATCACCAACCAATCATTTTTTTGAATATGAGAATAATCTACAAGTTTTAATTCATTACAAAGTTTATATTTACCTAACTGGTAAGATACATTCATCCCATTTAGTAAAAAATTGCGGAAATTATAGTTTTTCGCTTGGGGAGTATCACCAGGAATCGAATTAAGTATTTTAATAGCTTCTTTAATCGCCATTGAGGGAACATTGGGATTAATTCTTCTCAAGGCTTGAAAAAGGCGATCGCGCAAAATCACCTCACCATAACTACTCCTTTCAGACTTCACCTTTCCCGGCGCAACATCTGAATCTAACAAAACTGTATAACCGTTTACCTCAAACCAAACTAACATCATCTACTCTCTAAATAAATTGCTCAGTACATAGGGAGAGAATTACTAAAATTATACTCAGATCGAATGTTTATTCATTAAATCGATCGGTTTCACCAAACATTTAGGGAAAAACCTTACCTGTATGTATCTACCAGTAAGGTTGTTCGCTTCGAGGCGGTTAAATCATGTCATGCTAATATTTAAGCACATTGTAAAAAATACTTGCGTATATTAGGTTACTTTTTCCTGGTTACTTTATTAACAGATAGGTAAATTTAAGAAAATTATTGTTGTAAAAGTACTAGTAGGAAAAAATTTGTTATTAAAAGGAATTGATAATGAAGCCCGAAAGTGAGCTACGTAACAATTTAAAGCAAATTCGTAACCGCTTAGGCTTGAGTCAGCAAGATTTAGCGAAAATTACTGGTGTTTCCCGGCAAACAATTAGTGGTGTAGAATCTGGACAATATGCTCCTTCAGCGACAATTGCCTTGCGTTTAGCCAAAGTCTTAGGATGTCAAGTAGAAGATTTATTTTGGTTACAAGAAGACTATATTGATGTAGAAGCAATTCCTACTCAAGCAGTTCCAGTAGCCCAGAAAGTAAGATTAAATTTAGCTGAAGTAGGGGGAAATTTAATTGCTTATCCCTTGTTTGGCGAAGAAGCTTTTCGGACAGAAATGATCCCCGCAGATGGTGAAGGTTGGCGAGAAACAGATAATAGTAAAATTATTGTTAAACTTTGGGATTCTCAGGATAAAATCAAGCATACAGTAGCGATCGCAGGTTGTACCCCAGTACTTTCCCTTTGGGCAAAATTCGCCGAACAATGGTATCCCAATTTGCGAGTTTCTTGGAGTTTCGCTAACAGCATCGAAGCACTAGAACGTTTGCTCAGAGGCGAAGTTCATATCGCCGGAATGCACTTATACAATCCCGAAACTAACTCTCATAATATTAGCTTCATTAAAAACATATTGACCAATCAGAAATTAGTATTAATTAACTTAGGTTTTTGGTCAGAAGGACTAATAGTACAACCAGGTAATCCCAAAAGATTGAGAACCGTTGTTGACTTAACTAATCCGGCAATTACTATTGTCAACCGAGAACTAGGATCTGGCAGTCGTCAACTATTAGAACATCTCCTAAATCAAGACCAAATTCCCTTTACTGCGGTTAAAGGATTTAACCACATTGTTAATAGTCACGTTGCAGTCGCTCAAACAATTTCCACTGGCAAAGCTGATGCCGGAATTAGTATTCAAGCAATAGCAACTGCCTTTGGATTAGGATTCATTCCCCTACATAAATCACAATACGATTTAGTAATTATAAAAGATTACTTGCAAGAAAAACCTGTACAACAATTTCTCAACACTCTCGGACACCAACGACTTCACTCTCAGTTAATTTCTCTTGGCGGTTACGATACCTCTCAAACCGGAGAAATAATCACCACCATTGAACCAAAAAACTAGAACTTACGCACTCAGATTCCCCAACCCCCCTTACCAAAGTGGCTTGAAAAATTCCCCCCTTTGGTAAAGGGGCTAGGGGGGATCTCAATACTTCTCGGTTAAGCATTTTTTGCCTTTGTAGGGGCGAAGCATTCGGACAGAAAATCTAGGGTTTGAGTCATAAATTGTCGCCCGAATGCTTCGCCCCTACTCTTAACCGAGCAGTATTGGGGGGGATCTGGGTTTCAGGCTGAGACTGCGTAAGTCCTAAAAACCAAGAAAAAAAGGAAAATTGCAAGGCATCATTCATTCCCTATTCCATAAAGTTCAAGCAAATCTCTATCAGAATCATTAAGTAATCCTGGGTAAAAATTCTGGTTTTCTATTTGTTCCCAAGTGTAAGGAATTTCTGAAGGAAAACTTCTGAAACCTAACCCTGTTTCCTCGATCGCTAAGTCTATTCCATCTGAGTAAGCTTCTTTTATTGCTTCATCTAAAATGGGTTTTAAGCTAGGGTTTTCCTTGATTATTTTTGTAACTTGTTTCCGTTGTTCTCTAATAGTCCTAATCCAACTCCTCGACCTATTTATAGGCTGATATTCCCATTTCAATAAATGACCAATTAAAATACTTAACCTGCTGATTAATTCTTGCTGTTGCTGTTTACCCAACGACTCTATTTCCTCAATCAGGTTCTCAATATCAAGATGATTTAAGTGACGCTGACGTAGTAATTCTGCTTGTTTTTGAGTCCAAGCATAAAAATCAGTTTCATATAGGTCAATCAGTGGAAGGTTCATAGTTTCTTCCTCAGATGGCTTTAAACCCATTTAACCTTACCATTGTTTATTATCTAGGGGATTAGAGGAGAAACATTTTAAATAAGCATTACCTCGATGTTTCCCAGGTTTCGATTAATTCAATTTTAAAGCACTTACTGGCACGTCATCCCATGATTCTACAGTTCGCAACTGCACTACCCAACCTGCCAACTTCTGCGCTTCCGTCAAATTATTCTGAAATGATTCATGGCAATCTTTAGCTTGTTCTTCATCAGAAGTAGCAATACAAGAATAGAGAATACCTGATGGATCGATCTGTTCATTTACCCAAATAGTCACGGCTTTTTCTCCAGTTACTCTGTAAAGAGCATTTTACATCTGTTCCCTTTGCGATCGCCAAAAAAAAAGAGTAATTCTGGCAAAACCCGAATTACCCCATTTAAATCACTCTTTAATCTAACTAAGCTAAAGAAGCCATTTTCACATCACTGTTTGCCAAAATTTCTTGCAACTCATCAGCGTCTACAGTTTCTTTTTCAATCAACAAAGCTGAAATTCTATCTAACAAAGAACGGTTATTAACTAACACATCCTTAGCTCGCTTATAAGCTTCATCAACTAAAATCCGAACTTCTTCATCTACCAACGCTGCGGTTTCTTCTGAGAAATCACGCTCTGACATGATATCTCTGCCTAAGAACATATTACCTTGCTGACGACCAAGGGCAACTTGTCCCACCCGATCGCTCATCCCAAACCGCATCACCATCTGGCGTGCAACTCTCGCTACCTGCTGCAAGTCACTCGAAGCACCAGTAGTCACCTCTTCTTCACCGAAGACAATTTCTTCTGCTACTCGACCACCCAACAACATCGCCATCCGGTTTTGCAAGTAAGAACGACTCAACAAACCAGAATCTAGTCTATCTTCACTGGGAGTAAACCAAGTAATCCCACCCGCTTGACCGCGAGGAATAATGCTAATCTTTTGTACCGGATCAAAGTCAGGCATTAAAGCACCAACTACCGCGTGACCAGCTTCGTGAAAAGCTACTACCGCTTTCCGCTTCTCGCTCATCATCCGGTCTTTCTTCTCTGGGCCAGCTAGTACCCGATCGATCGCATCATTAACTTCATCCATTGAGATTTCCGTTAAATTGCGTCTCGCTGCCAAAATTGCCGCTTCATTCAGCAAATTCGACAAATCTGCACCAGTAAACCCAGGAGTCCGACGGGCAATTCTTTCCAAGTCTACATCTTGTGCCAAAGTCTTGCCACGAGCATGAACTTTCAGAATTTCCGAACGTCCCGCAAAGTCTGGACGGTCTACCACTACCTGACGGTCAAAACGACCCGGACGCAGCAAGGCCGCATCTAATACATCAGGACGGTTAGTAGCTGCAATAATAATGATCCCAGTATTACCCTCAAAACCATCCATTTCGGTCAGTAATTGGTTTAAGGTTTGTTCCCGTTCATCATTACCACCGCCTAAACCAGCACCACGCTGACGACCCACCGCATCAATTTCATCAATAAATACGATACAAGGTGCGTTAGCTTTCGCTTGTTCAAATAAGTCGCGGACGCGAGAAGCACCTACGCCGACGAACATTTCCACAAACTCCGAACCGGAAATACTGAAGAATGGTACTCCCGCTTCTCCAGCTACCGCACGAGCTAATAAAGTTTTACCAGTTCCCGGAGGGCCAACCAAGAGCACGCCTTTGGGAATTTTTGCACCAATTGCGGTAAAGCGATCGGCATTCTTCAAAAAGTCTACAACTTCATTAAGTTCCAGTTTTGCTTGGTCAATACCTGCCACATCCCCAAAAGTTACTTGAGTTTGTGGTTCCATTTGCACTCGCGCCTTCGACTTACCAAAGTTCATCGCCTGCGAACCTGGGCCATTTTGGGCGCGTCTGAGTAAAAAGAACAGCCCGACTAACAGTAAAATCGGGAAAAATAAACTGCTCAGTGCTCTCAACCAGAAAGCATCATCGCTTGGTGGTAAAACTGAGATGTCAACTTGATTTTTGGTTAAAGTGTTGATTAGTTCGGGATCGTTGGGGAGGTTAACTATAACGGTTTTGCCTTTGGGATCGTCTGGATCTGTCAGACGGGCAAACGATCGATCGGCACTAATACTGACTTTTGCTACTCTTTTGCTTTCAACTGCCCGGATAAACTGGTCGTAGCGCCAAGTTTCTCTGGTTTGGGGTTGTTTGTCAAAAAAAGCTGTTGCTAAGGCAACTACTACTAGGGCCAGCAGTGCATATAGCCCTGCGTTTCTCCACTGCTTATTCACTCTTGGTCAATCCTCCAAGGTTTCTGATCTTTCGGGCTTCATTGCTTACTCTTATGTTAATTTATCTTAACCTATCTGAGAAACTGGCAACCGATCGGGTATGAAATCTCCGAGTTTTTCACTTCAAATATGAGAAAGGGGACTGGAGACTGGGTACTGGGTACTGGGTACTGGAGACTGGGTACTGGAGACTGGGTACTGGGTACTGGGTACTGACAAACTCTAGATTTCTAATTAGTTTTTCCCCTGCCCCTCTGCCCCCCTGCCTATCAAATTACAGTATGAATGGGTACGACTTCCACAACGCTGTTACTGTAGCCGATCGCTTCCATCCCCAATACTAAATCAGCTGTCCAAGCTTCTTCCTCTACAATCTGATTTTCACTTCTCAGCCAGTCAATTAACTGAGTTCGCATTAACCCTGGTAAAATTCCCGCTGTTAATCGCGGTGTCCACCATCTCCCATCTTGCCATCCCCAAAGATTTCCCGTACTCGTTTCTAACCAGTTGCCAGATTCATCTCTTAATATCGCTTCTGAAGCTCCATAACTTTTCGCTTGATTCAATGCTAGCCAAGCACTTAAATAATTGCCTGTTTTGTGTTCTGCTAAACTTCGTCTGAATTCTGCTCCCGCTAACCAAGCAACTACGCCTTTCTCCTGTCTCTCCACTAAGTCCGAAGGCAAAAATCTCCCGATTATCCATTCTCTACCATCAGCAAAAATCGTAATTCTTAATACGGGAAACTCCCTCTGCAATATCTCTGCACCTTGTCTAATTTTCTCCCAATCCGGCTCTTGCCAATTCAATGCTTCGATGCTACTTTTTAATCGTTGCAAATGCCCTTTCCAGTTCGTTCTCCCGTCTTCCAATGAGCGATCGTAAACTCTCACTGTCGTGAAAACTGTCGCTCCATAAAGTAACCCCGGATCGTCAATCCCTAACTCTATTCTCCTCGACTCAATTAGCTTTCCTGCATACCACATCTTTTCACCAAATTGTTTAAAAAAATCTTAAATTTAGCAAAAAAAAATTTTATTTTTTTAGATTTTAGGATTGTTTTTTTGCCATTTTTAATTTATAATTTAAATAATAGAAATCTGAGCAAAAATATTATTTTAAGTTATATCTCCATTATCTAAATTATACCCCAAAAATCGCCCAAGCACAAGCCGATTTTGCTTCTTTTATGATTCACCAACCTATAGAAAAAACTTATAACTTTTAACATTTTCATTATCACCCTCTGCCCTCCCCCTTCTCAATTAAACCAAGAACGAACTAAATTCAAAAAGCCTTCCCAGAAGTTTGGTTGAATTTTTGAGAATTGGGAGAAATCTTGGCAATCAGCAGCGGTTAGGCAGTTAATTTCGGATAAAGTTGGGAAAATGGGAGTGAGATTAGCGATCGCCTGAACCTTCAACTTTTGCTGCATAGCCAAAGCAAAAACATGAATCAGTTCACTAGCTTCAGCACCCACAATATGAGCACCAAGAATTTCCCCATTGCTCAAAGTAATAATTTTACAAAAACCTGTAATTTCGCCACGAATTTGAGCCTTATCAACCATTTTAAAATAGCGGCGCGTTACCAAAACCTGAGAATAACGGCGTTTAGCTTGAGCTTCAGTCAGACCTACCCTAGCTAATTCTGGATCGGAAAGAATTGCCCAAGGAATATAGCGATAATTAACTTGAGAAACCGGAAAACGGAGTAGATTTTTTAAAGCTATTTGCGCCTCATAATTAGCAATATGAGGAAAGCGATATCCACCCAAAACATCACCACAGGCATAAATCCGACGATTAGTAGTTTGCAGCTTTGAGTTAACTATAATTCCCTGACTATTGTACTTAACACCCACAGCATCTAAATTTAAAT
This sequence comes from Floridaenema fluviatile BLCC-F154, assembly GCF_041929135.1. Taxonomy (NCBI): domain Bacteria; kingdom Bacillati; phylum Cyanobacteriota; class Cyanophyceae; order Aerosakkonematales; family Aerosakkonemataceae; genus Floridanema; species Floridanema fluviatile. The sequence continues at coordinate 136,778 of NZ_JBHFNS010000018.1, read as the reverse complement.
TAGTAGCATCAGGTTGAAACTCAGTAGCAATTAAAATTTCATCAGCATCGATCGCCTTATTTCCCGCTTGAATCCACTTTTTCCCCTGCAACCATCTCACTTGAGTTACCCGATATTCCGTAAAAACTTGAATCCCTTCAGCTTCTAATTGCGACTGAATTAAAAGCGCCGCTTCCTCATCTTCCTTAGCTAAAATCCGGGAACTACTGACTACCAGAGAAACTTCACAACCTAAACGAGAAAAAGTTTGAGCTAGTTCCACACCTACCGGATCGTTACCAATCACAATTAAACTTTTTGGTAATTCCACATTCGCCAATTGCCAGATGCTGTCAGGAGTCAGATAACCAGCACTTTCTAAGCCTTCAATTTCGGGAACAATTGGAGTAGAATTAGTGGCGATTAAGTACTTACGCGATCGCAAATATTGGTCTTTAACCGCCAAAGCAAAATTCGGAGCATACCGACAAAATTCCCCTTCCCCGAAAATCACATCTACACCCAGAGAAGCCAACACCGCCGGAGAATAATTTTCATCTAAATTAGAAACTATACTTTTCGCCCACTTTAAACTTTCGCCAAATTCTAAACTTTTATTTAACTGTTCTGGAACAGAAAAACCCCATACAGCGGCGTTGTCCAGAATTCGTGCCACTTTCCCCATATAACTGAGAGCTTTATTATATTTAGAACTAGATTCTGACCAAGTAGAACCTAATAATGGAGAAGCTACCAAAGCAACACGCGCATTAGAATTAGTTGCTTTCACCGCAGCATAAATTCCGGCCGGACTACCACCAATTACCACTAAATCATAATCAAGCATAATCACTTAAAGCAGGGGAGCAAGAGAACAGGGGAGCAGGAGAGCAGGGGAGCAATAAAATAACTCAAAACTCTCTTACTCCCGAAACTCTCCCTAACTCAAAACTCAAAACTTACTCAAAACTTTTGCTAATTCAGTAATTAGACGTTGGTTATCTTTTTCCCAACGTACTGCTACACGAAAATAGCGATCGCCCAATTCAGGAAAACTCAAACAATCCCGAATCAAAATTTGGCTTTCTTTGAGTAATTTTTCTTGCAGTAAAGAAGTAGAAACTGCTGACTTTACCAACAAGAAATTAGCTGCACTTTCGTAAGGTTTTAAACCCGGAAGCTCGGCTAAACCTTGAAATAATTTAATGCCAGATACTTGTAACCAATTCCAAGTTTGCTGTTGAAAAACTCGATCTGCGATCGCCGCTTCAGCTGCCGCTGCTGCTAAAACATTAACGGGCCAAGGGTCACGTTTAGCTTGCCAGCGTTGTAGCCGTTCTGGGTGAGCGATCGCATATCCTAATCGCAAACCCGGTAAACTATAAAATTTAGTCAAACTTCGCAGAATCACCAAATTCGGAAACTCACTCACCCAAGGAATCAAACTTTGCTCTCGATCTGGTGGCAGAAAATCCATAAAAGCTTCATCCACCACCACCAAAGCAAACATTTCCAATAAAGGCAAAATCGCTTCCTGAAAAAACAGTTTACCCGTAGGATTGTGCGGATTATTCAACAGCAAACCATTGTTAAATGATGAGAGAGTTTGCTTTTTCCCATCCAGAAACTCCAGATTAACAACCTCTCCCGCTGCACTTAGCAAAGGATATTCCACAACATTGGCATTAAACCCCTTAAAAGTCCGCCAGTAATCACCAAAAGCTGGCACGATCAGAAAAACCCGATCCAATTCAGACAACTCCCAACCAGCCCAAGTCAGCAACTCCGCCGAACCATTACCCGGAAGAATCCAGTCAGGTGGTACTTGATGCACCGCTGACAAAGATGCTCTTAACTGATGATAATCCGGGTCAGGATAAGCCTTCAGATTTGGCAAGTGCGACTTAATCGCCGCGATCGCTGACTCAGGCGGGCCCAAAGGATTGATACTGGCGGAAAAATCTAAAATAGCATCAGGGGAACAGCCTGCCAGTGCAGCTGCCCAGGCGATATTCCCCCCATGCAGTGGTCGATTGAACAAAGAACCTGTCCTTGTGACGATTATTGAGGCGCGACCTTTTCCTTAAACAGTTTACCTGGAGAAAAAGCCGGAACTTTGGTCGCTGGAATTTCCATTTTATCGCCTGTTTTCGGATTTCGGCCTTCACGAGCTTTCCGTTCCCGAGGTTCAAAAGAACCAAAACCAACTAGCGTTACCTTTTCGCCAGAAGAAACCGCTTCCATGATTGCCTCTAAAGCTGCTGTCAGCACAGCATCAGCGTGTTTCTTGCTTACATTAGCCTTCTCAGCTATTGCATCAACTAATTCACCTTTGTTCATGTTCTTGCTTGAACTCCTTAGAAATCAGCATTTAGTGACTTTTCACCCCATCCATTCCCTTTGGTATGGGGTCGCTTTGAGTAAAAAGACTTATTCACTCAGCAACGAGAGAGGGGTTCAACAAACAAAACGCTGAAATGCCCATCTACCCGATGTTTCACTGCCTTATTCTAAGGTGTACGCGCTGAATATGGAATGGTGAAACCTTTAAGATATATGGATTTCAGGACTTTTTTAAGCAAAAACTTAGATTTTCCATCAGTTTTTCCCGAAAAAATCAAAGCAGTAAAAGTCGTGAAACTCTTACTGCGTAAAGATTAGAAGCTAATTAACTGGAATGAGGATACCAGAGAACAGAAAAATTTAAATTTTCGCAAATTTTCGATTTTTCTGTGCGATCGCCTTTACCATACTTAAGGTTGCTGATTATTATCTGGTGGAGTAAAACCGCGTTGCCGCAACAATTGTTGTACCTCTGGGCTCGGTCGGTAACGATAACCAAAGGGCGCATTACCTGAATCATCCAGAATTTGCGGTGTTAACATCACAATTACTTCATTCCGAGCATTGGTTCTACTTGTACTTCTAAACAAAGCACCCAAAATCGGAATATCACCTAAAAGCGGCACTTTCCTGACTTCTGTACGATCTGAGTCTTGAATAATTCCTGACATAATGAGAGTTTGAGCATCTCGAAGGCGAAGTAACCCAGAGCGCAACTGTCTTTGTTGCAGTAGCGTAATCACTGCACCACCAGTCAGGGTGATCTGAGAACCGGGCGCACTGACGGTGGGATTAACAAACAAAGTCACAAAACCATTATCATCGATGCGATCGACTCGGATTTCTAAATTCAAACCCGCATTGCCCTTTTCAAACCTTTGAGTCGGAATAATAATACCACCCACATTTTCCCGTTCTGTGATTACGTTTGTAATTACTTCCTCACCCAAGTTCACAGAAGCTGTTTCACCTTCTTGAATTACCAATGTGGGATCGCTGAGGATTTTGCCATTACCACTAGTAATTTGCGCCTGCAATAATCCTAATAACCGAGTCGGGAACTGGAACAGCTGAGGTATGGTCTGTAAACCAGACGTAGCATTGGTTCCTGGTTGTAGGGGATTAATATTTGTCCCAAATGGAGGACGGGATAAGTTACCAAACGGAAAATTCGGATTTCCTGAACTTTGGGGAAATCCTGTACTGCGACCAAAAGGAGAATTTGGTTGAGCATCTAAGAACGGTATAACTGGAGTTTCAGTTTGAGGTAAGAACTGAGTATCACCAATAATGGGCGGACTAAATTGACTTTCTCTAGTCTGAGTTATGGTTGGTGGTCTCACCCGACCAAAGTTCAGGGCTGCGGCTCCATTATCAAAAGTAAAGAAGGCTCCGCCAACTCCAAAGGAGAAACTAGAACCCGCAAAATCTGAGTTATTTAAGTTGACATCAATAATTTTGACGTTAACTGCAACTTGCCGACGACGGGCATCTAGTTGAGTTAAAAAAGCTGTAGCAATTTCTACCTTTCGGGGGTCGCCTACCAAAGTAATTGAGTTTAGGCGCTCGTTAGTCAACACAGACAAACCCGAAAGAATTAACGGCCCAACACCTCTTTGTGCCCGCAAAACTTTAATATCTGGTTCTCTAATTTCTACAGTTCTCGCAGCTGCACCTTCCCCAATGGTATTAATTTGTACCCGTTCGATCGGTAATTGAGTTTCCGCACCTTGAGCAGTTAAGAAGTTAGCGGCAGTTGCAGCCGGAACCTGGTTCAGTCGCAGACTCCGCACAATAATATTACTAGCGGCTTCTGGTAAATTACTGCCAACAAAAATCGTATTTCCACTGCGGTTAGCTTGCAGTCCTGTAATTCGCAATACATAGTTGAAAACTTCTTGTAGCGGTTCGTTTTCAATATCTAAAGAAATTGTCGAATCCAGAGAAGCAGCTGCACCTTGTTGTCCTGGTTGCTGTTGCGCCTGTTGTCCGGGTCCCCCTGGTTGCGGAGTCAAAAATACTACGTTGCGATTAGCAGCACGGGCTAACAAAGATAATACTTCTCTGACTGGTGCATCTCGCAATAACAATCGTGGCACCCGTTCCGCTGTTCCCAAATCAATGACGCTGGCAGTAGAATTTATTTCCGAAACGGCAATATCTCCCACCGGGGGGGCAACTGCTCTAGGCAGGAAAGGTGGGGCAGGACTCACTGGTTGTACTGCTCCCGCTGCTGGTGCTGGACCACCTTCGTAAGTAACTCTGGGATTAGGAACTAAAGGTGTTTGATTTGCCGGGGCTTGAGCAGTTACCGGATTATTTGGTGCGGGTGTTCTCGCTGCTGCACCACCGCCCATGTTGAAACTAAAGGTAATGCCGTCGCTTTGTTTGGCAGCCACTTCTCCTGTAGGGGCGGCACTTTCTCCTGTAACTTGTAACCGGATACTATTGGGAGCCAGTTGAGTTACTGTAACTGCGGCAATCCCTGGTGCTGGGTTTTGCTGATTAAATTGCTCTCCTTGGGGTAAACGTAGCTGAGTGTTGGTAATATCGGCTACAAAAACATTTTGACGATTGACGGTAAATATTTGGGGGCGATCGCCTTCCTTAGTCTCCAATATTACCTGTACACTATTACCTACTGGCTGTACTTTTACTCCTGTCACCTGGGTAGGAGCCGCCCATACAGGTTGTGTGGCTAAGAGAACCGCCGTTCCCCCAAATAACAATCCACCGAGTCCTTGATTATACTTCACCCTTGCCTCCTCACACTAACAAGTTGACTGACTCTGGTTATTTATTATGGCTATCGTTAACTTACGCTTGCTTATAGCATCTCAATTGCCAACAAGCAATAGAGAGAGCTACTTAGGGACTAGGAGTTGCTCCCGGACTAGGAGTTCCTTCTGTACCTGATGCTGGTGGTTGTACCGATTTTTGTTCTTCTTCGGTCAGCGGTCTGAGCATATTTAATTTAAAAGAAGTTGTAATACTCGTTGCTGGTTTACCGATCGGAACTATTTGACCCTGCTGCTGATCTATTACTATTTTTTGGAAAGAACCATCTAACAAGGTTTTAAAGTTATTTGCTACCAAGAGATTTTTTTGCCGTTCTAAGTCCAGCAAAAATAATCTAGTTTGATCGAAAGTCCCTTGCATTTCTACTTCATATACCTGACGGTATATTTGGTTATTTGCTTGGGCACCAAAAGCACCATCATTAACAATACCAGAAGCACCTGGATCTGGATCAAATTTAGTTAATTTAGCCTTAATATCTTCAGGTTTCAGGTTGCTATTTCTAGCTTCTATTCGCTTGTTTAAATCAAGGAGCAAAGTTTTTACGCTTTGTTCGTTACCAAATAATGTTGCAACTGCATTTCTTTGTTGTTTGGCTTCATTTCTGTCGGCAACTGCTTTTTGCATTAACTCAGGAAAGTTTTTTTGAGCTTGTAGTTCTGATTCTTTTTGAGCCAGGTCTGCTCTCAGTTCATCATTTCTTTGCATGACTGGCATCACAAATTGATAGAACAGATACCCAGCTGCACCTAATCCTAAAACTGCAATTAAGGCACCAATTACAGGTGGAGTCAGTTGAATCCCAAAAAGACTAGTAGAACCACCATTTTCAGTTGTCTGTTGTTCTGAACCATCAAAAGTAAAATCACCGTTCATTTTTTAATAACTCCTTGTTGCTTCAGGGCTTCAATGCGAGATGTTAATCCTAAATCACCCAAACCATTTAATTGTGGTAGTAATTGGGAACTAGTTTTGTCACTCAGACTAGTCTCAAGTTTAAATTGCACTACTTTCGGTAATTCTGGGATGGGAAAATTGTTACTGCCGGATTGTGAGCTATTAGGATTTCGTTCTAACTTAATGGGGTTATCCACTAATCTAGCTGTAATTAAGCGAGTTTGTTGATTATTGAGAAATGCCGATCGCTGCAAAGTTAATATCAAGTCATTCACATTATTAAATGACCTAGCTATTCCGGTAATTTCTACTTTGTCTTGCGGGGCAACTGCTGAAGCATTAGCGGTAGTAGTTGTAGTAGTTGTATTTCTAGTGGTTGGCGGATTAGGTACATTTTGACAACCGCCCGAAGAAGAAGAGGTACTAACTGGAACTTGAGCAATACAAGTAATTTGAATTCCCGGTGGCACTCTTTCGCTAATATCTTTAACCATTGCTGACCAAGGTCTAATTTGCTCAAACACGCTCGCTAATGCTTGAGTTTGTTGCTTATATAAATCAGTTTCTTGGCGAACTGTTTTTAATTCTCCTTGTTCTTTAGCAGCTTTATCCAAATCAGCTTGCACTTCCGCTATTTTCGTTTCTAAGTTACCTTGTTCTGATTGTTGCCACCACCAAAAACCACCTACTGCTAAGGGCAGAAAAACACCAGCAACAATCCCAGCAACTAGCGGAACATTACTGCCGACATTAAGTTTTTTCTTTTGTTTGTTCTGCTCTGGTTTAACAAACTCAGGCCGATCTTTCAGAAAATTAATATCTAAACTGTACACTCTTAAACCTCCCTAAGTCCTAAGCCTAAAACCACCCCTAAACCAGGTCGTTGTACTGGAGCAATTTCTTCTCCAACTTCTAAAGATAGTGCTGCTACTGGGTCTACTTGAATAGTAGGCAAACTCAACCTAGATGTAAAAAATTCATCTAGTTGACCAATACCACCACCGGGTCCTGCTAATAGTAATTGTGCCACTTCTAAGTTGTTACTTTGATTTAAATAAAAATCGATCGAGCGCCGCAATTCATCGGCTAATTCCCCCAATACTCTCAGCATAGCTGCCATTCCCGGATTAATCCCCGTCGAACCAGTGCGAACGCTATCTGGCGGTGTGGAAGGAATAGTCATACTTTTCAAGAAATCGGTATTTCTGGTACTCGGTAAATTCATCGCTCGATTTAGGGCACTTTGAATTTGGAACATTCCGATCGCCACCGTCCGGGAAAATTGAGGTACTCCATCTACGATAATCGCAATTTCTGTACTTTCAAATTCCACATCTACTAATACAACCGCTTCTTGAGGAGAAAACTGGCGTAATTGTTCCCTAATTGTCCGAATTAGTGCAAAACTATTAATCTCTAAAACATCAAGATCTAAACCTGCTTGTTTAAAGGTCTCGGTGTAAGTATTGGTGACATCCTCCCGTACTGCTGCTAACAGCACTTGCACTTTTTCAATTCCATCCTCATCCGTGAAGAAACCGAGTTTTTGATAATCCACATCAGCTTCTTCTCGCGGAAAAGGCAAATACAAACCTGCCTCATGATCTAATACCATGCTGCGGAGTTCTTTATCATCCAATTCCGCGGGAACTGGTATGATTCTAACAATTGCTCCCGCTGCTCCCGGTACAGCACTGGCAACTTTTGTTACCTTAATCTTTTTTTCTGACAATGCCGTTTGAATGATTTCTGCCATTGTCGGCGGGTCAGTAATCATTCCCTCTTGGAAAACTCCTTCCGGCACCTCTACTGAATGCAAGGTACTTAATTTATAGCCATGTCCTTGTTTCCGCAGTTGGGCAATATTTACCCTTTCTGGGCCTAATTCAATGCCAATCCCTGGTTTACGCTTGGAAAATAGATTACTTACGAAGTTAACCACTGTTGTAGTCCGTTTTGTGTCAAGGTTTAAGAGCAACCACAAGAAGAAAAATGATTGATTGAAATAATTTAATATACCTGCTACCCAATTTAGTCTAGGATTACCACATTTGTCCTGAAAGTGCGATCGAGATTAACATGATTCCACATCAAAATTGGAAACGTTTCGGTGTTTTTGCTTTGTTAGGGTTATTGCTCAGCTGGATTGTCAGTTGTAGTACTGGCAATGTGAGCAGTAACTCAACTACATCTGGTCGTCAGGAAGTGGAATTCTGGACGATGCAGTTACAGCCGCAGTTTATCGACTACTTTAACCAGCTTATAGCGAGTTTTGAGGCTGAAAATGCAGGTGTCAAGGTGCGTTGGGTAGATGTACCGTGGAATGATATGCAAAGTAAGATTTTAACAGCGGTTTCTGCTAAAACTGCCCCGGATGTAGTAAACTTAAACCCGGATTTTGCTGCTCAATTAGCTGCCCGTAATGCTTGGCTGGAATTAGATGGTAAAATTCCTCAGCCTTTGCGCCAGTCCTATTTACCAAATATTTGGCAAGCTAGCACTTTTAACGGGAAGAGTTTTGGCATTCCTTGGTATTTAGCAACTCAAATAACTATTTATAACAAAGATTTGCTCCAACGGGCAGGTATTAATAAATCTCCCGCTACTTACGCGGAGTTAGCACAAGTAGCGAAACAAGTAAAGCAAAAGACGGGTAAGTATGCTTTTTTTATTACTTTTGTCCCGGAAGATTCGGCGGAGGTCTTAGAATCTTTAGTGCAAATGGGTGTAAAGTTGGTGGATGCTCAAGGAAAAGCGGCGTTTAATTCTCCTGAAGGTCAGGCAGCTTTCCAGTATTGGGTAGATTTATATAAACAAGGTTTGTTGCCCAAGGAAGTTTTAACTGAAGGTCACAGAAAGGGAATTGAACTTTATCAGGCTGGAGAAACGGCAATTTTAGTTACGGGTGCTCAGTTCCTGAATACTATTACTAAGAATGCGCCGGAAATTGCCAAGGTTTCAGCTACTGCACCTCAAATTACTGGGAACACTGGCAAAAAAAGTGTAGCGGTGATGAATTTAGTAATTCCCCGCAATACCGATCGCGCGGATGCTGCTTTGAAGTTTGCTTTGTTTGTCACTAATGACCAAAATCAATTGGCTTTTGCTAAACAAGCTAATGTTTTACCTTCTACGGTTCAGGCTTTAGCAAATCCCTATTTTCAATCTGTTGCTGCTAATTCTTCGGCTGTCGATCGGGCGCGTGTAGTCAGTGCCAGTCAAATGAAACAGGCGGAGGTACTAATTCCAGCAATTAAGAATGTCAATGTGTTGCAACGCTTAATTTACGATAATTTACAAGCGGCAATGTTGGGGGAAAAGTCGGTAGATCGCGCTTTATCTGATGCGGCGACGGAATGGAATCAAAATTAGGTAAGTGGTTGCCAAAAGTGGGTTTTTGGTGTATATTTTAATAATGGAAATCTGTGCGCCCATATATACTGGTTTAATAAACAATTAAACCATGTTTAAAACAAATATAAGGCAAATTTCCTAAATTGACAAGAATTAGGAAAAAGAAAGGGTTGAGAGAGGGAAATTTCAGAGAGATTTTTGAGTGAGTTGGAAGAAGTAACCCAGGAGATAGAGAGAACCGCATAAAACAGTTAAACCTGGATTTGAAGTCAGAGCAACTTCCAAAGCGGAGGTAAGATTGGGATAAGTTTGAATTAAAGATAATTGGGGACAAAGCTGTTGAGCGAGAGATGCTAAATCTTCAGGGTTAGCGGAAGATTGATCGGGAACAGGAACGAGAAGTAATTGGTCATTTGGTTGGAGTAAAGCTTGAAAGACATCGGCATGATCTTTAGTAGAAAGCATACCGATAATCCAAGTTACGGATTGAGGATTGAGACTATTAATATAGTGACGGAGAGCGATCGCAGCTGCCGGATTATGAGCCCCATCTATTAATATGCGATGACCTTGCCAATTAACCCATTGCAACCTTCCCGACCATTGAGCATTTCCCATACCAGAAACAATAGCTTCTGAAGAAATTTCCCAACCTTGCTTTTGGAGGAATTGCAGAGCAGCGATCGCCAAAGCCGAATTAGACAATTGAAACTCACCCAACAAACCCAAAGGAAACTCAATCCCCTCATACTCAACCCATCTTTCTTCCTCTTCCCTTCGTGTCCTTCGTGTCTTCGTGGTTCCCAATTCTTTAGCCGCCTTTGGGAAAACCGAAGGACAATTTAACTCTTGAATTTTTTGTTTTACAACTGCCATTGCATCCGGGGGTAACTGACCGATAACAGCCGGACAATTAGGTTTTAAAATCCCCGCTTTTTCGCCAGCGATCGCCGCCAAAGTTGAACCTAAAACCTGCCAATGTTCGCGACTAATAGAAGTGATGACAGTGACTAAAGGGCGATCGCAAACATTAGTAGCATCCAACCTACCGCCCAACCCCACTTCAATCACGGCAATATCGACCTTTTGTTGAGCGAAATATAACCAAGCAGCAGCGGTAATTACCTCAAACTGAGTTGGAGATTCAGAATCTAAATCAATAGCAGACTTAACTTGTAAAATTAGCGATTCCAACTCCGCCAAAGGAATAGGTTTTTCATTGATACAAATGCGTTCATTCCAACTAATTAAATGGGGAGAAATGTAACGACCGACGCGATAACCTGCGGCGGTGAGTACCGAAGAAAGATAAGCACAAACGGAACCTTTGCCATTAGTTCCAGCGACGTGGATAATGGGAACTTGACGATGAGGATTGCCTAAATTAGCGAGTAACTTTTCGATGCGTTCTAAACCTAGATTAACGCCGAAGTGATGGAAAGGTTGGAGGAGAGAATCGATTGACACGGTGGAGTTTTGTTAAGAGGTTAATAAACGTTTGTGGCTAAACCTAAAGATATCTAAGATTTTATGGTCGCTCTGTGAATATCTTGGGAAAAAAATCCTAAATTTTCGGCTTTTGGCAGAATTATAGTATAGGCTCAAAATATAGTTTTTAGCAATTATTTCTGGCAGATCGTTTAAGAACAGTTCAAACAATAAGCCAGTTAATTTTCTTTTTTCTTACTAATACCAATGAATCTTCAGCATTTATTCAAATCGATTTTAGTGGTTATCCTAGCCATTTGCCTCTGGATAGGATTCCCCGCTGGGGTACAAGCTGGTGAAACAGTCCTGAATGTTTACTTTTTTCATAGTGAAACTTGCCCTCACTGTATTCGCCAACGACCGTTAATGGAAAGCATCGATCGCTATAACAATGATATCGATGTGCATTTTATCGAAGTTAACCAAGACCCGAAAACTTGGCAGAAATTTAGAGAACGTTATCACATCAATTCTGGGGCAGTTCCTCGTACCTTTATCGGAGATAAATCCTTTATTGGTTACAGTGAAGGTGACGGATCTTTAGAGTATAATTCAGCTTACTCTGGGTATATTGGGTATCGCAATCAAATTATTCAGGCGATCGCTGATGCGGTTGGTCATGAGGTATCTCTTCAGAAAGCGATCGAACAACCAAAATTTCAATTTCCTTGGTGGGTTTTAGGATTACCCATACTCTACCTTTTAAGTTTTTTGCCACTCAAACCTTGGTTAAAAACAGCGTCAGCAAAAAGGTATTGGTTTGGCGGATTTGCTGCTATGTGCATCGTGAGTTTGTTTTTGATCGTTCATTTAACACCAGATGTGGCGATCGAAACTTTCGCCCGCGGACTTCCTTTTCCACTTTTCGTTTCTACGATCGCTTTAGCAGATGGATTTAATCCTTGTGCTTTCACGGTACTAATTATTTTACTCTCTTTGCTTACCCATACCAAAAGTCGGCGAGACATGGCTTTAGTGGGAGGAACATTTATCATTACCTCAGCGGTGATGTATTTTCTGTTCATCATGGTGATGATCGGACTAGGTTCTGTCTTACTCGAACAGTATGGAAAGCTGTTTATACTTATATTGGGAAGTGGAATTGCGATCGCAGGAATCGTCAATATCAAAGATTATTTCTGGTTCAAACAAGGTATTTCCCTATCATTATCTGAATCACAACAACGCAAGATTAGCCAGAAAGCCGGACAAATTGTTCGCTCTTTAAGAGAGTCTACCACAAGTCGAATGCGTTTTTTAACTGCTCTGGGCGGCACGATTTTACTGGCAATTTTTGTGAACATTATCGAATTAGGTTGCACTGCGATTTTACCAGCAATTTATATGACCGCCTTAGTTAACTATTGTGCCACAAATTCCGGCGGAGTTTCTATGCAGTGTTATTCGGTTTGGACAGCACTTTATGCGGTAATTTATGTTATTCCCTTGCTGCTGATTTTGAGCAATTTTATCTATTCCTTTGAGTCATCTCGCTTGACGGAAACTCAGGGGAGAAGACTCAAACTTGCGGGAGGTTTGTTCATGCTATTTTTTGGACTGGTGATGATCTTCCGACCGGGATTGTTAATAGTTGGCTGAGCGTGGAGTCAACAGCTGATTAATCAGATTAAATAATCAGGATAGCGATCGCAGCTACCGCAGGATCGGGAATATTCCCATCTGATTTTTGGAGTAGTGGAAGGGCTAGCGATCGCTAAAAAATTTTAGGTAATTTTAAGAACTAATTAAGACTAACTTAAAGGCATAATGTATAATAAAGATATAATTAATAATGTGTTTAAACAGAAGTATAGTAAAAGAATTAGATAATAAAGGATAAACATCTGGGACTAAATACAGTTCACAGAAATGAGATTTGCTATGACCATGAACTGAAATTGTAGCAACCTAGCTGCCTGATTCCTTATATTAGGAGATGAGTTAGATGAAACTTGGATCAAGATTAAGTGAAAAAGCTATTTGCCCGGAACCACTACAACCCTCATCTCCCATTTCCCAAGAGAATCAAAATCAAGAACTGGTAAAGGAATGTAGCGATTGGTTAAGCTTTCATCGAACTTGGGGAAAACTGAAAGATGAAACATTGCAGGCGATCGCCCAATGCTTTCAACTTTTGAAAATAGAACCATCAACAGCGATTTACGAAGAAAATCAAACCCCAGTGGGAGTTTATCTTCTCAAATGGGGCTCAGTGGAGATTTACCGCCTTTCCCTGATTGGCAAATCTCATATTAAATATCGCAGTGCCGGGGAATTGTTTGGTTACGTTCCATTAATAGGCGATTCAGAAAATGGTACTTATCAAGCAAGTGCGATCGCCATCAGTAAAAGCGAGATTTGGTTTTTGTCGCGTTCAGACTTTCAGCAACTACTCAGTAAATATCCCGAAATTCAAGGAACAATCAATAGCTTCTTAGCCCAAGATTTAAAAGAATTTGCCCAACGCACAACCAAAGAACAATTGCGAATTTCTGGACTGCAACCTTATTTGCATTCCGTCCCCCAAGAAGAAGAGATTTTAGGCAGTAGTAAAGCCACCCAAAAATTGAAGCAACAGATAGAAAATGCAGCCAAAAACTTAAAACCCGTAGTTTTCCAAGCCGCACCAGGAACCGGAAAAACCTTTTTAGCTAGTTTGATTCATGCCCATTCTGGGCTAGCAAACCAGCCCTTTGCAGAAATTGATTGCGCCACCCTGTCCCAAACTGAAACAGGTGAATTAAACACCGATCCGCTATTTGGAAAAACTGGGAAATGTTTAGGAGTGTTGGAACTTTTAGAACGAGGTACATTGTTAATTAGTAATGTGCAAATTTTGTCGAAAGTAGATAGCGATCGCTTAATTGATTACCTAAAAACCGGACTTTTAGTTCCCAATTCTGCCGACAAAAACCTAGAAAGTCAAGCCATCCAATCTTGGGTAAGACTAATTTTAGCATCCCCCAATAAACTCAACCTCCCCGAAGTCGAAGTCAACGAAATTAAACTATTCAACCTCCAACAGCGGAAAGCAGACATTCCCGAATTTGCCGACTATTTTCTCTTAAAATTTTCCCAAGAGCAGTGCCGTCCAAAATTAGAAATCGATCGGGCAGATTTGCGGCGTTTGATTAGCTACAACTATCCCGGCAACCTGACAGAATTAGCGGCAATTCTGAAGCGGGCAATTACCATGACCCCCAAAGAACAAACTACTATACCAGAACAGGTACTTTGGTCGGTACAATCAGATACTAATACCTTTAGAATTGACCTGCTGAATCAATGGCCTTGGCTACGAAAATTCCTTCTTAGTCGTTGGTATCCCGAAGCAATTTGGGTAGTGATGATGGTAATTTTTGTCCCGGTCACGATCGCAGGTTTCATCAGTCCCCAAGACCGCAGCAGTAACATCATCCTTAACTTATTTTGGGCTTGGTGGTGGCCTGTTTATTTATTTTTGTTTCCCTTTGTCGGTCGCCTTTGGTGTGCAGTTTGTCCATTTATGATTACAGGAGAATTGATTCGCCGACTCTCCCTGTGGATTTTCCCACGAAAATTGCTACCTTGGCCTACAAAATGGTTAAATCGCTGGGGTGCTTATGTATTATTTGCGGGGTTCGTGATAATTTATCTTTGGGAAAAGCTTTGGGATTTACCCAATACCGCCTATCTTTCCGCTTGGTTACTGATTGCAATTACGGCTGGGGCAGTTATTGGTAGTTTAATTTATGAGCGTCGCCTTTGGTGTCGCTATTTGTGCCCAATTGGAGGCATGAATGGGATGTTTGCTAAACTTTCGATTGTGGAGTTGCGATCGACTCAACAAGTCTGCGGTAGTCAGTGTAGCACCTTCGGTTGTTTCAAAGGTAGTCCTGCCACTCCGGTTAATTTTGCCGATGCTTTACCCACAGAAGGACAAGAAACCGAAGGCTGTCCTCTCTATTCCCATCCCGCCCAATTGCAGGATAACCGAGATTGTGTGTTGTGTATGACTTGTCTGAAAGCTTGTCCTAACCGTTCAGTGCAACTAAATTTAAGGTTTCCCACAGCAGATTTACTCGCACAGCATCAGGGATTTTGGGCAGAAGTGGCGCTATTATTGCTACTGTTAGGTGGAGCTTGTATGCACCATGCTGACAAAATTTTGAGCCTTGTTGGTTTGGGGGATTTAGCGATCGATTCTGAGCATTTACTGATTGCTTTACCTGTAGTTATTTTACTTTTAAGTATTCCAGCAATTTTAACTTATTTAACTCATGCGATCGCTAGGGTTTTTGATAGTCGTCTCCCCAATTACCTAACAGTTATTTACGCCTATCTTCCCTTTACTTTGGGAACCAACCTTACCCATTATATTCCATCAGGAATCACAGAAGCGGGGCAAATTCTCCCGGTTTTGGCTCGAACTTTGGGTTATAGCGGCAATGGTTTACCTACCCTAACCTGGAGTCCTGATGTTGCTGCCTTTCTTCAAGGTGTAATACTGCTTTCTAGTCTGGCTTTTAGTGCTTATTTTCTCATGCGAATTACCCAAAGTTCTTGGCTGAGTAATTTACCGCATTTACTGTTATTAACTGCCATGACTATTGCCTGTTTTTGGTTAATGGTCTAGACTGAATTCCTTAATTTTAATCTTTCTTTATTGCCTAAAACATAATGCGTATTCACACCAACATTACTGAAGTCATTGGTTGTACATCTCTGGTAAAACTTCAGCGATTGCCTCAACAATTTGGCTGCCTTGCAGATATTGTCCTGAAACTTGAAGGGATGAATCCAGCCAAATCAGTAAAAGATCGAATTGCCGTGAGTATGATCGTCACAGCAGAAAAAGCCGGACTAATTCAACCTGGGATCTCAACTATTGTAGAGGCGACATCTGGTAATACAGGTATTGGGTTGGCAATGGTATGTGCGGCTAAAGGGTATCGATTAATTCTAACTATGCCGGAAAATATGAGCCGGGAACGCCAACAAATTGTCCAAGCTTATGGTGCCCAAGTGATGCTAACTCCGGCAGTATTAGATATGGCAGGAGCGATCGCACTAGCTAACGAATTATTAGCTTCCACCCCTAATGCCTTCTCTCCTCAACAATTCAGCAATCCCGCTAATCCCAAAATTCATTATGAAACTACCGGGCCGGAAATCTGGCGCGATACAGATGGTAAAATCGATCTATTGGTTGCAGGAGTTGGTACAGGCGGTACTTTGACTGGTGCCGGACGTTATCTCAAACAGCAAAAACCCGAATTGCAAATTATCGCAGTAGAACCTGCTACCAGTGCTGTTCTGAGCGGTAAATCCCCCGGACTTCACAACCTGCAAGGAATTGGTGCTGGCTTTATCCCCGATGTTCTCCGCGTTGATTTGATTGATGAGGTAATCATTGTTACCGACGAACAGGCTTACGACTTAGGGCGAAGGTTAGCCAGAGAAGAAGGTATCATTAGCGGTATTTCAACGGGTGCGGCGCTTTATGCAGGATTGGAGGTAGGAAAGCGATCGCAAAATCAAGGCAAACTGATCGTTATCGTTCAACCTAGTGCAGGTGAACGCTATCTCAGTACTCCCTTGTGGGCTTAACTTTGCAGCCTGAAAAACCTGTTGTGCAGTCAGATTTAACTCAGGAAAAGTTGGTGATTCAGGAAGATTAAATGGGGAGAGCGATCGCATTTTCTTGGGGAAGATTAGCGATCGCCAGCAGAGACAGATTGACAAAAACAAAAAGATATGTTCTGTGTAGGGGCGAAGCATTCGGGCGACAATTTATTGTCCAAAACCCAAGATTTTCTTCCCGAATGCTTCGCCCTGCCGGGGCTTGTGCAACAAACCACATTTGGTTCATTTTGTCAAATACTTCTACTGGACTGGCGCTCTAGCTTCTACCATTGCCAGAAAACTACCCCATTTTTGCTCTTTCTGCGCCGCCGCCGCTAAAGCTTTCTCCTGCTTTTCATAAGAATCAAAAAGTTGTTGAGCTAACACAGGTGTTTGTCGTTTTGCTGTTTCGATTGAAGGTGCAGAGGCAATGTTAGATGATATTTTATCGTATGTGTTTTTTGCTGCTATTTTATATTCGTGAGAAACAGTATTAAGTGCCACCCATTCAGAAAGGTTTTTTACAAACAGCAGCATAAACTTATCATTAGTGTATTCTTCTATTATCTGCTGTTCAGACAAAGAGTTTTTTTGAATATCTTCAAAAGAACTGGCGAAGCCTGAATTTTCAAGTTGCTCACAGTATATCTGAATGCTACGCCAGAACAATGTTGTCCTCTTCAATGCTGCTACAATTATTGAGAGTGCGCGAACTGCATACTCAAAAGTTTTAACACCTCTGGCTGCATCAGAAATTGCACTTTGCGCTTTGGAAATTTCGTAGGCATATAATTTAATATCGTTCAAATTCTTCGTCATTTCCTGCCGATATTCTTGTGATTTCCGATTGTAAGTCGTATGGGTTTCACGGAGAGCTTCTTCTTTTGGATCTCGGACAACTATTCCGCAAGCATTAGCAACAGTTTTAACAGCACCGATAAACCAGCCATCCTGTAGTTTGGCTACGCTAGCGTAATATTCTCTCGTCAGATTAGCCAAGCTTTTCTCTAGGTCGTCTCGTAGCACCTTAGCTGCTGCTTCCTTGCTTTCAAACTCTTTCAACTTTTCAATCAGATCTGATTTCTCGGCGATAGTAAGATTTTTTATATTAATAGCATCTTCATTTACAAGTTGCGACTGACTACAAAGCTCCTCAATCTGCTGTGCTAATTTTTGGGCTGCGTCAGCCATATCTTGGGCAATTTGACCACAATATTTAAATTGAATCTTGGCTAACTTTTCTTTACGAGCTAATAGCAACCCGTAAATTTTGATGAGAGTTTTACCAACTTCTTGGGACTGAATTCCAAAAATGTCAAGTGTTGTCACGCAATCACCAGAAATATCCAGCAGGGATTTCTGCAATCTAGATATCTTTGCTTGAACTGCTGTTTCGGCTAAAGCGTTGTATGCTAGAAATATGAAATCGGCTGCATTTGTCAAGTTCCACACCAGGGAATCAAAATATAATTCTCCTAAAATATCCTGGCAGGATTCTAGTACCAACTGACTGGTTATTGCTGGCAGACTGTTTACAGAGTATTGTTCTGTTTTATTGTTCAGGGAAAGCGCAATAGTTCCTGCTGTTGAGTTACTTTCAACAATTGTGATTTCATTCATATTATTACTCTGTTGATAGGGGGGTTAACTTGCTTGTTACTATCTAGCCAAGTTTGGGTTTGGATACTGAATACCGAATCGCTCAATCAGCGTTATAGCTATTTTTAGTATATTATATAGCTCACTGATTTCTCTGTTTGATTAAGCTAAATTCTCTGTAATATTCGTGAGAAATTGTTTTAGTTCTTCAATCTCAGCCAACATATCTTTATCACTGAAAGACTGAATCTCAGCAGCATACTGTTTGACTTTAACAACTTTGTTACTAGCTAATTTTATTCTTTTTCTCAAATTATCATACAATCTAGATATCTGTTTGTAACTTACTAATTGTGTGGAAATCTCCTTACTATATATTTCCCACTCTCTTTTCACTTCTTCTGTTGGCTTAATCTTACTTTGAAGCGATTCTATTTCTTTCTCTAAATTTCTTATCGTTTCTCGTATAGGTAAAACCAATGCTCCAAAGCTGTCACTAAGAATTGTGTCTGTTGGTAATTGGTATACGGGCAATCCGTATCTATTTATTATTTCTCGATCATATTTATCTTCTAGAAGGTCTACTTGTTGTCTCAGGCTTGCCAATTTTTGTTTATCTTCATTTGGCTGGTTGATTGCGTTGAGTAGCGATTCTAGTTGACCCTGAAATACATCGCTATACTGCTTGTAATCTTTGGCATTCTTCTCTAGCGTAGTTTGAGTCATTTGTAAGTTCTCATCTATGCTTTGTAGGAGTTCCTGTCCAAAATCGTAATTTTGATTGGGAAGTAGTTCAACAATCGGCAGTACGCTATTATTAATAATTGCCCGAACTTCAGATACGTAGGGTTTTATCCCGACATTGTAATCTAACGCCAATGCTGGTGTTGGCACAAAAAGAAAGATAGAAAAAATCAAAACTAATAAGCTTTTACCGATCAACTTAGCTTTACTTAGTAGGCTTTTGTTGGTTAAAAATCTCATGTTTTTACTCTGGTATTTTAAGGTTTTAGAACTTGAATTCTTGAGTTTTGAGAGGATATAAGTACCTAAGCAAAATTTTTGTACATCTTATTTGCCTGTAGCTCTGATCCAATCAAAGATAGAGAGCTAAGAAATATCCAATTAATTTTGCATAAGTACTTAGATAGCAATAATAGCTATCGATATCCTCAAGATCACAATCAGGGGCTTTTACAGACAAATATTTTCCCGTCTGACACACCCGACAAATTAATTTTTGTGCGACACTCAGCTTTAATCCTAATTAAGATACTGCCTTTGCTGCAATATTAACACTCAGCATTTCCAGTTCCAAAGATCTTATTTCACTATCCACAGCAACTGTTTGTTTCTCAGTAGAATCTAGAACTTTTTGAGCTAGTTTAGGCAGTTCTACTGGAAGTTGAGCTTCTGGTATTGGATGGGCATGATTTGTATTCACTTTATCGAACACTTTTTGCACTTCTATCAGATATTGATCGCAAACATTATACAAAGCTACCCACTGAGCTATATTATACACAGCTGTATAGATTATCAAGGGTTTAGCATACTCTAACTTCCGATTCATTGGGTCATAATTCTGTTCGATGTATTTGATATCCTCGGTCAAGCTAGTACCTGCAAGATTATCTTTACAGTAGTTCGCCATATTTTGCCAGAACACTACTGTCTTCTTTAATTCGGACACTACTCCGTTCAAAGCTGTGATAGCAAATTCCAAACTCCTGATTGCCATTTCTATATTCTTAGTAGCATCAGTAGTATATTTAAGTTCCACTGCATATTGTGCAAGATTTGCTAAAGCTTCGCGATTTTGTTCGGCTAGCTTATTTCTATGCTCGTAGTATGCCATTTTCTGTTTTGAGGCAGTTTCGGCAGCTGAATATGACTGAGTTGATATTTGTGCCAGTTGCGCTGATACATTACCTAATCCTGATGTAAGATTGTCGATGGCTTCTTGAGCCTTTTTTAGCCTTTGCTCAATATCAGCGCGTTTAGCCTCACAGGCTGATTTTTCTTTTTCTGCTTCAGCCTTAGCCTGTGCTGTAGATTGGGTATCTTTGCTAATAGCTTCAGCTTTGGCGATTTTAGCCTCGTTTTCCTTCTTCTCCCGATCAATTGCTGCTTTTGCGGCTTGTTTCTCTTGCAATTCCTTAGTAAGACTTTCTTTCTGCTGCTGCACTTCTGGCGAGGGGGCTTGACCATTTGGCTTATTACCACCTGGCTGAGTAGGCGGCACATATCCTCCCGGAAGTCCAACAGGAGACTTGACAGCAATAATAGCTTGAGCTACTGAACCAACACCTGCAGCAAGAGCGCCAACAGTTGCTCCAACTATTCCGGTAATAAAGGCACGCTCGCCCTCAACTTTTTCTCGTTCTCTGGCTTGCTCATATTCTTCTTGTACTTTTGTCAATTCTGTTTGGATGTTAGATTGAAGCACTTCTGTACTTTGCTTCACAGCTTGGACTAGGCTAAGCTTTTCTTGTAGTTTTTTCCTGGTAGCTTCATCGGCAACCTTCTCCTTAATAGCTGCTTCAGCTGCAAGCTGTGCTTTGTCAACAATCGCTTGAAAACGCTGTGCTAAGTTGTTGGCATCAACAGCCATCTTCTCAGCAACCTTTCCACAACGAACCAGTTTAGTGATACCAAACGACTCTTGACCTTGGAATAACCTGCTGAAGCCATCAAATGCCTGATTGACGACCGATTCTGGTTTATTGGGATCGGTTTTATCTTTAAAACTTTTGATCGTTATACTCGCTTCGGCAGTGGCATCCATCAGTAATTTCTGTAACCCAGACACCGTTGCCTGAATTTCCGATCCCGATAAAGCGTTGTATGCAACATACATCAAATCAGCTGCTTGATTCAAGCCTTCTGCGATTCTATTGATGGATATATTGTTGAGAATTGACTCCTGACATGAAAGTACTAATTTGGATGTACGTCCAGGTTTAGCCTTTAATGAATATTTTTCTCTAATTTCCTCCGGCTCAAACTCTAGATCTATGGATAGAGTATTTATACGTTGGCTTTGCTCTGGATCATCTTCAGATGAAATGAGTACAATGTCGCTCATGTTAAGTACCTAGAAACTAATTTTTTTTGTCTCAGTCTTATAGAGGGCATAGGCATCTGTTTTTTTTACTGAGTAAGCTAACTTTTCAGAATTCTTTGCCCTCTTCTATAAAGACGATCTCAGCCAGCAATTTCTGAATTTTTTGAGTTAGAGGCGTTTTTTTGCCCAAAAAATGCACCCGAAAAATCAGTATTTAAGGACGAGAACGCTTTCGTAACTTAGCTCTCAGACGTTTGATCCTCTGTTTCACTTCGTCACGAACTGGATAAAGCAATTGTTGAGTTAAGGCATTTCGATAAAGTTGAGTAGTTGAGTAGGGTGCGTCAGACCGATAAAGTTAGCTATCTTACCCAAAATTCTGCTATCTGACGCACCCTACAGCCTTAAATGGGGAGAGCAATCGCACTTCTTGGGGAAAGATTAGCGATCGCACTGCATGATTCAGTATCTACTAAGCAACTGGGATTGTCACATCAATCTTACGATCGTCTTCATCTGTAGCTAACCATCGATAAGCCGGAAAATTCCAAGTCACACCGGATAATTCAACCCTAATCATTTCTACATACCAGTTAGCACCGCTTCCAGCGTTATCATGCCAAAGGCGGACTTTTTTTAAATTCCCTAACTCTTTATCAGTCCTGACTTGGTAAGTATCTTGATCCCCACGTTCAAAATCATCGTAACCATACTTGTCTAACAAGTACCCACTACTGTCAGTCTCTCCAAGATCGCCGAATAGTTGGATACGCACGTTAGCGTCAGTTCCTCCTCCCGCAACATTGCCAGTCTTAATGGTTACATTGTAAATGGGCATAGTTATGTCCTTGAACGATCTAAAAATGAAAGTTGTGTAAAAAACTTAGTACATAGGGCTTGCCGATCCGCCACCTTGTACCATGAGAAAAATCTCTAAATTTGTTCTTTACACTAATAAGACGTTTTCCCCAGGCAATTTCTGAATTTTTCGAGTTAGAGGCGTTTTTTTGCCAAAAAAATGCACTCGAAAAATCAGCATTAAGGACGAGAACGCTTTCTTAACTTAGCTCTCAGACGTTTGATTCGCTGTTTCACTTCGTCACGAACTGGAAAAAGCAATTGTTGAGTTAAGGCATTTCGATAAAGTTCGATCGCTCCCAAAGCATCACCCAACCCTTCTAAAGCTCTTCCTTGCCAGTAATCAGCCATAACTGGGTGAAATAACCGGAATTTTTGACTTCCCTGACAAGCTTCTTCCCACCACTGGCGACTGGATCGATCGTTCCCCAACGCCCGGTAACTTTCTCCCAGCCACACCGCAGCAGACACAGATTGCCTATATCCTCCTGTTTCGGGTAACAACTGCCATCCTTTCTCTAACGCCGCCACAGCTTTCTGATGTTTCCCCGCTAAAGCCAACACTCGCCCATAACAAAACCAAGCATCAGCTAACTGGGGCTGAAGTTGTGTTCCTCGCTGGGAAAGACTACATCCCTGTTTAATCTCCTGAAAACTTTCTACTAATACCCGCCCCGCCGTCGCCCAAACACTCCAGCGTTCCGGGAAACGCTCTAGCATTTCTTCGACTAGGGAAGCCAGGATTAAGCGATCCTTTTCTGTGATTTGGAGATCCCCCCCAGCCCCCCTTGGCAAGGGGGGAGTTAGGGAGAGAGGCAAAATCTCACATAATGCTCGATAGATTTCACAATCATCTGGATACAGACGATAAACTTTCAGCATCACTTCAGCTGCCTCCTGATATTCACCTGTATGGAACAAGCAGCGCCCGTAGTGATACCAACCGCTAGGGTTATAGGGATGTTCCTCAGTAAACTCTGCTAACACCTTGATTCCTTGTGTCCAATCGCCTCGGTAAATGTGATAGTATGCCAGGGATTTGTGGGCATCAGCGGCGCGATCGGTTTGTTCCAAAGCAGCGCCAATCATCTTTTTAGTTTGCTTTCCTGGCTCACCGGATACCAATCCGATCTGGCAACGTCGATCCAACTGTCGTTGCAGTACCCGGAGATCGTTGGCAGCTAAAATTATTAATTTGTCCAGCCTAGCCTGAGCTTGGGAAAGGTTGCCCACTGCCATAAGCGCATCATAGCTGTGAATCAAAGCCACAATGTCATCTGGGTTGAGCGACAAAATCTCGTCAAAGGCTTGTAAAGCTGCTAAAGGATTTTCTCTCCCGATTTGTAATTGTCCCAAAGCTAGCCAGTGAGCGGCGTTGTTTGGTTCTAGGTTAGCGGCAGTTTCAAAGGCGAGGATTGCTTTTTTGCTGTCACCTTGACAAATTGCAATTAATCCGGTAATATGCTGCTCAATTACTTGATTGCTGGACAATGCTAAGGCACGGTGATAAATGTCGATCGCCTCAGCCACTCGTCCCATTAGCTGCAAGAGTTTCCCCAATTTCAACCAGACATCGATTAATTGGGGTTGCTGCTCAACAATCCGGCGATATTCCGCTACCGCTTGCTCCCAGAAACCCTTTGCCGAGAGCAGATTGGCTAATTCCAAGCGTTTTTTCCAACCAGAGGCATATTGCTGTACATACTGGCTTAATGTTTTTAGTTTTTGGTCTTGTCGGCTGGGCTTTTCGTCTAAGACTAAGTGAACGTTCAATTCCACCCCAGAGGACTGGGTGATTGATACCAAACATGAGGCAGTGTTTCTAGACATATTGCTGTTACTTGATAATAGTGAGGGCAACGATCGCAGCAATCTTTTTGATTGGAGGTTGAAGGAGTTTGTACTTTAACTGCCATAGTTTGGCTGGGAAGTTTCTCAACTCCAAATTTCGCCTTTTTGCTCAATGATGGGGAAGGCTCAAAGGGAGAATCATCAAACTCTGATAAATAACTTCTCAACCGCTTTTGGAGAATTTCTCTTGCCTGGAAAATACGTTGGCAAAGGTTGTCGTAGGAAATTCCTAGCTCTTGAGCAATGTCTTGATAGGATTTTTCTAGAATGAAGTGTAAAGTAAACGGTTCGCGCAGTCTGGGGGGTAAATCCGCAATAGCATTGTGGATAATGGTTTTTAGTTCGTCCTGCATTGCTGATTTTCCAGGGGTATCAAACCAGGAAATCAATTCCACTTCCCCTCGTTCAGCCATTGCATCTAAACTTTCGACGCGATAACCACCCCTTTTCCACTCTCTCTGTATATCTACGCAGAGGTTATAAGTTAGTCGGATTAACCAAGCTTTAAAGTTGCTGATAACATAAGTAGAATCTCGAAATTTCTCCCAAGCTTTCAGCATGGCGCGACTTAGTACTTCTTCGGCATGGCTAGGATTGTCCCTCATCCACTTCAAACAGCAATGGTAAAGATGATCTCGATACTTTTCCCATTGCTGCCAAAACTCTTTTTCTCTGTCTTTGTCGCTATTTCGCTGGCAGAATGCCATCTGTGAAGTCATCAATTGAGAATTGGACATAACTCCTGTACTGAATTGATTTAGTATCAATGTCAATTCCTAAGCTCAAAAGCTCTTACTCTCTTTTGGATCGAAGAATTTCTCTGTTGGTAGTGAATCCTGAGACAATGGAAAAAGGTGTAGCCAAAACTCCTGGTGACGGGAAAAATTTTCGCCACGTCAACAGGTCAGGAGCGTCAATTTCAACTAAGAAATGATTGACCGCACCCACTAGGGTCTAGGAAATAAATTCAGTGATAACTTTGTATCCAGAAAGGAGTAAGTATGGGGTGGAATAAAACTCAAACTAGAGATTCGGTAATATTCCCTACTAATCTAATTTAACATCCTTCCCTAGAGTGATTTAATTAGTTTTATGAAGTTTTTACACATTTGTTGGGTAAAATATAAAGATTGTGCAAAAGGCGATCGCTTACTTTCTCGGCAGCAAATCTTAGAGAAATGTAAATAGAGACAACAATTATATAAAGATTTGTTTCATTAATATTAGGAATATTGCCCTTAGATCTAATCCTAGATAAGCAAACAAACCGCCCCCGAAAACAGAAGACGGTTTGTGATTTAATTTGAGATTCAGCTTAGCTTAGGCTTGCTTGCTGAAAAAGGCTTGGGCTTGAGCAATGGCATATTTACCGATATTGTAAACAGCCCAACCGCCTGCAACTGCCAAAGGTGCTAATACAACAATCACGCGCCAATCCATAGTTTGTTTCCCCTCTTTTAAAATTTTATGAAGCAGCTTTCATCTTTAATTTATATTTTGCGATCAAGTGAGCAAAATTTCCAGATCCAGCGGAGATTTTTTCAGGGGAGGGGACTGGGGACTGGGGACTGAGGGAATTGTTAGCTTTTGCCTTCTGGGTTCTGCCTTTTATAAGACAGGGGGAGGGAAACCCAAGTCTGTGCCTTTACCAGCGTGAACCAAAGCTAACTTGTGATAACGTTGGGCGTGGACGATTAATTCTTCGGCTTCTTCTTTTGAAAATTCGCGGACTCGTTTGCCTGGGACACCGACGACTAAAGATAATGGCGGGACATCTTTGGTTACAATAGAGCCTGCGCCAATTAAACTACCTGCGCCGACTCTGACTCCATCTAAAATGACTGCGCCAATGCCAATTAAACAACCGCGTTCGATGTAAGCGGAATGAACTACTGCCCGGTGTCCAACGGTAACGCAATCTTCTAAAATGGTTGGTTGTCCGGGGTCGCCGTGTAAAATTGCGCCATCTTGAATATTGGTAAACTCGCCTAGTAAAATTTTTTCGACATCGGCGCGAACTACGGCGTTGTACCAAATGCTTACGCCCGATGCTACTGTTACCCAACCCATAACTGTGGCGTTGGGGGCGATAAAAGCGGCTTTTGACAAATCGGGTGTGGGCCAATAGGATGATGAATTGGTGAGTAAGGGATTGATATTTTCCACAATCTGCGATCGTTCCTAATAAAATGCCTCAGTAACTCATATCAGTTATCTTAAATCGAGCCGAGGACTCCCGCTATACCTGAAAGGTTGGCAGTGAGATAATTATGAAGCACGAACAAATAAACGGACTTCGAGAAACATTCCCCACTGTGTAGACAGATGGGGAATTTCGCGACATTTCCGTTAAAATAGAACCACTGGTACCCATTCCACCGCAAAAAAATGTTATTACTCACTTCATGATTAGCCCCGGTTTGCAATACCCTATATTTGGCCCAGAAATTCAGTGTCCCCATTGTCGTCAAACTATTCCGGCATTGACACTGACGGATACTTATTTGTGTCCGCGTCATGGGGCTTTTGAGGCGAACCCAACGAATGGGGAACTCATTCATCTGCAATCTGGTCGTCAATGGCGGCGGTGGAATAATGAGTGGTATCGTCAGCATACTCATCCTGATGGGATTAGGTTTGAAATTCACGAGGCGCTCGATCGCTTGTATACTCAAGGTTATCGCGCCACCAGAGTGATTATTGCCCGTCGCTATCAGGAATTAATCAGTGGTTATTTGGAAAGAAGCACTCCTTGGCGCGGACAGTCGGACTCTTCCCGTCCTAGACTTTACGGCTTACCTGTTGATTTTAGCCCTGACCCGGAAGAGGAACCCTGCTGGGAAGTAATTAATTTCGATTTGGAAAAGGAACCAGGTGTTCCGGTGCGTTATCCTTATTACCGATTGTTTGAGTAGTTGATTGTTGACCTACCCAGTCCCCAGTCCCCAGTCCCCAGTCCCCAGTCCCCAGTCCCCAGTCCCCAGTCCCCAGTCCCCAGTCCCCTGCCCCCAGTCCCCTGCCCTATGCACCATGCTTCGATTCGGACTGCTAATATACATAGAGCGATCGCATTTTACGAACAGCTAGGTTTCACTGTCTGCGAACGTTTCACCACAGGTTACACTCTAGCTTGTTGGATGGAAGGTTTAGGGGGACGCATCGAGTTAATTCAAATTCCCGAACCTCACCCAGCGCCCGATGCTTTTGGTAACGAACATTACGTGGGATATTACCATCTATCGTTTGATTTAACAGAGTCTACCACTGATTTACCCAGTTGGTTATCATCGTTAAAAGAACGCTTTGCAGAAGTTTCCCGCCAACAACCGGAACAAGTTGCACCGCTGAAAGTGCTTTTAGAACCCACCCAGCAAATGATCGGGAATCAAGTTTATGAAGTAACATTTATTGCTGATACTGATGGATTACCCTTAGAATTTATTAGAGTTCTCAGTCCTAGTTAGCGATCGAGCCATCAATAAGAAACATTAAAATAATCAGGAATTTTCTAGTTAAGAGGCGAAAAGCTGGTTCTGGAAATTATGAAATAGGCATCAAGTTGGTAAAATGCTAATCTGTTACCCTGTATGCTGAGAAAATACTTCTACCAAATTTACAGATAGCCTATTGCTTAATTCAACCAACCACAAAATTTAATTTTCGCCAAATAAACTATGTCTCTTTCAAGATTGTGGCGTAAATATCGCCGATTCGGATTAATTTTTAGTCTCTGTCTGGGAACAATATTAATGTTCGCCAGCGTCGCAACTTCTACTCCATCTACTATTAGTTCCAATTTGCCAAATCCCAATTTCAAATCTAACGTTGAATTAGCAGTTAATCCTGCTTCACAAGTACCTAGTTTAACCGAAAATGTTCGCCAAACTGTACTAGAAAACGGATTAACAGTTTTGACGAAAGAAGTACATACAGCACCAGTTGTTACGGTGCAAGTTTGGTATAAAATAGGGTCGCGAAATGAAGAACCGGGAGTTAATGGGATTGCCCACCAATTAGAACATTTGTTATTCAAAGGAACTAACGATCGCCCAATTCAATTTGGGCATTTGTTTAGTGCTTTGGGAAGTGATTCTAATGCTTTTACTGGGTACGATCAAACGGCTTATTTTGGCACGGTAGAACGAGATAAGCTGACGGCATTACTCACATTAGAAGCAGATAGAATGCAAAATGCCCGGTTAGATCCTCAAGATTTAGAACGGGAAAAAAGAGTAGTAATTTCGGAATTGCAAGGTTACGAAAATAGTCCAGAATATCGCTTGTATCGTACCGTCGCTAAAGCGGCTTTTCCTAATAGTATGTACGGTCTACCTGTGGGTGGAACTAAGGCAGATGTGGAAAAGTTTACCTTGGAACAAGTGCGATATTATTACGAAACTTTCTACAGTCCTGATAATGCCATTGTCTTAATTGTGGGAGATTTTCAAACTGAACCGACTTTGGAAAAAGTTAAAGAGTTATTTGGCAATATTCCCCGACGGGGAGAAGCTGAAAGAAAAAAGGTTTTAGAAAAGCAAGCAACTCCGATTAATACTCCTTCACCAACTACTAAGAGCACAGCGCCAATTGTGGTTAAAGAACCGGGAAGCGTGCCTTTATTACAAATCATGTATCCTTTGCCAAAAGCAGGATATCCTGATGAAGCTGCTTTGCAAGTGATGGATTATGTATTAACAGGTGGACGCAGTTCTCGGTTGTATGAAGCTTTGGTAGAGTCGGGAATTGCTAACAGTATAGAAGGGGAAGTTTCTACTTTGGCGGGTGTTGGTTGGTATGGACTTTCTGCTAGTGCTGCACCTAATCAAAGACTGCAAAAAATCCAAAGTATGATTAGCCAAGTAATTACCAGTTTACAAACTAAAGGAGTTACTGCGGAGGAATTAAAAAGAGCGAAGGCACAATATAAAGCTGGGGCAATTTTAGGGAATCGAGATATTAATTCTCAAGCTGTTCAATTGGGAGAGGCAATAACTACTGCTGGTGATTATCGGTATACGGATAATTTGATGGCAGCAATTTCTCAAGTTACTGCTGCTGATGTGCAAAGAGTGGCGAAAAAGTATTTGACTCCGGCAAAAAGCAGTGTAGGTTATTTTTTACCTACTCAGTTGCGGGAAGAAGTTACGTCGCAAAGTGTTAATAATCATCAAACTTTGGCAAATCATAATTCTGGTGGGCGAGTAGATCCAGAGTTAGTGAATAAGTATTTGCCACCTATTTCTAGTAGTGCAGAAACACCGAGTCAAAAAGTATTGCCAGAGTCTTTTACTTTGGATAATGGGATGCAAGTTTTGCTGTTTCCCGATCGAAGTACTCCGGCAGTAACTTTGAGTGGTTATATTCGGGCTGGTACAGAATTCGATCCAAAGAATAAGTCAGGTTTAGCGGGTTTAACGGCGGCAAATTTGTTGAATGGAACTAAAACTAAGGATGTTTTAGCGATCGTCAAATCTTTGGAAAATATTGGTGCTAGTTTAGGTTTTGAGGAAGCAGCGGAAGGTGTGAGTATTGATGGCAGTAGTTTGTCTAATGATTTGCCAACATTAATTAAAACTTTAGCTGATGCGTTGCAAAATGCGACATTTCCAGTGGATCAGTTAGAAATTACCAGGGAAATGGCAATTTCCGATTTGGAACAGGGTAAAGACGATCCAGAGTTTTTAGCATATAAAACTCTGCAACAGAAGATTTATCCGCCAAATCATCCATTTCATGCTTTCCCTACGGCTAGTAGTTTGCAGAGTATTACTCGTGCGGAAATTGTGCGGTTTTACAAACAGCATTATCGCCCAGATACGATGATTTTGACGTTAATGGGTGATTTTGATTCGGGGAATGTGCGATCGCTAATTCAACAACAATTTGGTAACTGGAAAGCAACTGGTAAACTCCCAGAAGTAACTTTTCCTGATGTCCCAATGCCGGAAAAAACTGTGCAATTAAATCCCGTAATTCCCGGTAAAACGCAATCAATTACTTTCATGGGTTATCGGGCAATTAGTCGCAAAGATCCCCGTTATTATGCGGCAATAGTGTTTAATCACATTTTGGGTGGCGATGCTTTTTCTAGTAGGTTAGGGGGAGAAATTCGCGATCGCTTAGGCTTAACTTACGGCATTTATAGCAGCTTCAACGCAGGTAAACAACCAGGTTTGTTTTTAATTAATATGCAAACCGCCCCAGAAGATGCGAAAAAAGCAATTTCCAGCACCTTAAGTTTGCTGCAACAAGTTCACTCTGAAGGCGTAACTAACGCCGAAGTAGAAAATGCCAAAAACTCTATTTCCCGAAGTTACGCTGTAGAATTGGCAGATCCAGATAATTTAGCTGGGGCAATTTTGATGAATCGAGTTTACGGTTTGGAAATGTCAGAAATTCACAATTTCCCGCAACAAATTCAAGCTGTAACTACGGAACAAGTAAATCAGATTGCTAAAGAATTACTGCGACCTGATAATTTAATTATTGTCACCGCAGGGCCGTCTTTATCCGCTTCTCGATAGTGCAAAACTAGTAGATAGAGACGTTTCATGAAACGTCTCTACTAATTTATAATTAAACATAAGTTTTTCGTTTTCACCATGCTAAAAAAAATCATTCACCAAACTTGGATAGTAATTTCCTTAACCCTCTGCTTAGTTGGCATATTTTCATTACCAGTAATTGCTGCACCTGCCATTTCCACTAATCCAGAAGTAGTAAACATAGATTTGGGTAATGCTGCCAACGAATTGAAATTTTTCCCTAATGAACTTAAGCTAGTTGCAGGAAAACGTTACAAGTTAGTTTTAAATAATCCCAGTCCGCAAAAACATTACTTCACGGCAAAAGACTTTGCTGATAATAGTTGGACACAAAAAGTGGAAGCGGGGAAAGTAGAAATAAAAGGTGCAATTCACGAATTAGAACTTAAACCCGGTGCAACAGCAGAATGGGTATTAATCCCAGAAAAACCGGGGACTTATTCCCTGCGTTGCCCGATACCTGGGCATACGGAAGCGGGAATGACAGGGAAAATTATCATTTCTGCTGAGTAAAAATTTAGTTCGTTGTGAGGACTTTAGTCCTTTTATTTACCAAAGAAACGACTAAAGTCCCCTTAATAAGGGGGATTTAGGGACTAAAATAAAAATGTAGAGTTGGGAGATTTTAAAATTATGCAAGTCACAATTGATTTACCAGATAAGTTAACGGAAAAGATACAAGATCAATGGGGTAATTTACCACAAAAAATAATTGCCAATCTTGTATTAGATGCTTTTCGAGAAGGGTTAATTGATTTTGATGAACTCAAAGATATGCTTAACTTTTTTTCTGATTCTGAACTTAAGGAGTTTTTAAAACAAAAAAATATGCTTCACTTTGGAGGCATACTTAATTTATATGGTGCTTGTAACGATCTAGATTTTGTAGAAGATGAACTAGGAATTTCTGATGAGATGGATGATGATTTAATCGGAGTTTTTGATGAATAATAGTTCTTTAATTTATTTACTAGATACGAATGTTTGTATCATGTATTTAAAGGGTAGATCTATGAGTATTAATAATCATCTTGATAATCTAGAACCCGAAAAAATTGCGGTTTGTTCTGTGGTGAAAGCTGAGTTATTTTATGGGTCTATGAGGAGTAATAATACTCAAAAAAGTTTAAATATTCAAAAATCGTTTTTGCAGCAGTTTGTATCTCTACCCTTTGACGATCTCTGTGCGGAAATTTATGGCAACATTCGGGCGAATTTAGCAAATAAGGGAACTCCTATTGGCTCAAATGATATACAAATTGCTTCTATTGCTTTAGCGAATAATTTGATTTTAGTTACTCACAATGTCAGCGAACTGAGTCGAGTTCAAGGGTTACAAATTGAAGATTGGGAGATTATATAATGGGTAAGTATCAGGGTTATGAAAAGAATTTTACTTTTCTGAACACTCCTGATTTCACAAAAAATGGTTGCTGTTGAGAAGGGTATAAAGTAGAAGGGATTTTTGATTCATCGGGGGGAGGAAGAGGCGCAGTCAAAGGTTGGGTAATATCACGTCCTACTAATCGTTTAGATAAACTAGCAATCCGAGGATTTTGTCGCATTTGAGCTTCATTCATTCCATAAATGTGCAGATCAACATATTGTTGACTTACTGGATCGTATAGATGCTCTTTCATAACGCCTTCAAGTTGAAATCCCCCTGATAACAAAGCTGCATGGGCAGGATGATTATAACCATAACTATAAGCATAAAATCGATGCAAATGGTAAGCATTAAAAATTAAGTCTGTCATTAATGAACAAGCTTCAGCACAATAGGAAGCGGAACGGTATTGTTCATCAAAAATTCCAATTAATAATTCAGCCTTGCGATGCAATGGAGTATAATCTGCGGCGGCGATAATGCCGATCGCACCATGAGTTTTATGAATCATTAAGCATTCCAAATAACCTGTTTCTGCTGGGGTTGAATGCGATCGCTTAATTAAAATTTCCCTCACCTGTTCTACCGTTTCTGGCAGATCGTTCAAACGAAACAACCGCATAAACTCATAAGAAGAGTACATTTTTTCAAACAGCAAAGGCGCATCATCTGGGGTTGTTCGTTTGAAAGTCAAAGAGCGTCCTTGATGAATAATTAGCGGATTAAGAGTCATAATTTTATAGTAATAGCGGTTACAGAAATAATTGCTACAAAGAAGTAAGAGGTTAGCCAGATGCTTTGATGCCCAGGAATCAAATTGAAATCAAAACCCGCCCATTCCAACTTTAGCAAACATTGAAAGAATCAATATGACTTACAATTGACCTGGATAAAAAATCCGATAAAACCAACCAAAGTTTTGTTTAATAGTAACTTCAAAACGCTTAGGTAAAGTATAATAAACCAAAGGTTGATTTGGATTATAGGATTCTTCTACATATTTACCCGAAGATTCTGAATAATTTGGCAATTCCTGATTAATTTTAGTGAAATCAGGTGAAATAGGCGCAAGATTTAACCAGTTGACTAATTCTGTTAAAACCTCATTCGGATCGCTCATTAAATGTTCGTAAACCACATAAAATAATTGTTGTTCTAAGCTTTCTTCTAAATCTTGCAATTGTTCTAAAGATTTGAGAAACGAGCCGATCGCACCTTGAGGAGCAAATAATTGTTGGGCACGTTCAGTCCTTGACATTTCAGCCAATTTTTCGGGAAAATCTAACAAAAGAGTTTTTTGATGTTGGTTTTCTATCGCTGCATAAACTTGTCCTAACTCCCGCACACAAACCACAATGCGACAATTTGGATCGAGTAAATGAATTAATTCCAAATGTTGTAACCATTGGGGATGAATATCCACGATCCAAGGTTGAAAAATTGGGGAATACCAACCATTTATCAAGCCTCTCATCGCCAATAGCGATCGCTCCATTGTCAGATTAAATTCCTGATTTAAATGATTAGCAACTTGAGAGTTAGTGCTGACAAAAGAGCGGAAATTAACCAATATATCGCCAAGAGGTGATGGCAAATTACTACTATAAATATCGGGATGTTGTGCCAAAAGCTGAGATAAAAACCCAACTCCAGAACCAGGAAGACCAGTAAGATAAAGGAAATTGCGATCGAGCATAAAAAAATCCTCCACAACAAAAAGGTGATTTAGAAATTCCCCCCTTATTAAGGGGGGCTAGAGCGCCAGTCCAGCAAAAGAGGTTGACAAAAAAATAAAAATATGTTTCACGTAGGGGCGAAGCATTCGGGCGACAATTTGTTGTACAAAACCCAAGATTTTCTCCCCGAATGCTTCGCCCTGCCAAGGTCTGTACAACTAACCTCATTTAGTTCATTTTGTCAAATACTTCTACTGGACTGGCGCTCTAGGGGGATCTAAGTTTCAGGCTGAAAGTGCGTAAGTCCTAACATCAACCAACCAAAAAAGAATTAGCCGTAATCAAACTAGCAGAAACATTACTCAAAGATGCCAACAACTCATTAGTAGCACTCACCCGAATCAAAGTATCAGCAACTTGACTTCCACTCCCTTGAGTAATACTTAAATCAGCAAAACTGAGATTGTTAATCAACTGCACCAAATCTTGACCAACAGCAAAATCAGTAATTACATCAGAACCCTGACCAGCACCTAAAACAAAAATATCATTACCCGCCCCACCAAAGAGCGAATCATTACCAATATAACCGCAGAGAGTATCGTTACCCAAATCTCCAGAAACAGTATCTTTACCCACACCACCAGAGAGGAAATCATCATCCTTACCCCCATGCAGCAAATCATCACCATCGCCAGCGAACAAGGTATCCTTACCTTGATTGCCATTTAAAACATCATCACCTGCATTACCCAAGACCACATCATTACCGATACCGCCATACACCTGATCATTACCCAAATCACCGCACAGAGTATCATTACCCAAATCACCACAGATTAGGTGATCACCTTGACCACCCCGCACCAAATCATCATCTTTTCCCGCAAAAATGGTATCTTTGCCTTTATTACCATTAATGAAATCTTGACCTTGATTACCAAAAAGCAAATCATCGTCACTTCTGCCAAAAATCGTATCATTCCCAATTCCACCCATGAGAGTGTTAGCCAAATCATCGCCAAACATCAAATCATGGGGAGGATTGCTAGCCAGAATTGGAGTAATGTAAATACTATTAATTGAGCGTAAAACTTGGTCGCCACTCAAGTAACTATCTGCGTAAGCCTGAATAATTGCAGAAGTATCAATAGTCGCCGCATTAATTTGATTAGTTAGGGCAACTCCCGTATTTTCTGCTACCACTTCACTAAAAGATTTTGTCCCCTTGAAAGCAGCAACTAAATCTTCAGCAATGCTGGTTTGGGCAACTTTTTGGGCTTTGAAGATACCATCAGTGGTGGTTGCCGTCAGGATTTGCGCGTTGCTGGCAGCCATCACTTGGGAAAACTGACCTATATTACTACTGACTTGTTGAATCTTGGTAACATCGGCTGCCTCTAGCTGGGTGAGGTCTACCTCATTCAGGGCCTTATTTAACAAGGCTTCAATTTGCTTGGCATCGCTTAGATTTAACGGCCCGTCTTGGATAGCGGAAGCTAGACCTGCAATAACGACATTCCCGATGATACTAGCATCCAGGTCAGGGGCAATCGCTTGATAGGAATCACTAAACTGAGTTATGGAAGTTTGCACCGCCACCTGAGCCGCTAACACCGCTAATCCTTCAGGAGAACCCGCTTGGGCCGCCGCGATGGGGTCAAACGTGGCTAAATCAATGGAACTGGGCAATCCCAGGGAGGCTTTTACTTGAGTTGGGAGCGAACTTCAGTCCGTACAGGGCGACCGTGTTAGCATCATCATAGCTGCTTCCTGTGACATCAAAGCTCCGATCCATCCCATCAATCAGATAGT
The DNA here is from genome assembly GCF_041929135.1 of Floridaenema fluviatile BLCC-F154. Classification (NCBI taxonomy): domain Bacteria; kingdom Bacillati; phylum Cyanobacteriota; class Cyanophyceae; order Aerosakkonematales; family Aerosakkonemataceae; genus Floridanema; species Floridanema fluviatile. The sequence goes on along the minus strand of NZ_JBHFNS010000018.1, from coordinate 101,516 downwards.
ATTTGTCAGAGGTTTCGCTAATGGTATCAAACCAGTCGGGTAAACTCCCAGTTTTGGTTTCATTAGTGCCATCGCTATAGTTAAACTTCACCTCTATCCCGGCTGTACCATCTGCACTGGTGGCGAACAGGTGAATAGCTGAATATTGACCAGATGTAACGTTGAAGGTAAAGCTGGTATTGTTGGTGTTGAGGATTTTGGCGTTGTTGCCGTCACTGCTGTTACTGTAGCCGAGTTGAATGGCGGGATGGTAGCTATTGGCAGCGAAAAAGCCGTTGTCGGGCAAACCATTGCCATTAGCACCTACTTTAAAGGTGGCAAAGGTCTGAGTGACAAGGGTTTCATTCCAGACGCTCAGACCATCTTGGGTGGGGTCTGTGGTGGTGCCATTGCGGTTGATGATGACATCTTTATCAAAAACGGAAGAGAAGTTAAAATTTACGGTAGCCATTGTATTTTTTACTCAAAGATGTTAAGGTTCAGGAAGGAAATTATTTGTGCAATGCCAGGTTTTCCAGTGATGCTGGTTGAGCGGAAAATGCTGGTGTAGGTAGAGCGTTTACTATAAATAGATGTCCCTGATTAGTTGTTTTAAATAAAGCGGTGGTTTTGCTAAATAACCACAGGAAATTTGCCTAAAGAAGGGGGAAATTTTCTGCATTCATTTAGCGGAAAATTGTTTAATCTCTCGGTGATGATATTTCTAATTTAATTGGTTTGAATTGACTATAACTACCGTATTTCTACTGGTTATATTGATGTGGAGAGAAAAAGAGGTATTTTAGGACTTTTATCATGTCCGCTTGATTAACCATCATGTAGAGATGTTATATCGATTACCTAAATATTTGCTACAGATGCTTGGGAAAGGGCGGGTTTTGATTTTAATCTTATGGCTGGGTATTTCAGGCTTTTGGCTAAACCCGCCCCTACTTTATTTGTATCAATCATTTGGGTAAACGATATTATATATAACGTCTCTACATTAGTTGGGGTGTGTTCAACCTGCGGTTAGTGCAACAAAGTTGCAATATCAGTTAACTTAGATTAAGACAAGATAACAAACTGTCAAACAGAAGTTAGGTAGTGGGTAGTGGGTAGTAGGAAAGTAAGATGTATGTTTGTGCTGATATCGTTAATAAATCTTAGCTTTCAGGCTATATACTGTTACTAACTGCCAAATATTGACTACCGTCTACCTAACACTCTCAATTACCACCCTTAGCTACCTGTTAATCTATGAACATTCTCAGCAACATACTCCCCCAAGCACCAGCAGCCCCAACCACAAAAAAACGTAGAGGAATTGAAATTAAGTCGCAGCGTGAGATTGACATTATGCGACAGGCAGCGAAAATTGTGGCAACGGTGCTCAAGGAGATTTCTCAGACTGTAGAACCTGGAATGACGACTGCTGATATTGATGCTTACGCGGAAAAGCGGATTCGGGAAATGGGCGCAGCCCCCAGTTTTAAAGGTTATATGGGATTTCCGGCTTCTATTTGCTCTAGTATTAATAATGAAGTGGTGCATGGTATTCCCAACGCTAAAAAAGTTATTCGCGCTGGGGATGTCTTAAAAGTTGATACGGGCGCTTACTTTCAAGGTTTTCATGGTGATTCTTGCATCACTATTGGTGTAGGTGAGGTAACGCCAGAGGCGGCTAAGTTAATTCGGGTAGCGGAAGAAGCTTTATACAAAGGTATTGAACAGGTTAAAGCTGGTAATTATTTAATGGATCTGGCTGGCGCAATTCAAGATCATGTGGAAGCGAATGGGTTTACGATCGTAGAAGATTTTACCGGACATGGTGTAGGTAGAAATCTGCATGAAGAACCTTCGGTGTTTAATTTCCGCACTCGTGAAATGCCAAATGTAAAATTGCGGGCTGGGATGACTTTGGCGATCGAACCTATTGTAAATGCTGGTTCTAAGTTTACTCGCACTTTGCGCGATAAGTGGACTGCGGTAACTGTGGATAATGCGCTTTCGGCTCAATTCGAGCATACAGTTTTGGTGACTGAAGATGGTTATGAAATTTTGACCGATCGCTCACAAGTTTAATTTCAGTGACAAGCAAAAGTTACTCAGAGGGAGGGAGAAATTCTTCCCTCTTTTTTTTGGGGAATGGCAGAAGGCAGAAGGATTTGGGATGAAACGGTGACAGTTGTTTAATCGTCCACTCTAACTACTTTAAAATTACGATTTTACTTTGCTACAAAGCAGTTTAAACAGGACGATGGGTAAACTGTCAACGCCAATTTTCAGTTTGGCTAAACTCTCATCTAAAGTGTGATGCAACTAAGTTAATCAGGCAATAAACTAGCATGAATAGTAGCTTAGATGAGGGTTTAATTACGACAGAAAATGACGATCGGGAAAATTTTCTCCCACCACTGACAGAGGGGATTATTCACCGGGCTAAAGAAGGTTTAATGGCGGCGCGAGATCCTGAAGCTAGGGAAAGTGCAAGGGAATCTTTGGCAAATGCGGAGGCGATATATACGCCTGGTAATTCCCACAAACAAGTAAATGGCGAGTTGCGACGTTTACTAATCAGAACTATTATCCATTCTTTGTTTCGGGTAAAAGTGGAATACCGGGAAAGAATTCCCCAAGTTCCGGCAATTTTAGCATCGAATCATCTCAGCCATTTCGATCCTTTTCTGATTCTTGCGGAAGTTCCAGCAAATCCTTTTTATTACATTTTAGGTGATGCTAGAACTCTTTATAATAAATGGTGGAAACGAGGGTTTTTGAGTTTTAATGGTGGCACTATTCCCTTAGATCGTTTGTGGAAAGAAGAGTTAGCTGTTATTGAAGGGGCGCGGAAAGATAGAGAGGATTTAGTAGATTTAGCAAGTGCGATCGATCGAGATGTTCCTGATGGTAAATCTTTCCAAAAACTGAGAAGATTAGATCGAATTAGTCAAGGTATTTTATCTCATGGAAATGGGATGTTGATTTTTCCTGAAGGCAAATTGGGAACTGCGGAATCTAAGTTAATGCCTTTAAAAAAAGGTGTGGCAATTTATGCTTTGCGGGCGGGAGTGCCGATCGTTCCTGTGGCAATTATTGGCAGTAAAGATTTATATTTCAGAAAGTCAATAACTCTCAGGTTTGGTGAACCTTTACTTTTTCCTCAATCTCATCGACCAAAATCATCACAAGTGCAAGCAGTTTTAAATGCTTTGCAAGCAGCTTTAATTGATTTATTGCCGCAAAATTATCAGGAACCAAAGGGAATCAAATTATGGCGTAATTTCTTGAATCACGCATTATGTTAATCAAGGTTTGTAGTAGGTGCTTTAGCACTATTCACACTGAAATATTCGCAACTAACCTAAAGGTTTAATCATGAATCCAATTGATTTAGCATTTACTCCGGCTTTAGAACAAGCGCAACTAATTAAAAAAGGGGAAATTTCGCCTTTAGAATTAGTTGAAATTTATTTGTCACGGATCGAAAGTTTAAACCCACAATTAGGGAGTTATTTTACTGTCACAGCAGAGTCAGCGATAGCAGATGCGAAGGCGAAAACTGAACAATTAGCAGTAAGTAAGTCAGATTTGCCGCCTTTTTTTGCTGTGCCAATTTCGATTAAAGATTTGACTTCGGTTGCGGGTGTTCGCTGTACTTTTGGTTCGCCAGTTTTAATGAATCAAATTGCTACTTATGATGATGGGGTTGTGAGTAAAATTAAAGCAGCTGGTTTTACAATTTTGGGAAAAACTGCTGCTTCGGAATTGGGTTCTTTACCTTATACAGAACCGCTAGGTTTTCCGCCTGCGAGAAATCCTTGGAATGTGGAATATACGCCTGGGGGATCGAGTGGTGGTGCAGCGGCTTCGGTGGCAGCGGGGTTATGTGCTCTTGCCCAAGGTTCGGATGGTGGTGGTTCAATTAGGGGCCCAGCTTTTTGTTGCGGTGTGGTGGGAATTAAACCTTCGAGAGGTCGGATTTCTTATGCGCCTGTGGGCGATCGATTAAGTGGAATTGCTGTTAGTGGTCCGATCGCCCATACTGTAGCAGATGCCGCAGCATTACTTGATGTTATGTCCGGTTATATTACCGGAGATCCCTATTGGTTACAAGATCCAAATCCCTCATTTTTGGCAGCAACTAAGCAAAATCCTGGTTCTTTGAAAATCGCTTTTTCTAATACCCTTTTACCCTTGGGCGAAGCCGATCCAATTTGCCAAAAACCAGTATTAGAAACTGTACAACTTTTAACAGAAATGGGTCACAAAGTTACGGAAGCTTGTCCAGATTTTAATGGTTTAGTCGAACCGTTTCGATTAGTTTGGCAATCAGGTGTAGTAGCTGCGGGAATCCCTTCAGCTGCCTTAGATAAAGTGAATAAATGGTTAGCTGAAAATAGTTGCACTACAGGACAATATTTACAAGCTGTGGCGCAAATGCAAATAATTGCAAGGCGTATTGTGGCCTTTTTTGATAATTTTGATGTTTTGGTATTACCTGTGTTTATGCACCCCACAATTCGGGTTGGTGAATGGGCAGAATTGTCTCCCGAAGAAACCTTGGCAAAAGTGATTAATTGGGTAGCACCTTGTCCGCCTTTTAATGCTAGCGGACAACCATCGATCGCTATTCCAATGGGTTTTAATTCAGCCACAGGTTTACCTTTAGGAGTACAATTAGTAGGTCGTCCAGCAGCGGAAGCAACTTTAATTTCTTTAGCCGCCCAAATTGAAGCTGCTAAACCCTGGATGCAACATCGTCCAAGTTTAGCAACTTAAGATTTATCCCTCGCGAACGATCGAGCAAAGTCAAACTCGCCCATATCAAGATTTATTGAATGGCGATCACGTTCATCGAATATATCTTAATGAATTGGGCGAAATGGCTCATAAATTCACAAATCTAACGTACACGCCACATTCTAATTGTGCTGTCGTCATCATCACTCAACATAGCTGGTTTTTCAGAACTGGTAAAATAAAAGGAATTGTTATCTTTATTGTTAATAATTCGCAGCAATTTACCAGTACTTAATTGCCAAAATCTCACAGTATTATCATCACTACTACTAACTAAAGTTTGGTTATCAGGAGTGATTGCTAGAGATACAATTGCTCCTTGATGACCAGTCAAATTATATATTGGTGTGGTTCGGGGTTTGCCATCTTTTCCTAATTGCCAAATTTTAATTGTTTGATCGGAACCGCTACTAGCTAAAGTTTGACCATTAGAACTAATTGCTAGTGCATCTATCCAATTAGAATGACCTTTAAGTGTAGTGAGTAATTTACCTGTTTTAAGTTGCCAGATTTTAATTGTTTGGTCAGAACTCCCACTGGCAAAGGTTTGACCATCAGGACTCATAACTAAGGAAGCTACCCAATTACAATGTGCTTTGATATTGCGAAGTATTTTGCCATTGCTGGTTTGCCAAATTTTAATAGTATGATCGAAACTCCCGCTGATTATATTTTCTCCATCTGGACTCATGGTAAGTGCCATTACTGAGCTAGAATGTCCGGTAAGATTCCGCAGTAATTTGCCATCTTTTAGGTTCCAAATTTTAATGCTATTATCATTACTGCCGCTGACTAATGTTTGTCCATCGGAACTAATTTTTAATGCTAAAACTGCGCCTAAATGACCTGTGAGAGTTCGCAGTAAGCTGCCGTTTTCTAAACACCAAATTTTAATCGTGCGATCGTTACTACCACTGACTAAAATCTTACCCCCAGGACTAATAGCAAGCGATCGCACAGGCTCTAAATGACCTTGCAGAATCCGAAGTAATTTACCACTTACTAAATGCCAAACTCTAATATCCTGAGAGTTGCCAGTAATTAACGTTTGTCCGTCAGGAGTAATGCTCAGAACACGGACATAATCAGTGTGATTAACGCGAGTGTTTACAAGTGGAGGACGGGGAGGGGTAAACATTAATTTTCAGTTATCTCCTTTTTTATAATTAACGAAGTATTTTACTTATTTTCATTGGGGAAATCTTATACTTAAAAGCCAATTTTGGTAAGTATTTTTACTAAAAAAACCACTTTTGGAGGTGTTTTGGCGAGAAAATCCAGATAGATACAACTAATTTCTAGTATGTTTCTTTCTGTCTATGTCTGACAAGGTACTTTTAACTACAGCTGATTCTGCCTGTCAAATATCGCTTTTTGCAACCAACCTAGCTCTGCTAACTTTATTATTCCCAACTACATCAACTAATATTGAATCATTTTTTACTAAAAGTTGCACCAGTATTACGGAAACTTGTCTGAGTCTAAGGGGAAGTAGCAGATAATTATTATTACTCAGCAATTATTTAGATACACATACGCTTTTGCCTTCCTTCCTGAAGGGAATTTTACTTCTTTGCGTATTTTGACAGGAGAAATTGTGAAAATCAACCCCTATCCTACTTATCCTATCATGATTAAGCCAGTTGTACTAGTAATTCTGCTGTCTTCCCAAGTAAAAATGGGGCATTTAACTTAATTTATACTCAAAGTTTTTGCCCCATTAATATTATTTGTTCAGTTTGTCGCCTTGAGGCTGAGAAAAGTTTATGTACCAGAGCAGCGATCGAACCACTCCTGATAAGTCCTAAGATTTTCGGGATTATCCAGTACAATTTCTACTCGCACTAGTTTACAATCATGATGCTTTTGTTTATCGATCGCATCTAATAAAAGGCTGGCAGTTTTTGGTGAAGTAAATTCTCCTTTGACAGTGTTATTGCTGTTAGTTTGCTGAAAAGCAATTTCCCTAGTTCCCGTAGCATCATCTGGTTGTTGACTTAAATCAACTTCGGCGATCACTTTGGACTCTGGACTAACTTGTTCTACAATCAATTTTTCATATTTAACTGGCACTTCTACCATGCGAGTTTCAATTTCTTTACGGACAATTACTTCGCCTACTTTGCGTTTTTCGTGATTAACAACTAATCTTTCTTCTAGCAGACGAATCACTTCTTGTTCTAAAACCTCTGTAGTAATTGAATCGGAAGATTCGGGATTATTCACATAACCATCAGACAAATTTGATTGAGTATCTTCTTGGCTAATTTTTGCAGATTGAGGAGATGCCAGCATGGAAGGAATTTCTGATTGCTCAATATTTGCCAAAATCGATTTATTTGGGTAATCAACTTGCTGAATTTGATTACTTCTCAGGGAAAAAGTATGAGCTTTTGGTAAATTTCCTGGCGATATTAGTAAGTTAATTTGACGAGTGTTACTCAAGTAAACATCATTAACTGTGCCAATTTCTGTTCCTTGATTATCCAACACGCGAAAGTTTTTTAGTTTTTGTCTTAAATTATCTAACAAGATTTTAACTCGTAAATTGTGTTTGCTCATTTCTGTCTTTTTGGCAGCAGCTTGATTGTCCATTGTTTCCCCCATTTGATAACTTGATTACAGGCTATTTAAAAGTATAGGCAGAGCTTTATTTTGCCCCGCCTGAGTAGTGTTTAAACGCTCATTTGAATTATTATTTCAACAACTTATTCGTCAAAGTTGCTTAAATGCGATCGGAGTTATCGATAATGGGATTACCATCAGTATCGATATCTAATCTTTCCCGACGGACTGTTTCTTGTCGCTCTACTGTGTCGCGATCGACTACTTTCTTGACATTAACTTCTTCGCGCACGAAAGCTTCTTTATGAATGTCAGGAGTTTCTTCGTAAACTTCGATGCGTGCTACTTCTCCTTCGCGGAAGTTAACGTCACCTGGAGTGACACTTCTTCCTGCATCTACTGGTGTATTTCGTTCAATGATTACTCGTTCTTTTTCCACGGGAACTGAAACTTGTGCTCTTTCAGTTTCCACGTGCTTACCAATAGCTACTTCACCTGCTTTGCGGCGACTCTTGTTAGCAATTAAGCGTTCTTCGTAGAGTCTAAATGTTTGGTGATCGCGATCGTTCATGCCAAAGAAACTCGGTTCTTGTTCGTAGTCGTAAGTATTGCGATCGAAGTTTTGATAACCTGTACCTACATTAGTATTGTAAGAATCGCGATACACTCTTCTTACTCTTTCTTCGTAATCAAAATCTGTGATGGTATTTTCGTTAAATTCTGGTAGATCTTCTGCTTGTTTCCGAGTCATATTCATGGCGTATACCCGATCGGCATTATAATCGATTCGGGAAAGACCAACTGGTAATAAAACTTTCTTACCAAAAATCCAAAAGCCTAAATCAACTACTAAATAACGAAAACGTCCTTCTTCATCAACTAAAACATTGCTGACAGAACCAATTTTTTCTTCAGATTCGGTATATACTCCAAAATTTTTCACGTCGTCGCCTTCAAAACTTTGGGTATAATTAGGTTCAAAATCTTCAAGTTTCATCAATGCCATATTTTTAATCTCCTTTATTCCATTGTGTTTTAACACTCTATAAACCTAATAAATTTCTTGCTTTATTTACCTCTTCCTAGAGATGGAACTGATTAGTTTTTTCGCTCAATCTATGAGAATATCCACCACATTTTGCCTAATTAGTGATAGCACAGCTTACGCTTGTACATTGCCAAACTGGAAATGTTAGCGTAAGCTGCATTTGTTGTTCTAGCACCGCCGTCTGCGGTAAAGCTCTGCACAGCAAAATTTTATTGTTTGCGCCGAGTTTTTTCTTCTTTCAAGTTACCTTGATTCTTCACATCCAATTCTTCACGACGCAGGGTTTCTTCTGCACTTACACTTTCGCGATCGACTTCTTTTCTCACACTAACTTCTTCGCGAACAAACGCTTCCTTGCGAATTTCTGGCACTTCTTCGTAAACTTCCATCCGTGCCATTTCGCCTTCACCAAAGTTGGCGTTAGTTGCAGTTCCCGCATTTGTAGGAGTAGATCTTTCGACGATCACTCGTTCTTTTTCCACTGGTACAGAAACTTTAGCGGTTTGATTTTCAACGTGCTTACCAATTGCTACTTCGCCTACTTTGTGGCGCATTTTGTTAGCAACTAATCGTTCTTCGTACAATCTCAACTTTTGATGATCGGTGTCGTTGATACCATACAAATTTGGCTGTTGTTCATAGTCGTAGGTATGGCGCTGATTAGTCGCAACTTTTGGTTCTGGAGTAGCTTGAGGATGATAAACTCCTCTGACTCGATCTTCGTAATCGTAATCGACTTTCTCAAGCTCATCAAATTCGGGTAATTGTTCTACTTGTTCTTTCGTTAATCCAACTGCATAAATGCGTTCTGCATTAGCATCAATGCGAGAGCGACCAACAGGTAACAATACTTTTTTACCGAATACCCAAAAGCCTGTATCTACAACAAAGTACCGGAAGCGACCGCTCTGATCGTCAACTAGAACATCTTTGATTGTACCAATCTTGTCGTCGCTGCCATCAGCATAAACGTCCAATCCCTTGACATCTTCACCGTCAAATAGTTCGTCACGGTAATTGGGATAAAAATTTTCGATCTTAGCTAAGGCCATAATTTACTTCCTCGACTTGTCTACAGGAGAATGTTAGAAAAAAAGTGCTTTCGATACCTCTTTCTAGCGAATTATTCCCTTTGTTTAGAACTCTGTCATCAGAGGTAAAGAGTTACTTAGAATTCATTTAATCAGCAAATAAATCTTTATTTTATTTTCGGTTATAAAATGCTAAGATAAAAGTTTTAAGTGAATAATTAGAAAATAAATAAAATTAATTTCTTCCCATAACTACTGATAAAAAAGTATGGAATTGAGGAAAACAATCAGCAAATATTAGCATACAAAAAATTTTCCCAAAGTAAATGAATGGAAATGTCTAGTCAAACGTGGTTAAAAATGCTACGGCAGCAAAGAGCGATCGCCGTAATTCGCGCCCAAAGTTGGGAACAAGGTTGCGAAATGGCGAAAGCGGTAGCAGCGGGAGGAATGAAATTAATTGAGATTACTTGGAATAGCGATCGCCCAGAAAAAATTATTAGCTATTTGCGCCAAGAATTAGCAGATTGTCAAATCGGTAGTGGCACTTTGTTAAATTTAGAACAGCTAGAAAGAGCGATCGACTCTGGCGCAGAATTTCTCTTTACTCCTCACACAGATTTAACTTTAATTCAAACCGCAGTTAAAGCCAATATTCCGATCGTCCCAGGCGCACTTTCGCCCACCGAAATTGTCACAGCTTGGCAAGCTGGAGCTACTTGTATAAAAGTATTTCCGATTCAATCTGTAGGGGGAGCAAACTATATTCGCAGTTTACAAGGGCCATTAGGAAATATTCCCTTAATTCCCACTGGAGGAGTCACCTTAAAAAATGCCCGAGAATTTTTACTTGCGGGTGCGATCGCTGTCGGACTAGCTGGAGATTTGTTTCCACAAAATTTAATTAAAAAATCAGATTGGCAAGCAATTAGTAGAAATGCCCAAAACTTAATGCAGCAAATTCAAGATTGACCCAATGAATTAATTTGATTAACATGAAGTCAAACCCTCAACCCATAGAGGTAAAAATGATGAATAAAACTGATTCTTCTATCTGGATACGCTATTCTGGAGCATTATTAGTAAGTGCATTAATTAGTTTCACTGGACTACCTGCTTGGTCAAATACCGAAACAATCACTGCACAATCCGATCGAATAGCTAACAAAATCTTAGAATTGCAAGAAACAGAACAACGCTGGATTCAAATCGACCTTTCCAACCAAAGATTAGTCGCTTGGGAAGGAACAAAACCAGTTTACGCTGTCATCGTTTCCACCGGAAAAAGTGCTACTCCCACCGTTTTAGGAACCTTCGCCATCCAAACAAAACACCGCACCGCCAGAATGACTGGCCCAGGTTATGATGTGCCCAATGTACCTCACACGATGTACTTTCACAGAGGCTACGCCATCCACGGTGCTTACTGGCACAACCGTTTCGGCACTCCAGTCAGCCACGGTTGCATTAACGTCGCACCAAATCACGCTGCATGGTTATTTAAATGGGCAACTGTGGGAACGCCAGTAGTTGTGCATGACTAGGGATTGGGGACTAGGGATTGCGGTATCAATTCTCTAAAGTAGCCAGTAGGGTGCGAAGCGTAATAACGTAACGCACCAATTAAACTCCAAAATCACCCCGACAAAGTTTTAAATTTTCCCTTAAATTTGTAAAAAAAAGATAATATTTGCAGAAACTTACCCACCAAAAACTGTAGTTATTCCTCAATACTGGGAAACCTAAATGTAGAGGTTTACTTGTGTGAAATGAGGTAGCAAATCATGAATAACAAAATAAGTACCTTAAGTCGTTGCTTAATCGGTACAACCTTGACTTTGACAACATTATTTTCTTGGTCAACATCAGCTACATTAGCCCAAAGTATGCGAAACCGAGAAAACATTATCGCGGAAAGAATTGCCACCTTGCAACAGTCAGAAAAACGCTGGATTGAAGTCGATCTTTCCGAACAAAAACTGACTGCTTGGGAAGGCTCAAATAAACTTTATACTTTAACTGTTTCCACTGGTAAATCTGCAACTCCCACAATTACAGGAACTTTTACCGTCCAATCTAAGCACGTATCTGGGAGAATGCGAGGGCCAGGTTACAATGTTCCTTCTGTTCCTTATATTATGTATTTTTCTGGTGGCTATGCAATTCATGGAGCTTATTGGCACAACCGTTTTGGTACGCCAGTTAGTCATGGTTGCGTAAATCTGCGAGTTTCAGAAGCAGAGAAAGTTTTTCAATGGGCTTCTGTGGGAACGCCAGTGATTGTACATCGTTAAGAGAAACTTAGGTAAGTTTGTTTTAGATTTGTAATTAAATTTTAAATCTGGCTCAAAAATCTTTACATACTTAACAGTAACCAAGCCAAAGGAAGTTGCACAAATAACTCCTTTGGCTTGGTAATTTATGAGGTTTTCATTTCTTAATTTTTAATTGCTTTTCTAACTTTATCAGAGTAATCTAGATGCCAAGGAGGATGTGAATTTATGGAAACAATCATTCGCTCAGCTTGGTTACGTCGTTCAGGTGTTTTTTGGGTAGGTTTAGCGTTAATTATTAGTAGTTTATTTGCTTGGTCTGTACCTTCTTCGGCTGCACCAAGGTCAACAAGAACTAGGTCAGGTCGTTGGATTGAAGTTAATCTATCTAGCCAACGTTTATATGCTTGGCAAAATGGCAGAAGGATTTATTCAATTCGCATTTCTAGCGGTAAGCGTCGTACTCCTACTCGTGTCGGTACTTATGCAATTCAAAGAAAGTATCGATATAAAACTATGCGGGGACGGGGATATGTAGCTCCTAATGTTCCTTATACTATGTTCTATTCTGGAGGTTATGCAATTCATGGAGCTTATTGGCATAATCGTTTTGGCACTCCAGTTAGTCATGGCTGTATTAATTTACCAGTAAGTCAAGCCCGCAAATTATATAATTGGGCGGGATCAGGAACTAGAGTGGTAATTCGCCGTTAGAAAAATACATTGTTGCGCTTAAGCGCAACAATGTATTTTTGAACGATTAACTAAGTTGAACTACTGGCTGATTTTCTAAGAGAATTTGTTTGGTGAATAAGTCTTCCACTGTAATTCTCAAAAAGCGTTCAGCGTCAACTTGAAAAAGTAGTTTAATTCGATCGCTTCCCGGATATCCCGGTGGTGTTAATTGGGCGATCGTGCGGGCACCTTGGCGATCGTTTAAAGGTTTGACTTGGGTTTCTCCGCTAGCGAGATTTCGGGTGACTAAGCGATCGCCATCAAAGTAAACTTCAGTAGCACCTGTTTGTGTCCCTAATTCGCCGATAATTAACTCAATGCTGGGTTGATTTTCCACGGAAGCGCCCAACAATAATTCTACAGGTTCGCTCATTGGATAAGGTTGCCCTTCTTTAATTAAAGAATGCCAATTATGACGATTCAGTTTGCGATCCCAATAACGAATCCCGTAGCTGTGATAAAGAAAGTCTTTTAACTCGATACCTTGGGTAAGTTGTAAGGCACCTTGGGCGATCGCTTCAAAAGGCTTTTCACAACGAATCTTTGTTACATCAAAATATTGCTGTACCCACGTTTGCACCGCCGGAATTTGCACAGTTCCACCGACTAACAAGACTGCATCAATATCAGCAATTTCGATCCCTTGTCGCCTTGCTTGTTGCAAAACCTGGGTCATGGAATCATCCAATTTGTCAAAAAATTGCTGTTCTTTAAGGATGGTTTCAAAAGTATCTCGATCTAAGGCTAATTCGTAACTTTCAAAGGTTTCATCATCAAAATAAACCTCACTCGCCTGTTTTTGCAAAGAAAGTTCGATTTTCAACTTTTCGGCTAACCGAGTTGTTAATGGTGTCGCTTCGATTCCCTGAGTTTTGGCGAAGTAATCAACCAACCAATTATCAATATCTGTACCGCCTAAATTTTGTCCAGCTTTAGCGAGAACACGGGCGGTTTTGACCTTTTGACCGGAACTTTCTGCTAGGGATTTTTGCCCCCATTTCAAAATAAAACCTATGGGTTTTTTAGCAGCGATACTATCCAAACGTACCAAGGAAAGATCCAGGGTTCCTCCACCAAAATCAACAACTAAAATAATTTGTTGATCTTGCATTCCGTAACCTAAAGCAGCTGCGGTTGGTTCGTCCAACATTCGCACTTGTTCTACTGGCAAAGTTTTACATACTTCACCTAACCAATTACGATAAGCTTCAAAGCTATCTACGGGAACAGTTAATATTAAAGATTGTCCGACATCGGGGGAAGTTTCTTGTAACTTTTCAATTATATTAGTGAGAAACCATTGTCCGACTTTTTCAAAAGTAACAATTTGCCCATCTAATTCGGGGAGAAAACCTTGAATATCTGCACCTATTCCCCGTTTAAAACTGCGGAAAAAGCGAGGGTCGGTTTTGATATCCAAACCCCGATCGCGCACCGCCTGTCCAACTACAACATTACCAGCATAAGCATCTTCAACATAAAGCAAACTGGGAATTAAGGGCGGATTTTGTGCCAAGGTGACAGAAATTTCCGGTAAATTCCAGGTTTCTGCTTGCTGGGTTACAGGGTTCCAGCGAGTAATTACAGTATTGCTAGTACCAAAATCAATTGCGATCGCCATTCAGCAAAATTCAATCAATGAATTAGGTTTAAATCATACTATTGTATTTAGCCGCCCCAACACAAACGCAATAATTACTGAGATCTTGCACCTGCTAACTAAAGGCTAATTTTCCCAGTCGCACAAGCTATGTCCAAAGGCAGATTATTTGTTTCTGGACAGTAAAGGTTATTTTAATCACAGTTTTTAATGTATATATTTGGAATTATGTCAAGTAATTAAAACACTTCTTAATATTGGAGTGAATCGGGGATAGGCATCGGATTGTGAAAAGTAAGCATTCCTGTACCAGCAGGAGATATTTGCAGAAAAGGCGGATAAGTCATGAATAAAGAGCAAAAATCAGAGACGGCGAGGTTTTTAGGTCGCTTAAAGAGTGGAATTTGGTTTATTGGGATTTCTTCTTGGTTGTTTGGGATTAGCGATCGCACAATAGCCACCCTAGCAGACGGCTATCTCTCCGCAATGGATATCAGTCAATTATTTACAGCCTCCTTCTTGTTCGTCAGTTGGTTATTCTTGAAGCCAAAGTCTAGACTGTGAAACCCCTCATTTAGAAGTTGCATCGCTATGATTGAGATAGAAGTTTAAGTAAAAACCAAGGTAGTTTTTATGGATGTCGTCCGAATTATAGTTGCGATTTTTCTACCACCTTTAGGAGTATTCTTACAAGTTGGTTTTGGGGGACAGTTTTGGCTAAATATCCTATTAACATTGTTAGGATATGTTCCCGGATTAGTTCATGCGATTTGGATTATTGCTAAAAGAAGATAGAGTGAACCTGTTTCAAAAGTAACTCAGGTTTTCTGATGGTGAGAAAGTCGCCAGAGAGAAATCAACAGGGTGCGATCGCCATGACCAAAAAAAACGCGACGTACTTAACCAAGAAAAAGGGAAAGGGAGAAACAAAAAAGTAAACTTTTCCTTTCCCTTAAACCAGAAAAAATTATTCAACTGCTAACTTAGCTCGTCGAAAGCTAACATTACTGTAAGCAATACTATTACCCAAGAAAGCTTTAGCGAACAACTCAGCTAGCAAACAGTAAATAAACCGAGAATTCGTAATTAAGTAACGTTTCCACAATCTTCGGGGTTCTTGAAACAGACGGTAAAACCATTCCAATCCCAGTTCTTGCATAAACTTTGGTGCGCGTTTCTTTTGCCCAGCAATTACTTCAAAACTGCCACCTACACCAAGTCCTAAATTTACACCCAAATCAGACCAATATTGCTCCAAGAAAAATTCCTGTCTTGGTACGCCCATTCCTACCAAGAGAATATTAGCACCACTTTCGCGAATTTCTTTCACTCTTTCAGGTGCTTCATCTGGGGAAAAATATCCATCAGCAACACCGGATATTTTTAACTTGGGATATTTAGCTTGCAGACGTGCAGCGACAGTTTCAATTACTGCTTTTTTTGCACCTAACAAGTAAATGCTAAAATTCTCTTGTTCTGATTGTTTTGCCAAAGCATCAATCAAATCAATCCCTGTAACTCGTTCTGGCAATGGGCGAGACAGCCACCGAGAAGCCCAAACGATCGGTTTACCATCTGCAACAACTAAAGCAGCTTTATTAATAAATTTTTGTAGCCGCCGATCTGAAGCCATCATCATTAAAATGGCTACATTTACTGTACAGATATATCCTCTACAACCTGACTTAATCCATTGTGTTGCCCAGTCAACAGTCTCGTCAATAGTTACATGATCGAAATAACCATTAAGAATTGGTAATCTGTTAGTAACAGGAACTTTCAGCTTGTCTTCTTGGGCTATATAATTCAACCAACTGTTGAGAATTTCGACTCTATTCATAATTACCTCGATAGCATCATTAACGCATCAACAAAGAACTTTGCCGCCCAGTTTGGATAAGAAAGACGGGTGTATTTTCCCCAAATTGGTTGAGAACCTTTAATTCCACCAAAAATGTTTAAATCAGAGGTGCGGATATCTTGGTAAGACATTACATATCGCAAGCTATCTGCGGCTGCCCAATAATAAACTTGATCGGCTGTGCGTTGAAAAAGTTTGCACCAAATAATTGCCATTTGGCAATTACCAGTTAAGCAACTGTAGTTCCCTTGTGGATTACCTCGCAGATCGATTTGACCGGGAATAAATCCATCGGAACGTACATATTTCAGCATGGTTTCCGCAGCTAAAATAGCAGCATTAAGATATTTGTCTTCATCGAGCAAAATACTCGATTCAAAAAGACCGCGAATTGTGTAAGCAATGGTATGAGTAAATGGGGCAACTCCTTCTGTAAATGCACATTGTTGGAATAATCCATTGTGTTGCTGAGTTAATGCCCAATCGAGGTTAGCTTTGGCAATTTTTTCATATTCTTTTTTGGGGTTGATGCTGTTTAATTGCAGCAATGCCCAAGCGGTGCGGGTGTTGTAAACGTGAGGGATATTGTTGTGGGTATTGCGAGTCCATTTTCCGTCTGAGTCAGCAATTTTAACTAACCAGTTTCCGGCTTTTTCAGCTGCTTGGAAGAATAGGGGATTTTGAGTTTCTTGGAATGCTCTAACTAACCCAAATAGTACTTGACCTGTGTCAAAGACAATTCCTGTGGAAGCGTAGCGGGGATTGGAAATTGAGCCGTCGTTGTTTTGGATTTGGCATAGCCATTTGGCGATCGCTATAGCCCTTTCTCTCGCATCATTATCATTTAATTGCTGTGCCAAATTAAAAAATGTAACGGCAATATAACCGGATGTTTCTCGATAGGAAGGTCGCCATCCTCCTTTTAGGGAATATCCCCAACTCACCCCGTCATCTGGTGTGACATCGTGAGATCGTTTGAGCCAACTAATGGCGGCTTGTAAATGTTCTTGTAGGTTGTTTACTCCTTGGGAACGGGTTAACAGATCTTTGGTTGCTCTGCTAGCAAAACATTTGAGTAAGGTCAGTCTTTCCCCATCTGTAAATTTAGAAATATTTGCGGCAGAATTTGGTAATTCTGTGACAATTTTGCTGGGGTGATTTTCCGATTTTTTCGGTAATACTGGCATGGTTCTATATCTGGAGTTTGGTTAAAATTGGGAGACACAACTTATTTTTTTGCTATTTTCCTGAAATGAGATATCAGGTTTAACTTAAAGCAAACCCCTGAGCAAAAAACAGAAATATTCTTTCTGTTCACAAATTTGTGATATTTTTGTGAATTTTTTACTGGCTGGATTGCCGCCAATAGCTGATTGAAAAAAAATCTATATTTTTCAAGATTACTTTCTAAGTAAATCTCTACTTTTAGATAAAATTAAATTAATTTACTACAGTAAAATATGCAAGTTGTAAACATCTCTCTTCACACAATCTTTAAATAAAAGTATAATTACTGAAAAAAATATAAAGTTTAAATGAAGAAAATCTACGAGTCCGTATAATTAACTAGCGATTAGTAAATTTGCAAAATAATTCATCAACCCTAAGCAGCAAAATAGCAAGGAGATCGGTTATTAAATGTTAGGAATGATGCTAATAAGCTGTTACGCATTTAAAAGTCATATTGTAGGGTGCGTCAGATTTAGATATTTTCCTTTCTACATAGGCTTTAACGTCTGACGCACCCTACTCGTTAATAAGTGATTTAAATGCGTAACAGCTTACTGCTCAAAAATCTGATTAAATATCGAACTACTAGTGGTGTAGAAGGAGTGAAAAATCAATCATAAAGAAATAATAAAGAACAGTTGCTCGAAGGTCACAGCAAAAGCGGTCATGTTATATAAATAACAATTTTGCTACCAGTAAGAAAATTTCTATACCCCCCTAGAGGATTGAAATTTTTCTAAAAAATAGTTCTTATAAGAAAGTTACACCTTAAAATTAGGGTGCTCAAAGAAAATATCGATTATGGATTCATTTTTTCTCTTCAATGTATCATTTTCAACTTGGTTGCATTGGCTAATCCAACCACAGCTAGCCTTACACATACCTGATGGGTTTTTAAGTTTACCTGTTAGTTTGGTGACTTGGATTTTGGCGATCGCTCTAATTGCCTTGTCCTTAAATCGAGTCCAAGCAGAATACCAAGAAAAAGCCGTCCCATTAATGGGAGTTTGTGCCGCCTTTATTTTTGCGGCCCAAATGATTAATTTTCCGATTCCGGGAGGCACTTCGGGACACTTATTAGGGGGCACACTTGCAGGGGTTTTGTTAGGCCCTTGGGCAGGCTCTTTAGTAATGGTAGTAGTGTTTATTGTGCAAGCCGCAATCTTTCAAGATGGAGGATTGACGGTATTAGGCGCTAACATTACTAATATGGGCTTAATTGGCACTTTTGGCGGTTATTATGTATACCGCACAATACGTTATGCGATCGGTCGAGATAGCTGGAAAGGAGTCGCTATTGGTACAGTGGTTGCTAGTTGGTTAAGTGTATTTATCGCTGCAATTTTAACCGCATTTCAATTAGCTTTATCTGGAACTGTACCATTAGGAATTGCTTTAACTGCAATGGCTTCTTGGCATATCTTGATTGGCATTGGAGAAGCAATAATCACATTAGCAGCAGTCAGTTTTATTTGGCGAACTAGACCAGATTTGATTTACCATCCACCTCGGAAATTTAGCACTTCTCGTTCTTTAACACATCGTTCATAAATGCCCTATGACTAGTAACAATTCGCCAGGACGTAACCGCGCTTTAATCATTGCGGGATTAGGTATAGCTCTGTTAGTTGGTGTTTTCCTTTCTCCTTTCGCTAGTTCCGATCCCGATGGCTTGGATCGAGTTGCTCAAGACTTAAAATTTGAAGATAGAGCAATTGAAGATGCACCAGCTAGAAGATTACCATTTTATGGAATTTTCGATGAATATGCTCTACGAGGTGTACCGGAAGGAATTGCTACTCCGCTAGCAGGTTTAATCGGTACTTTAGCAACTTTTGGTTTGGCATGGGGCATTGGTAAATTAGTAATTCGTCGTTCTAATTCATCTGATAGGATCGGCAATTCAGATTCTTCAGGAAATTCTCTTTAAGCCAATGGGTAGATTTGGGATTTGGGATTTTTTGCCAAGATTAAATATTCAATGCGTTAAAATCCCCAAATCCGAAATCTTTAATCAACTAATGCTACTACACATCAACGCCTTTCACTTAGATATTGATAGCAAACAAGCTAGTTTTTGGCATTCTTTAGCCCCAAAAACTCGCGTTCTTTGTACTCTTCTCTTGGTGTTTGCTATTGCTTTAACTCCGAATGGTAGATGGTGGACTTGGGGAATTTATGCTATAGCTGTCCTTGCTTTAGTGTTACTAAGTAAGGTAACTTTGCCAGTGCTATTTAAACGGATTGCTGTGGAGTTTGCTTTTGTTGCAGTGATTCTTTTTGGGACTTTGTTTCGCAGCGGTGGGGAAGTTGTTTGGTCTTGGGGAATTATTAAAATTACCTCAGAGGGTTTAACTGTATTGGGTAGCGTCACCATTAAAGCTTTGCTATCTTTATTAATGTTAAATCTGTTAACCTTAACTACTTCGGTTCCAGCTTTATTAAATGGGTTAATTGCTTTAAAAATGCCGCCGCTATTAGTAGCAATTTTGGCTTCGATGTATCGCTATATTAGCGTGTTAATTGGAGAATTTAACGCGATGCGTCGGGCAGCTGCTTCGCGAAATTTGACGGGAAATAGCGGTTGGCAACGTCAAGTAATTGGCAATATGATCGGTGCTTTATTTATTCGCACTTATGAAAGGGGCGATCGCGTTTATCAAGCAATGTTAGCAAGAGGATATCAAGGAGTACCGCCTGTTTCGGAGTTACCTGCTGGAGGCAAACGCGATATATTCGCTTTAAATTTAACGTTAATTTTGGCGTTATTAGGACAAGCAATTTATTTAGTTTTAAACTAATTAAATCTATCATTTAGCTTCACATTTACAATTATCCAAATGCACCACAATCCCATTTTCATTGAAAACCTCAGCTACAGTTATCCCGATGGCACACAAGCACTTAGGAACATTAATTTAACAATTAAAGCTAATGAAAGAGTAGCTTTAATTGGTGCTAATGGTTCGGGGAAATCTACCTTACAATTACACTTAAATGGGATTATTCTGCCCCAAGAAGGACAGATAAAAATTGGGGAATGGGTAGTTAATACAGAAAACTTACGAGAAGTACGAAATTTCGTCGGGTTGGTGTTTCAAAATCCCGATAATCAATTATTTATGCCAACTGTTTGGGAAGATGTAACTTTTGGGCCAATGAATCAGGGTTTACGCGATCGCGAATTAACCGAAAGAGTCCTCAAAGCAATGGCAGCAGTTAGCATCGATCCAGAATATTATGGCAAGCGAAATACTGATAATTTATCGGGTGGGGAAAAGAAAAGAATTGCGATTGCTGGAGTCCTAGCAATGAACCCCCAAGTGTTAGTTTTAGATGAACCTTCCGCCCAATTAGATCCCCGTTCTCGCCGCCAGTTAATTACTTTATTACAAAGTTTATCGATCACCCAATTAATTGCAACTCATGACTTAGATTTGGCTTTGGAAATTTGCGATCGCACCATAGTATTAAGTGAAGGCGAAGTAGTTTTTGATGGCAAAACTGAGCAAGTAATGAGTAATTCTGACTTCTTAATTCAACATTCTTTAGAAGCGCCTCTCTGCTACAGTCGCCCTTACTGTTTACTTGCAGATGCGCCGAAAAATATCGCCCCAACCTTGCAAGAACTTGCTCCTCATCAACATTAATTCTCAACTAGCTGGCGAATAGATCGACAAATGATGTTAACTAAGGATAAATTTATTTCCTCAGCTGCATAGAACATTAGGCACCGAAAAACCAGTATGATAGAACTGAGCAAAGCTCGATCGGCTGCTACGCCTCCTCAATTAGTTAAAACAATAGAACAAAATTGCCAAAAAATCACTAGTAATGGTTAACTAGTGAAAGAAGGCAGAAAGCAGAGGGCAGAAGACAGAAGGGAAGAAGGCTTTTATATCAGCTTTTTACTTATTTTCAACTGCTTAATCGTTTCTGCCATTCTGTACTAGTAATGAGTAATAGATAAAGGGAAATCAAAATCCCATTCCTAATTTATCGCTATTACTTATTATTAACTGAAAACTAGTAAATGAAAGTTACGAATAATGAGAGAACTAGACCAAGAAAAGACGATCGGCATTCTCAACACAATCATGGAATTTGAGTTAGCAGGCGTAGTGCGCTATACTCACTACTCTTTGATGGTAACAGGGCCAAATCGGATTCCGATCGTACAATTTTTCAAAGCCCAAGCCAATGAATCTTTACTTCACTCCCAACAAGTAGGAGAAATTCTCACTGGCTTAGAAGGTCATCCTACCCTAAGAATTGCCCCAATTGAAGAAACTTACAAACATACAGTAAAAGACATTTTGGAGGAAAGCTTAAATCACGAAAAAAAAGCCTTAAGCTTGTATAAGTCACTTCTAGAAACAGTAGAAGATGCCAGCATTTATCTGGAAGAATTCGCCCGCACCATGATTGGTCAAGAAGAATTACATAATTTGGAAATCAAGAAAATGCTGCGGGATTTTATCTAATATTTATGAGTCATTGGTTATTGGTTATTAATGGCAATCGACGAATGACAAAACACAGAAAAATCTGTTAGTTCTTAATAGATACCCGACTTCTTGAAGAAGTCGGGTATCTAGCTTACTAAAGTATACTAAGCTCTGTCGATAACTCTTTTTGCCCGATCTTTTAAATCTTCTTTAGCGTGCATTGCCGCAGCTTCTCTTTGCTTAGCTCTACCTTCTACTTTATCTTGCGGATCGCCTGTTACTTCGCTCATTGCTTCTTGAACTTTGCCCTCAACATTTTTGGCAACTGCATTCAAACGATCTTCAACACTCATACTAACCTCCAAAAAAATATCTAATCTTTATATCAGCTATTATGGATAATTAAGAAGTAAAAAAGGCTCTTTCGAGAGTGATATTTAAAACATAATTAAAAACCTAGCGATCGCTAGATGTTGCAATAAAGTATTTGTGTTAACAGAGAAAAGTTAATAGGGTGCATCAGAAAAGCGAAAATCTCTGTTAATTTACAGATTTTCTCTCTGACACACCCTCCGATCGCGGTTAAATCTTACAGTCCCAACTGATTACCACGCTTGTACTGTAAGTAAGCAGCAACAAACAACCCAGCGAGGGTTACTAGCACTAAGCCCAGCACAATTCCTGAAAGTAGGGGTTCTACCACGTCAGATCTCCTTGAATGTTAACGTTTATTACCTGTATTTCATTATCCTACTAGTGAGCGTGACCACCAATAGTAACCAAGTGTAAAGCAAAAATTAGCTACCGCTTGGTAAGATAAAGCTGAATTACTTAAGGGAAGCCAACTCTAGCCCGTTGCGTTAGCTTGCCGTAATTGTCTAGAAATCTTAAGCTATGTATATGATTAAAAACATTGTTAGTAAATTCTTACTTTGCTAGGCAACCATGTGAATAAGCAACTGATTAAACCAGAAGCCGTGATTGGACAACTCACCTTATTGGTTCTCGCACTAGTGCTGGCGATCTTCTTGGGTATGGTGATTTTTCATCAGTGGCAAATGTCCGATCCTTATATTAAGAGTGTTATGTCCCTGACAGGCGATCCAGTTAGGGGTCATGCGATCTTTCAAATGAACTGTGCTGGATGTCATGGTTTACAAGCAGATGGTCGAGTTGGCCCCAGCTTGCAAGGTATCTCCAAGCATAAATCTGAAATAAGCATAATTCAGCAAGTGATCGGTGGCAAAACTCCACCAATGCCACAATTTCAACCAGGAACACAAGAAATGGCAGATCTCCTCAGTTATTTGGAAAAGCTGTAAACCTGTCAAGAAAAAGTACTATTTGCCCTCTTGCACTAGTTAGTGTTTGAGGGCTAATTTTTTAGATTTAATTCAGCTTCAGTCAAGTAAAATTGTCAAATATTAACATAAAAATCAACTCTCAGACAGATTCCCAGAATTTGAGATAATTGTATTTTAAGGAGAACGAATGAGAGTCAAAAGTAGCTAATGGTCAAAGTAGGCGCGAATTACTTAGGAAATGCCCGTTGTCAATTCACAGTTTGGGCACCTTTGCTCAAAGAAGTAGCAGTAAAAGTAGTTTCACCTCATGAACAATTGCTACCAATGCAGCAATTGGAATACGGTTTTTGGCAAGTTACCGGAGAAAATATTGAACCAGGTACTCGTTATGTTTATCAATTAGAAGGAACTAAAGAATTTCCCGATCCAGCTTCTTATTTGCAACCAGAAGGTGTACATAAAGCTTCAGAAGTATTCGATCATAGTACGTTTAATTGGAGCGATCGCGAATGGACAGGCATTCGTTTAGAAGACTACATAATTTATGAATTACACATTGGCACTTTTACACCAGAAGGAACCTTTGAAGCAGTTATTCCCCGACTTACTCGGTTAAAAGAGTTAGGAATTAATGCCATTGAAATTATGCCAGTATCACAATTTCCCGGCGAAAGAAACTGGGGTTACGATGGCGTTTATCCCTACGCAGTACAAGACAGTTATGGTGGGCCAAATGGCTTAAAAAAACTAATTAATGCCTGTCATCTGGAAGGAATTGCCGTAATTTTAGACGTAGTTTACAATCACTTAGGACCAGAGGGAAACTATTTAGGACAATTTGGGCCTTACTTTACGAAAAAGTATTTTGGCGCTTGGGGAGATGCACCGAATTTAGATTTTGCTTATTGCGATGGGGTGCGAGAATATTTCCTCGAAAATGCCTTATATTGGTTAGATACTTTTCATGTAGATGCCCTGAGATTAGATGCAATTCAGGGCATTTACGATTTTAGCGCCAAGCACTTTTTAGAAGAGTTAGCAGAAAGAGTCAAAGCACTTTCTGAGCAGAAAAAAAGGAAGTTTTATCTAACTGCTGAAAGTGACTTAAATGATGTGAGAATTATTCAGCCTAGAGAAATTGGCGGATATGGAATTGATGCTCAATGGTGCGATGATTTCCATCATGCACTGCATACTTTAATTACTGGCGAACAACAAAGATATTACCAAGATTATGGCAAGTGTAAAGATTTAGAAAAATCCTTGCGCGAAGGTTTTGTTTATTCTGGGCAATATTCACCAGATAGAAAGCGTCGTCATGGTAATTCTTCGGCGGAAGAACCTGCTTGTAAATTTGTAGTTTGTGCTCAAAATCACGACCAAACGGGAAATCGAATTTTGGGCGATCGAATGACTAAATTAACTTCATTTGAAGGGTTAAAGTTAACCGCAGGAACGTTAATTCTTTCACCTTTTATTCCCTTGCTGTTTATGGGTGAGGAATATGGGGAAGAAGCACCATTTTTCTATTTTATTAGTCACTCAGACCATGATTTAATTGAAGCAGTGAGAAAATCTAAAAAAGATGAGTTCTTGGAAGCTGGACATGAGAAAGATTTCCAAGATCCGCAAGATCCGGGAACGTTTAATAAGTGTGTTTTAAATTGGGAACAACAATATCAAGATAAACACAAAGTTCTCTGGGAATTTTATCAAGAGTTGATTTTCTTGCGCCGGATCAATGAAGCTTTGAAAGTTCTGGATAAAAAGAAATTAGAAGTTTCTAGTCGGGAAGAAGAGAAACTTTTATTTATGCGGCGTTACAGTGATGAGAATCAGGTGTTTTATGTGATGAATTTTAGCGATCGCACTCTCACCTTCGATATTGAAACACCCAGAGGAAGTTGGCAAAAACTACTCGATTCAGCAGACAGTAAATGGATGGGGCCGGGTGCTACAATGCCCGATAAATTAATCCCTGGCGAACTACTCACAATTCCCGCCAAAAGTTTTGTCCTGTACCAAGCATAAACCCAAATTAAAATGAGAATTCCTACCGCAACTTATCGGATTCAATTTCATGGTAAATTTCCCTTTGCCTCTGCCAAAAAAATTGTTAATTATTTGGCAGAATTGGGAATTTCCGATCTCTACGCTTCTCCGATTTTCAAAGCTAGAGTTGGTAGCAGTCACGGTTACGATGTAGTCGATCCTACCCAATTAAATCCCGAATTAGGAACACCAGAAGAATTCGAGGAATTATTAAGCGATCTCCAAAGTCGTGACATAGGATGGTTACAAGATATTGTACCAAACCACATGGCTTATGATAGCCAAAATAGATGGCTGATGGATGTCCTAGAAAATGGCCCAGATTCAGAATTTTTTGACTTTTTTGATATTGAATGGAATCACGCTTACGAAAGCTTTAGAGGTAGAGTTCTTACACCTTTACTCGGCTGTTTTTATGGGGAATGTTTGGAAAATGGCGAAATCAAATTAAAATACGATGAATCAGGATTAAACATTCAATACTATGGCTTAAACTTGCCAATTAGAATTGAATCTTACGCTCGTTTCTTGACCCAAAATCTCGGACAATTGGGGAGAGAATTAGGGAGAAGACACCCAGATTTTGTGAAATTGTTGGGGGTAGTTTATCTGATTAAAAACCTCCCCGCAGAATTCAAAGGAAGGGAAAGATACGACCAACTTGCCTTTGTTAAAGCATTATTGTGGGAACTTTACACCCAAAACGAATCGGTTAAAGAATTCTTCGATCATAATATTGACTTTTTCAATGGAGAACCGGGAAAACCAGATACTTTTAACTTGTTAGATAGCATCCTTTCCGAACAATTCTATCGATTATCTTTCTGGAAAGTGGGCGCAGAAGAAATCAACTATCGGAGATTTTTTACAGTCAATGAGTTGATTTCTGTAAAAGTAGAAGAAATGAAAGTTTTGGGCAGATCTCATTCTTTAATTGAGAGATTTGTCAGAGAAGGGAAATTTACCGGGTTAAGAATCGATCACATCGATGGACTTTATAACCCTAATGATTACCTAGAAAAACTGCGAGAAAAAGTAGGCGATATCTACATCACAGCCGAAAAGATTTTAGAATTAGTTGGGGAAGATTTACCTCATGAGTGGCCTATTCAAGGCACAAGCGGTTATGATTATCTCAACTATGTGAATGGTCTTTTCTGCTGTCGGGATAGTAAACAAGAATTTCAGGAAATTTACTCTGCCTTCACTGGTTCAACTACACCCTATCATGATTTAGTTGCTGATAAAAAGCATTTAATTATTGATAAAAATTTGTTGGGTGATGTGGATAATTTAGCCCAAAAATTGAAACATATTTCTGCCCAAACTAGGGAAGGAAGCGATTTTACTGCTAATGGTTTGAAAAGAGTTTTAACCGAGGTATTGGCATTATTTCCAGTTTATCGGACTTACACTTCTTCGCCTGATGTACGCCCCGAAGATAGTACTTACATCAAAGAAACAATTGAAAAAGCTAAGTGTAATGTACCATTGTTGGTAAAGGAACTTGGCTATTTAGAGAAGTTGCTGTTACGCCAAGATGAAAGTTATTTGAATGAGGAACAAAAAGCCGATCGCTATCACTTTGTTATGAAGTTTCAGCAGCTAACTGGCCCCTTGATGGCAAAAGGTGTAGAAGATACACTTTTTTATAACTATAATCGCTTAATTTCTCTGAATGAAGTAGGCGGAAATCCAGGGAGTTTTGGCGTTACTCCGGTAGAGTTTCATGAGTTTAATCAGCGAAGAATTGCTAATTGGTTACATTCGATGAATGCAACAGGAACTCATGATACTAAACGAGGTGAAGATGTTCGGACGCGAATCAATGTTTTGTCGGAAATAGCATCAGAATGGGAAGAAAATGTCTGGTGTTGGAGTGAAATGAATCATTCCAAGAAAACTGTAATTCATAGTAAACCCGTACCAGATGCAAATGACGAATATTTCCTTTATCAAACGCTGATTGGTGCTTTTCCGTTTGATGAAAAAGAGTTTCCTCAGTTTGTCCAAAGGGTGAAAGATTATGTAATTAAAGCAGTGAGAGAAGCTAAAGTTCATACAGCATGGTTAAGACCTGATAGTGCTTATGAAGAAGGATATCTCAATTTTGTGGATCAGATTTTAGCCGATCCAGAATCTAATGAGTTTCTGGCAAAACTGCGTCCTTTTCAACAAAAAATTGCTGAATACGGTATCTTTAATTCTCTTTCTCAAGTGTTGTTGAAAAACACTTCTCCGGGAGTTCCCGACCTTTATCAAGGTAATGAATTGTGGGATTTAAGTTTGGTAGATCCTGATAATCGTCGTCCGGTAGAATATGAAAGACGAATTGGTTATTTGCAGGAAATCAAACAGCAGATTAAATCAGATGTTTCGCAGTTGATTCAAGAACTATTTGCTACTAAAGAAGATGGCAGAATTAAAATGTTCTTGACTTATCAATTGCTGCAAGCGAGAAAAGAACATTTAGAACTTTTCCAAGATGGTGATTATAAACCGTTAATGGTGAAGGGAAAGTTTAGCGATCGCATCGTCGCCTTCGCCAGAATACATCAAAACAAAGTAGCAATTACCCTAGCAACTCGCTTATTAACCAAAGTAATTCAACCCGGAGAACTACCTTTAGGTAAAGATGTTTGGCAAGATACCCACATTGAATTACCCGAAGGAATTCCAACTAGTTGGAAAGATGCGATTACTTTGCAGGGTTTAAACTGCGATAAAACTCTCTATATTGGCGAAGCATTGCAACATTTTCCCGCAGCATTGTTGATCGGTTGATAAGCGTTTGGGCGATTAAAATCGCACCTACACAAACGAAGTCCGCCTGCGCGGACTGAATTAAAAAATACCTTTTACTGTAGAGACGTTTCATGAAACGTCTCTACATTTTTTCATGAAACGTCTCTACATTTTTAGCAAGCTTCTTTTAAAATAAAATTAGTCAGCGAAAGGAGACAGTAAAAATGGCTGTGACTCAAAAGCTAATTGTTCCGCCTTTGGAAGGTGGCGATCGCCTTTCCCGCAATGAATTTGAACGCAGATATGCCGCATCTCCTCATATTAAAAAAGCTGAACTAATCGAAGGAGTAGTTTATATGGCAGCAGCAGTTCGCGCCAAAAGTCACGGTCAACCACATGGCAGAATTATTACATGGTTGGGTGTTTATGAAGCAGCGACCTCTGGAGTTAGTGTGCTTGATAATACTACTGTTAGATTAGATGAAAATAATGAACCTCAACCTGATGCTTTGCTGCGAATTGAAATAGGCGGAAATTCTCAGGTTACAGATGATGATTATATCGAAGGTGCGCCGGAATTAGTAGCAGAAATTGCTGCTAGTAGTGCGTCTTATGATTTGTATGATAAAAAGCAAGCTTACCAGCGAAATGGAGTAAAAGAATATTTAGTTTGGCAGGTTTTCGAGCAAAAATTAGATTGGTTTCAGTTACAAAATGGTAAATATATATTATTGCAACCTGATGAAAATGCTGTGATAAAAAGTCAGGTATTTCCCGGACTTTGGTTAGCAATCAATGAATTATTATCAGGAAATATGGCAACAGTTTTAACAGTATTACAAGAAGGATTAAACTCACCGGAGTATGCAGAGTTCGCCAATAAGTTTTCGCAACGATAGTTTATTCTGGCAAAAACTCATCATTAATTACTTCTACTAATTCATAAGGACACTGCTGAGGAAATGCTTCTAATGGCAATCTTGTTTCTGCTTTGGCTTGCTTAACTGCTTGAGGATAACACTCAGCAAAAATACTTTCTAAATATGGTTGAAGACTGGGTGATTCGAGGATAGCTTCACGAATTCTTCTTCGATGTTCAATAATGCTACCTTCCCAACTTCCGCTTCTACATTCAGGTTGAAATTGCCATTTGAGTAAGTGAACTAAAACTACAATTAAATTACTTTTTAAACTCCTCCTTTCACTCCTCCCCATGTCTTCAATTTCCTCAATCAAATTTTCCCAGTCTACATTGGTATAGTCTCCAAACCGCAATTTTTTCACAGTGGTTTCTATCCATTGCAGGTAATCTGTTTCGTATAGATTTGGGCGATCGCCTTTTAGAGAAAACATGATACTTTTACAGATAAACTTTTAAAACACAATTATTTACCCATTTTACTAAGATTTTGCACCAATCCAAAAATCCGCCTGCGAATCAATTCGCAGGCTACTTATCTTGTATCTTGTAGGACAGGCATCTTGCCTGTCTATTCCTATTCCCTAAGACTCCCTACCACTAGCCCACATATCACGCCATTTCACAGTACCTTCACTCGCAACTACCCAACGGCGACAAACTAAATTTTCCCGCAAAGGAGATTGACCTTCGCGCAACAAAACATACTTATAACTAATCAATTTGCCAGCACTTTCATCGAAGGGAATTTCGCCAAACCAAGTATTAGTATTGATATATTCCAATGGGTAAGCTTTAGCAATATCCCAATTACCTAATTCGGGACAATCTCCAATTACCACAACTATTTCACCTGGTTGAGTATCTACTCCGTTAAGTTGGGCGCGAACAATTGTTTGTGCTTTCACTCTTTCGCCAACGTGACTAATTACAATTACATCTCGTGTTTCTAAAGGTAAATCGATTAATTTGCCTTCAACAACTTGGAATTTACGACGAGTCACAGCGCAAGTATGTTCACCATCAGGTAAGTCGGTTAACACTTCGGGAACTGTAGTTTCTGCGCCACGATTTAAAGCCACAAAACAAATTGAATCGCGGTATTTTCGCACGTAACAATATACATCAGGCGTGATAAATCTTTGCCATTGTCCACCCATTGAAACCGCCGGATTTAACCGTCGCAAACCAGAAAGTAAGCGAACAAAACGATAAATTTCTGTGTCGGTATCCCAATTATTCATCATCGGGCGATTATAAGGATCGTTACCGCCATTAGTATCATCATGCAAATATTGTTCTGTACCGTAATAAATGCAAGGAATACCGCGACAGGTCATAATTAAAGAAATCGCCACTTTTAACATCTCAGGATCGGGATTGAGACTTTGGAAACGTGGCATATCGTGATTATCAATAAATGTTATTAATTCATTGGCACTTTTGTATCGATAATCTAGGTCAAAAATATTTTCTATTTCATGAAATCCTCCCTCTGCACCTTTGCCTAAAGCTTGGCGAATTGCTACACAAAGTCCAAAGTCAAGAATTGACATTCCTGATTCGTTGGCAAATTCTACCGATCGCTCATCAAAAGGACTACTATAAATCCATTCCCCAAAAATGAAAACATCTGGTCTATGTCTTTGAATATCGGCATTAAATTCTTGCCAAAACCAGATCGGCATGTGTTTTACAGTGTCAACTCGTAAAGCATCTACGCCTCGATCTAACCATTGTTCGATCGCAGATTTAATATAATTTCGATACTCAACATTGTTTTCATTGAAAGTAGCTAAACCGGAAAGTTCGCAGTTTTGCACTTGCCATTCATCTTCCCAATTAGTAACAGGGCCATAATGGTGATACCAGTTATTTTTATCATCGTTAAAGTCAGCAATTTTTACACCGTCGTCGTATAATTCGCCTTTTTTTCCGCTAAAGTCGGGATTGCTATGATTGCAAACAATGTCGAGAATTAACTTCATGTTTCGCTGGTGCATTTCGGTGATTAGGCGATCGAAAACCGTATCTCGACTTTCCTGAGTTTGGTTCAGCGATGGGTTTTCATTCGCACCAATAAACCGCGGATTTAACCGCTTAAAATCTTTCGTCCAATAACCGTGAATTGCTGCTTGTTCGACAAATAAATCTTCCACTTGTTCAAATAAAGGAGTTAACCAAATTGCCGTGACTCCCAAATTTTTTAAATAATCCAGTTTGTCAATTACTCCTTGCAAATCTCCACCCCAATATTTCCCCCAATCTTTCGCTTCTGGGTCGTATAATTCGGGATTTGGCCCTTCGCTATTTTCGGGATCTCCATCAAAAAAACGGTCTACAACTAGAAAATAAATTGTTTCTTGGCGAAACTCAATATCTCGCGTGTAAAGGAACTCTAAATCAATTTCTGTGTCTTGTTTAGGTTCGGTTACTAATTCTTGAACTTTCTCAGCAGCATCGGTTACTTCGTACTGTTGCGAAGTAGATTTGGGGGGAGGAGTGGCAACCATAGTAATGTTTTTAGTTAAGTTTTTGACCAAATTATCTGTTGTAGCAGCCCTATTTGATTGACAAACTCTCGGTTTTTTGGAACCGCAGAGGCGCAGAGTACGCAGAGAGAAGAATGAGTTCTTTATTCAAAGAGGATTGCTATACAATAGACTTTAATCAGTAGAGTCTGCTTTTGTCTATCTATCGATGGGTAGAAGCTAGTAGAAAAAGGCAGAAGTTAAAAATAAACAAAGCTTCTGCAAATAATATTTTAGTTAGTTAACTACTGAAATTGTTGGGCATAAAAACCTGCATAACGTCCACCTTTTTTCAGTAATTCTTCATGAGTTCCTGATTCGATAATTTCTCCATTTTCTAATACTAAAATTCTAGTTGCACGGCGAACAGTGGCTAATCTGTGAGCAATTACAAACACAGTTCGATCGCGCATTATTCGTTCCAAAGCTTCCTGTACCAAAGCTTCTGACTCGGAATCTAAAGCGGAAGTTGCTTCATCCAAAATTAGAATTCTGGGATTATTAAATACGGCGCGTGCGATCGCAATTCTTTGTCTTTGTCCCCCCGATAAATTAACACCTCTTTCCCCGACCCAAGTTTGATAACCTTGCGGTAACTTGATAATAAACTCATGAGCATTAGCAACTTCTGCGGCTTTTTTCACCGCATTCATATCAAATTCACTATGTCCATAAGCAATATTTTCCGCAATAGTTCCTGAAAATAAAACCACATCTTGAGGAACTAATCCGATTTGCCGACGCAAACTTTTTAAAGTTACTTTTTGGATGTCGATCGTATCAATTGAAATCTTCCCTCCTTGCGGATCGTAAAACCTCAACAGCAAATTTACCAAAGTAGTTTTTCCCGCACCCGAAGTTCCCACTAAAGCAATCATTTCCCCCGGTTTAGCCGATAAACTGAGCTTTTGTAAAACTGGTTTATCTGCTAAATAAGCAAAAGAAACATCCCGATATTCCACCTTTCCTAAAGTAGAAAATAACTTAATCGCTTCGGAATTTTCCACAATTGAAGGTTGAACTTTCAGCAAGTCAAAAATTCGCTCAACCGATGCTTCCGTTTGCTTAAATTGGTTGTAATTCGTAGTAGTAAAAGATATCGGATCGATCAGCAATGCCACCGCAGTTACATAACTGACAAAACCAGGGCCAGTT
Source organism: Floridaenema fluviatile BLCC-F154 (assembly GCF_041929135.1). Classification (NCBI taxonomy): domain Bacteria; kingdom Bacillati; phylum Cyanobacteriota; class Cyanophyceae; order Aerosakkonematales; family Aerosakkonemataceae; genus Floridanema; species Floridanema fluviatile. The sequence goes on along the minus strand of NZ_JBHFNS010000018.1, from coordinate 69,237 downwards.
AAATTCCCTTGAGCAATTTGCCAACCCCCCAACAAAAACAGAATCAGTACACTAATTCCCTGTAAAACCCCCACAATAAAAAACTGTAACGCCCGAATTTGTTCTGATTTATATCGAGCAATTCTATGCTGTTCTGCTTCTACAAAAAATCGTTTATTTTCATAATCTTGCGCCGAAAAAGCTTGCACCAAACGAATTCCGCTAAAAACTTCCGTCAGCAAAGCTGATAAATTAGAAATCCTGGTTTGACTGCGACGGGAATAATTCAACATTTTTTCGCCAAACCAAGTAATTAAAATTGCCATCAAAGGCGCTACAATCAAAGCAGCTAAAGTTAACTGCCAATTTAACCAAATCATGTAGCCTAAAACGACGATTAACTGCAAAATACAAGGAATAAATTCATGAAAGAATTTACTAATTACTTCGCCTATTCGATCGATATCTTCAGTTAACCGATAAGACAAATCGCCTGTTTTTGCCGTTTCAAAGAAATCTAAATTTAACTGTTGTAAATGAGCGTAAACTTCTCTGCGTAATTTCAGAGAAATTTTTAATGCAGCTTTCGCCATTAAAGCATTTTGTCCATACTGCACTATTCCCCGAATTAGGAAAATTATCGCACCAATACCTGCAAGTTGGGCGATCGCCTGCAAGTTACCTTGACCAATATATCTCGCGAATTGACCCGCCAAATTCGCCAAAATCGGCCAAAATACGGTAAATGCTAGAGTGCAAACTAATGCCAGAGCGATCGTTTTCCACTCAGGAACAATGTATGGAATCAGTAACCTGTAATTAGAACGCTTTTTCAATCTTTAACTTCCAAAAATACCCTGCTGAAATTTAGGGTATCAGCTTTCTGGACTCTCGCTGTAACTATTAGACAAATTGTTATCTTTCATTGACTCAACAGTTAAATCAGGTAATCCATTCAACTTTTCCACAGGTGCAGCAGCTTGGCTCTCCGGTACCATGATAATTAAACTGTGAGGAATCGCTTCCACAAATACAGGTGTAGTTCCAATCACTTCCCCATCCACAACAACTTTTTGCGGAGGGTCAGTATCAATTGTTGCTTTTTTCACACGGAGGTAGCCGATATCGTTGCGTTCTGTAGGTGTACCAGTAAAAGCAGTTTGTAACAAATGATAAGAAGCTGCGATCGCATTCAGCATAGTTACCGGAGCAAAAATTGTCACATCTAAAAACTCATCATCAGGAACCAAATTAGCCGGCCCCTGAGCCAAAATAGAAGTAGGCGGCGCAACATTAGCCACCGTCACCCCCACCGCCGAAAAACTAATAACTTCCTCATCCCTTTCTAAGCGAGTTTCAAAAGATTTTAAATCTTGCAATTGGTTAATTGCTGACAAAATATAAGCCAAAATTCCCAATCTATTTTTAGAACTTCTGTCAGCTTGAGCAATAGTTTCCGCCTCCAAACCAATCCCCGCCAAAAGTAACATTGGTTTCCCATTACAACGAGCCGTACTAATCACCCTAGTAATTCCTGCTAAAATTACCTCACAAGCACCTTGAATATTAGTAGGAATTCCCAAACTCACAGCAAAAGCATTTGCCGTACCACGAGGAATTACAGCCAGATGCACATTACTACTAATTAAAGCATCAGCCACCGCCGAAACAGTACCATCACCCCCAGAGGCAATAATTAACTTTGCACCCCTTTCCAAAGCTTCACCCGCCAACTGAGCCGCACCTATTTCTTCACTAGTAAAATGAATATCCAACTCTAATTTCGGCTCTAAAATTGACTCAATTAATTCTAAATCTCTTTCCGGGTTTCCTCTGCCAGCAACCGGATTAAAAATTAAGCAAGCCGAAGCATATTTTCGGGTTTCTTGAGCTTTTTCTGTCTCAGGTAAGTTGTTTTTTGACATCATAATTGGTATCAGAAGCTAAAAATATATCTGGCGATAGTTGTCGCTATTTTCCGAAATTGATTAACAATTTGCTGTAGTACAAAAAAAATAATCACTTTCTCTAATTCTAATTCTGACAAATTTTTTAATTGTTAATCAGTTTACCAATATCTACCACATCTCAATCAATAGGTAACTAACTACTATTTCGCCCAATTGGAAAAATAAAAACTACCTCGTTAAACTAAGTACAGAGGTTTCATTAATCCTCTGTACCGTATCCCCAAAAAAAGCAAACTTATGGTTAATGTTAGAGTTCCCAAAGTTGTTCCGCAACCGCCTACATTTACATCAATTGCAGCCGAACGTCTGCACCGCAAACAACGTCTCGCCGCGGCTTTTCGTCTGTTCGCCAAATTTGGTTTTAGTGAAGGTATCGCCGGACACATTACCGCCCGTGACCCGGAAAACCCGAATCATTTTTGGGTCAACCCTTTTGGAATGCACTTTCGGCTAATCCGGGTCAGCGATTTAATTTTAGTCAACCACCAAGGCGAAGTGATTGAAGGAAACAAACCCGTCAACGAAGCCGCTTTTGCCATTCACTCTCAAGTTCACGCCGCCCGTCCTGACGTAGTAGCTGCCGCCCACGCCCATTCCCCCTACGGCAAAGCTTGGTCTAGTTTAGGTCGTCTTCTCGATCCTTTGACTCAGGACGCTTGCTCCTTTTACGGAGATCACGCTTTGTTCGATGACTATACCGGAGTTGTGCTGGAAATTGAGGAGGCGCGACGAATTGCTGGGACATTGGGCGATCGCAAAGCCCTCATCCTCCGCAACCACGGACTTCTCACCGTAGGTCATACTATCGACGAAGCAGCTTGGTGGTTTATCACTATGGAGCGTTCTTGTCAAGTACAACTAATGGCACAAGCAGCTGGCAAACCAATCTCGATCGAACCAAACTACGCCAGCTTAACCGCCAAACAAGTAGGTTCACATCACATGGGTTGGTTTAGTTTTCAACCACTTTACGACCTAATTGTACAAGAACAACCCGACTTACTCGACTAACTTTTCGGCAAATAAACACTAGCGAAACCATGAAACAAGTAGAGACTAGCAAAGGAAAATTTCCCACTGGGGAATCACCATTTCGGGAAACATCAGGCTTACTAGAATTTAAACCCGGTTATGCCACACCAGAATTTTTTGCCCAGTGGTCTTTTCACACCGAAATTTACGGCAACCCCGTAGAAGTAGACCACTTAGTTGTCAGCTTCCCTGACTTTACAAGCTTAGAAAATTATGCCGCAGCTTTAGCTAAATTTCAAGGCAAAATTGTCGAAGGGCCGGGAATTTTTCCCTTAGAATTCTGTCCCCAAAACTATAACCTCACTACCGATTTGTGGATACATTTAGAAACCATATTAATGCCTTCAGGTGGTTTAGTTGTTTTACAAGCACCACACGCAGAAGGCGACTTTACCGATCGCTTTATCCAAGAACGAGGACTAGCAGCCGTCCATCACGTAGCCATTAAAGTTGACAACTTACAAACAGCAGCTTTAAATTGGCAAGAAAAAGACTTTACACCCCTATCTTTAGATCCTGTAATTGGTGATACACTCTCCCAATGGTTCCTAAGAAATTCCCCCGGACAAATCATCGAACTAATTAACCGTAACCCCGAAAATAACGCCACTTTCTTCTGTCAAAATATCGGCGGACTTCGGATATCGGAAACTAAGTAGGGTCGTAGGGGCGGGTTTAGCAGATAACCTTTATCGCCTACAGACAATTTCTCGACAAAACCCGCCCTGACAACTTCTTTGTTGTCTATTGGGTGGGTTTTGTTGTTAATTCTGATTCTCCTAACAAACAACCATCTGATGCTCTCCCGACAAATTTTCAGGGCGGGTTTTGTTGTTAATTCTTCTGTTATGACTACCAACTTTTCTGCTAAACCCGCCCCTACAAATTCAAAAAAAACAGTAGGACAAAAAGCCCTACCGCCACCCAAAGGAGAAACTTTATTAGTATTTAAAAACCTGCAAATTCTCTTACTTCCAACCCAGAAAGTTGTTGGGCAATCATTAACCTTGCTTCTAGTTTGGCAACGCTGAACTGATTTCTCAGATATTCTAAATGAGCAACAGCATTAGTTTTTTCTGTTGCTAATTTGGCGGAGAGTTCCTGAGCTTTTTGGTATTCTTGATTAACTTGCAGTAATGCAAATCTCCGTGCTTTCCGTTGCGTATCATTTTTCAGGTTAGCATCATTTCCAACTATCAGATCTGCTTTGCATTCAAAAGCAGAAATTACTTGACGCAATGCAGACAACTCATAATCTAATTCTGCGATCGCTTGGGCAGTTCTAGCGATCGCCACCGGATAATCACTCAGCTTGAGCATTAAAACTTATCCTCAGAAACAGTAGCCAGCAAACATTAAATCAACTACAACAACTGACTAAGCAACCAATTCCTGCGGTTGAGAATGAGCCGCAATTTCCGGCAAACTAAGAGTTAATTGCTCAGATTGTGGCAATCCAGCTTTATCCAAAACTTCAACTTCAATCTGCACAGAAACTAAATAAGAACCTGGTTTTCCTCCTACCGCTTCTGCAATCAACTTCGCGAAATCTGGGCGCTTAGCTGTTAACGGATCTCGCAAAGTACAACGATCCCACTCTTGCTTTGCGTGAGGATTAAGATTGAGAATATAGTGCTTATTCATCAGCAAAAACCCGCATCCATGCTCTACAACATTTTTCACTAGCCAATTCCTCAAAAAGGTTGGCTTAATCACTCAACTCGATCCCATTATAGTACAGGTGTACTATTTTGTCTAGTCAAAATCTTTTAAACATTAAAAAAGCCTGTCTCAGTTACTAGTTAGACAGGCGGAGAGAGATTGTATATATTTAGTTTGTCATAGGATTAGTGGATTAGGAAGTAGGTATTTATATATTTAATATAGGTAAAATTAATTATCATCAATTTAGAGCTTTAGAAAGGCTGAAAACCAAGCAAATCAATAAGAAAGGCTAGAGATTTCATCTACAATCACTAACTTTCCTTTGTGTATGCCATAAATAATTCGATTCACAGCCATTCTTTGTTCCTCATCCAAAGATTCATCCAACACAGCTGCCATTAATCCATAGCGATCGGCTAAAGTAAGTTGTCCAGAATTACTAACTTGAGCGTATAACTCAGAAATAGCATTGGGTAGAAGTTGAACCTGCATGATTAAAACTTGAATTCGATACTTATAATATCGTTGAAATTAATCAGATTCAAAGTGATGCAAACGAGCAATTAAATGTGATTAATAAAAAGCATATATTGTGAGACAAAACATTTTTTTACTGTGAGCAAAATTAGCTAAAACTGTGATACATATCACTTACTTTTTGTGTCAATAAAAAGCCGTCCCCAAGATAGAGACGGAAAATCAAAAAATCAAAAATTGCGATTAAAACTAAGGATTTGGCAATGGCGGAACTGTGGTGGGATCGGATGGTGTGAGTAAGGGAGTGGTTGGTGCGGGAACAATCAAGGGTGGCTGCGGGGGTGCTTCCTGCAAAGGATAAGCTCCCGGTGGGTAGAAATCTTGAGGGCGATCGCTACCATCAATACAATTTGCCATCACCGGAGCCACTGCCGCATTTAACGATCGAACTAAACCGACAACACACTCACCAAAACGGTTTGGTAACAAACTCCGACGACAATTATCTAAAATTGCGCCAGGAGAACCCCCAGTAGTATTCAAACTAATATTAGCCACACAATTGCCTAACTCACGGGGTCGTCGGACTTGTCTACAGCTACTAAGTGCAGCCTCTGGAGAAATGTCCGTTTGTCTGTAAATAGTTAAAACACAAGTAGTTAACTCTCGCGGATAAAGTGAGCCAGAACAAGCTTCTGAAATCACCGCGTCAGGAATACCCGCACGCGCCAACTCTTCTCCACAAGTCCTAAAGTCATAATCAAAAGCGTTCGATTCCACAGCCAAAGATTTGCTGGGAATCGCAACCGTTAACAACAACAGGGTAGCCCAAGAAGGGGCAAAAGAACGAAACAGCATTCTCATGCTAGTTCTACTCAAAAATAAGGGCACTTGGAATCATAAGAACTATAGTTACTGCTACACAAAACTTGGCTAAACTTACTTAAGTATCACCATTCAACTAGAAATGGATAATTTCTAGAGGGTCTGCTTCCTGCTTCTTCCAAGGTAGACGGCTACTTCTTGTCCACAGGCGTAAATTCGGGTGTAGCCCACCCTACTCCTTTGTATTCTAAAAATGCTGAAGCTTTTAGCCATTGTTCATCCGCTATTTTCCACCTATTTAACGAATCGTGGATTTCCGTTCGACCTTTTTACAGGCTGGCTAGTTTTGAATCGACTGTGGTTTACAAACCAGTAAGTTTTTAGCCTTGGTTTTCGGCATTTCTCACACATTACCAAGAGACTACAGATGTTGTCAATCCGGGAAATCTTCCTCAACTTAGATCGGTTTGATGAGGCATGAGCAATAATTTGGCTATTTAGTCAAGCTCTCGAACAAATTGACAATCTTTTTTCCCCTCTGTGCAAAGAAACTCAAATCTACAGAAACTAGATCTCCCTTTTGTTTCTAAACTAAGGTAAAATTTATGATTGCCCAGCTAAACAAATTGGTAATTTAACTATATACTAGAAATTCTGGGTAAAATTTGATCTGGATATTAGAGAGGAAGCGAGATGTCGCGATACAGAGGCCCACGCCTCAGAGTGGTTCGTCGCCTGGGAGATCTTCCCGGCTTAACTCGTAAGTCAGCGAGAAAAACTAACCCTCCAGGGCAACATGGTGCAAACCGGAAGAAACGTTCTGAGTATGCAATTCGTTTAGAAGAAAAACAAAAACTGCGCTTTAACTACGGGGTGTCAGAACGGCAACTCCTGCGTTATGTGCGGAAAGCTCGTCGCGCCACAGGTTCTACCGGACAAGTGTTGCTGCAATTACTAGAAATGCGTTTAGACAACACTGTTTTCCGTTTGGGTTTGGCTCCTACCATCCCAGCGGCTCGCCAAATGGTAAATCATGGTCACATTACAGTTAATGGTCGCAAAGTTACCATTGCTAGCTACCAATGCAAACCGGGCGAAGTAATTAGCGTCAGAGATCGGGATCATTCTCGCAAGTTGGCAGAAGCAAACCTGCAATATCCTGGTTTGGCTAACTTACCCAGCCATTTAGAATTCGATAAAACTAAGATGGTTGGCAAAGTTAACGGTGTAGTTGAGCGAGAATGGGTGGCGCTTCAAATTAACGAACTACTGGTGGTTGAGTACTACTCACGCCAAGCTTAAGGATTTTAGATTTAGGATTTTAGATTTTGGATTGCAGTTAAAATCGAAAATCTAAAATCTGAAATCTAAAATTCTCTTATCCGCCAATTTGTGACATAGTGCGCCTGTAAAGCCCTGTGTTTCCAGAGTTACGTTCTTTAAAGTTAATTTCTGGTTTAATTGTGAGTAATTCTCGGACTCGCTCTCTTAGTTCAGCAGGGTTGACACCATTGCGGAGGGCGGTTTTTAAGTCAATTTGTCCGGTTTCGTTCAATAGACAAGGGCGCAACCAACCGTCAGCAGAAAGCCGCATTCGGTTACACCGATCGCAAAAACACTCCGACATCTGACTGATAAATCCTAACGTTCCCTTGGCTCCGGGAATTTTAAATACATCAGCAGGCCCATTACCACGAACTTGCGATTCTGTCAAGCCCCAGCGCGATCGAATTTGTTGGCGCAACTCTTCGGAAGCTACCCAACCGCGATCGCCAAATAAATCCGAATTCCCGATCGGCATAAACTCAATAAATCGGACGTGCCATTCCCGGTCGATCGACAAAGCAGCTAAATCTAAAACCTCGCGATCGTTTACCCCTGGAATCACCACCACATTAAGTTTCAAGGGATTAAAACCAACCTGGTAAGCAGCTTGAATCCCTAACCAAACTTGTTCCCAGCGAGAACGTCCGCGATTACCACTAATCAGATCGAAAGTTTTTGGATCGAGAGAATCCAAACTAATATTAATTCGTCGCAAACCAGCGTTGTAAAGGTCTTGCGCCAGCGGTGCGAGTAAAAAAGCGTTAGTAGTCATTGAGAGATCTTGAGTTTGGGGAAGAGATGCGATCGCCCCCACCAACTCCACCACCCTTGGACGCAACAAAGGTTCACCCCCAGTCAACCGAAAACGAGTAAAACCTACAGGGATGAACACTTCCTCAATCAGCGTCAGCAGTTCCTCGTAGCTAAGTAGGGCTTGCTGCAAAATATAATCCAGTTCCGCACCCTCCGGCATACAGTACTGACAACGGAAGTTGCAGCGATCGATTAAACTAATCCGCAAATAATCAACTTGGTTCATTCGCCTGTGGAATTTCCAATAAGACTCATAGATCTAGTGTAAGAAGGTAGAAAGCAGAAAAGAAAAAATTTGGATCGTAATCACACTATGTACCCTTCATGTACTGGAACAATCATGGTTCAATTTTTCTTACGATCGCCCACATAAAATAAAATTTTGTCTATCAAGGTTCTCCTTTATATTGAATCCGAAGCTCTTTCATATTATTGAAACAAGACCCTTCGAGAGTATCAACTCGCGGTCTTCCAAGTGTTGGGCCAAATTCCGCCAATACACCTAGTACAGCAAATGTCTCATCTTGAAATCCTTGTTCTTGTTGATAAAACCAAATTCTAAAATTTGGATCAAAGATAATATTTCATTGCATAACTCCACTATATTGTATATATTGAATTGCTTTTTATAAAAAGGCGATCGCAGTCTAACCAACTACTTTCGACTGCATCCGCCAACCTTGCAACATAGCTCTTAAAGAGTAACTGCGTTGTTCCCAAACTAGCACCAAGGGAAGTAAAGCTAATAAACGTAATCCGCTAGTTAGAACGAATATTCCCGGTAAACCGCCTAAAACTGGTTGTTCAGCTAGAAAACCGCCCACTGTTGCCCCGAAAGCGCCACAGATTCCGGCGACAGCGGAAGCGATCGCAAAAAAAGTAGCTTGATTGTGGCGAGGTGCTACACTCATTTGAATGTTGTTGCTGCACAGATCGATCGCCGCCCAAACACCCCCACTCAACAAATGTAACAAGGGAAATCCCAGCCAAAGACAAAGCGGATGATAGCCAGTTCCCAACCAAAGCAAAGGCATTAACGCCACGACAATCCCCACCAAAATTAACAGAGGACGATTGCCAATTTTATCGGCTAGCTTTCCCCAGAAAACTAACATCAATAAATTCGCACCTGCTGACAAACTGCTATACACCGTTACCCAAGTCACATTGATATCTAAATTATCCAACAAGTAAAGATTAAAAAAGGGATTGCCGACATTAACCGCAAAAGCCCAGAAACCGAAATAAAGTAAGAATCTAAAAAAATTATGGGAAATTAAAAACCGCAGAGTGGTAATTAAAGATTGTCGATCGTTCTCTTCTAAAACTTGATTTGTCGTGGTTAGTTCAGCTTTTGGGTTGACATCAGTCATGAAAAACTGACAGCACAAACTAACTAAGCCAGCGATCACACCAAAAAACAGCAATAAGCTATAACCTTGGAGCATTCCCCCAGGCCAAGCTGATATGATTAAACTGATTAACGGCACACCGATTAGTGTCACCAAACTAGCGGCACTATTGCGAATGCCAAAATATCTGCCTCGGAGTTTTTCGGGAACTAACTTCGCCATCCAACTGAACCAAGAAGCAGTTCCAAATGCTGCTAAAAAATTACTGGCAAAAACGATCGCCAGTGTCAGTTGAACTAAATTGTAATTATTACTGCCGAGTTTGGGAAAGGCAATGGCGATCGCTAAAATTAACCAGAGCGATCGAGCAATCCCATACACCCAGAAACCGTACCAGTAGCGACTAGTAAGGAATCCAGAAATATAAGCTCCTACAGGTTGCAGTAAATTCACTACCATTGGAACTGAAGACAACATCCCGATTTGTGTGGGAGTAGCGCCCAATTGTAGCAGCAGATTACTCAACAAAACTCCAGTAGTAATACTGGAAAAGATCGCAGCAAAAATACCATCGCAGGTAGATGCTTTTAAACTTGTCCGAATTTCTTCTTTGGTAAACTTAGCCGGAGTTGTTGATACCAGTACCGATTCCGGTACAATCAAACTCTCTGTAATAACTTCGCTCTCTACCGGGCTTGATAAATTGGAATAGGCAACCACTTATTTCCTCACGCTTGTTAAATAAAATCCTGTAGAATTGGCTCTCAGGTTGGTAATAAATGAACAATAAACATCAAGCTGCTTACTAAACAGCACGCTACAGGAATAGGTATTCTTTAATCTTGCGAGACAAAAGTCCAATCTTCAGATAGTTGTCTGTCACCCGTTGGTTAAAAAGTTAACAAAAAAAAGATGAGCAGGGACAAGTGTTTAGGAAATGAGGCATCAACCAATACTTTGGTAAAAGCATATTTAACCAAATAGTTTTCTAATTCAAAGTATGCCCTTTTGACTTTAACTTATTAACAATCTCCAGCCATTTTTTTTGTTGCTCCTTCTCTGCATAACCTTAAAGATGAGCTATCGATCGAAAACTATATTAACCACTTTTACCAGATTAAGCAAACTACAATAACTCTGATTCTAGAAGGTTAGACAAAGTATTAACAAAGGAAAAAAGCTGAAGTATTAAGTAATACTAAATTTCTGCTTATCAGTCTAAAGCAGAACATTCTGTTCCCTGTACCCAAATAAACAATCAGCCTCACCTACTTAAAAGTAGATGAGGCTGATTGTAACTACTTAATAAAAGCTCAAGCTCGATCGTTATTATGGAGAGAAAAGCTTTAGACGCACTGACGATGGTACGCAGTTTCAACTGCTGCTTGTGTCGCTACATCCATGAATCGCAAAGAGAGGGTTTTACCTAAAGCAGAAGCTTGTTCTAAACCTGCAATTAAGCTAGAAATTCCCTCAGCTTCTACAGTATCTACCCATAAAAGATCTACAACCACAGTATCAGTGGTTAGCTGTAAAGCTTGTTCGAGAGCTTTGGTAAACGTCGGACTACTCAGACTATCAAGACAACCATTAGGTCTGAGTACAACAGTACGGGGGCGTTTTTCTTCTACGCTGTTGTCTAAGTGAGAGAAATTGGGGATCAAGTCCATGAGAGGTTGCATGGGAATCTCCAGTGAGTGCAGAGAAAGAATCAAAGGTAAAATTTATGCCTCGTTTAAAAACAACTTATTATCCCTTCTTACTATATAGCCTGAACTAAAATAACTGTTATGGGTTGCTTATCAATCACAATTAACCTGTGTTTTAAATCACAATGATTGAATTTAGGGACAATTTATAAATTGTCCATTGTCTTACAAATGTATATAATTAAGAGTCTAAATATTTTTATAATCAAGTACTAATTGATAAATGACTAAAGAGAAACCCCGTGCTGGCTATACTTTACCAGTGTTTGCTGCTGCTAGTTCGATCGCAGCTTTGCAATGGTTAAAACAACGTCAACCGATCGCATCAGTCAAGGTAAATTTAGTTAATCCAGCCGAATCTGTAGAAATTGCGATCGAACAAGTCAGCGGCATTAGTGAAAATACAGCCTTAGCCATTACCCGCAGCGACCCTGGAGATAACCTGGACATGACCAGAAATACACCTGTTTGGGCGCTGGTGGAGTTGAGCACAGGAGTAGGGAAGCAAGAAAACTCCTTAATTCAAAACTCAGTTCCTAACTCAAAACTCACTGGCGAGTTTCCAGCAACCCAGATTACTTTGAAGGGTGGGGAAGGAATTGGCAGAATAATTGAGGCTGAGGGAAAGGCGGCGATTTATGCTTATGCAAGGCAGCTTTTACAGGTGAATTTGACGCAGTTGCTTACACCAGAGGAGAAAATTACAGTTACGATTATTTTGCCAGAAGGAAGACAATTAGCCGATCGCACTTCCAACGCCGCTTTCGGAGTCGTCGAAGGACTCTCCCTACTAGGCACCAGCGGCATCTCTCACCCCCTAAGTGCCTCCAGTCAACTAGACCTTTCTTTAGAAGAACTCCGAGAAAAAATTAAAAAACTGAATAACTCCTCCCTGCCCCCCTGCCCCTCTGCCCCTCTGCCCCCTTGCCCCCCTGCCCTCGTCTTCTGCATTGGGGAAAATGGTTTACACTTTGCAACTAAGCTTGGCGTTTCACCAGAAAGATTAGTTAAGACAGCTAACTGGTTAGGGCCAATGTTGGTAGAAGCGGGAGCACAGGGAGTTAGGGAAATTTTGCTGTTTGGTTATCACGGTAAACTGATCAAGTTGGCAGGAGGAATTTTTCACACCCATCATTATTTGGCAGATGGGAGACAAGAAATTTTTACGGCTCATTGTGCCAAACTAGGTTTACCAACTTCAGAACTGCAAAGGGTTTTTGCTGAGTTAACGGCTGATGCAGCTTTGAATTATCTTCGGGATTGCGATCGCGAAAATGGCAGCAATTGGGTAGAACAGGTTTATCAGTCTCTGGCTCAAGCTATTGACGATCGCACCCAAACTTACATCTATAATCAGATTCAACAACAAGTGAGTGTTGGCTCAGTTTTGTTCGATCGTCAACGGCAAATTATCGTTAAAAGTAAAATTGGGACTAAACAACTCAATCAGCTATGTTAAATTGGTAAGAATATCTCTAAGATATTAGGTAAGATGTAATTTTTTGACATCAAGCTTGTAAAATCTATATACATTTTTAGGAATTTTTAACAAAGGTAAAAGAAGACAAACTTTCAGCTTTGTACCAAGGGAAGGAGGAAAGTTAAATACAAACCTTTTCCCTTTAACCTTTTCCCATCTCAACACTCTATCTTTTTGGATTTATTCAGTGACAGTACAGACATCTCAACCGCTTGCTACCGAATCTTTGGCTGAACTGAACCGCCAAATGATCGTAATTTTGGACTTTGGCTCTCAGTATTCCGAATTAATTGCACGTCGGATTCGTGAAACTCAAGTTTATTCCGAAGTTCTTTCCTATCGCACCAGCGTCGAACAACTCAAACAACTCAACCCCAAAGGGATCATTCTTTCCGGTGGCCCTAATTCAGTTTATGACCCAGGCGCACCTCATTGCGATCCCGGAATTTGGCAGTTAGGCATTCCAATTTTGGGAGTTTGCTACGGAATGCAGTTAATGGTGCAACAACTCGGTGGCGAAGTGAAACGCGCCGAAAGAGGTGAGTACGGCAAAGCATCACTAATTATTGACGATCCCACGGATTTGTTGACCAATGTCGAAGATGGTTCGACAATGTGGATGAGTCACGGAGATTCTTGCACAAGTTTGCCAGAAGGTTTTGAAATTTTGGCACACACGGCGAATACTCCTTGCGCTGCGATCGCCAATCACGAAAAACATCTCTACGGTGTACAATTCCACCCAGAAGTAGTTCACTCAGTTTGCGGTTTAGCTTTAATCCGTAACTTTGTTTATCACATTTGCGACTGCGAACCAACCTGGACAACTGCCGCTTTCGTAGAACAATCTGTGCGGGAAATTAGGGCGAAAGTTGGCGATAAACGAGTATTATTGGCGCTTTCTGGCGGTGTAGATTCTTCTACATTAGCTTTCTTGCTACACAGAGCGATCGAGGATCAGCTAACTTGTATGTTTATCGATCAAGGGTTCATGCGGAAATATGAGCCGGAAAGGTTGGTAAAATTGTTTCACGAACAATTCCACATTCCGGTAGAGTATGTTAACGCACGCGATCGCTTTTTACAAGCAATTGCCGGAGTTACCGATCCTGAAGAAAAACGCCGTCGCATCGGGCACGAATTTATTAGAGTATTTGAGGAAGAATCAAGAAAATTGGGTCCGTTTGATTACCTCGCCCAAGGTACACTTTATCCTGACGTAATCGAATCTGCTGATACTAACGTCGATCCCAAAACTGGGGAACGGGTAGCAGTGAAAATTAAGAGTCACCACAACGTCGGCGGTTTACCGAAAGATTTACGATTTAAGTTAATTGAACCATTGCGGAAACTGTTTAAAGACGAAGTGCGGAAAGTGGGAAGATCGATCGGTCTACCAGAAGAAATCGTCAACAGACATCCTTTCCCAGGTCCCGGACTAGCTATTCGCATTTTAGGCGAAGTTACTGACGAAAGGTTAGATATTCTCCGCGATGCAGATTTAATCGTCCGTCAAGAAATCAACCGTCACGAAATGTACGGCGAGTTATGGCAAGCTTTCGCCGTCCTCCTACCCATCCGTAGTGTCGGCGTAATGGGCGATCAACGGACTTATGCTTATCCGATCGTCCTCCGTTTCGTGAAAAGCGAAGATGGCATGACCGCAGACTGGGCAAGAGTACCTTACGATTTATTAGAACTAATTTCTAATCGGATTGTCAACGAAGTCTCTGGAGTTAACCGCGTAGTTTACGACATTACTTCTAAACCACCTGGGACGATCGAATGGGAATAAGCTAGCAGAGGGGCAGAGGAGCAGAGGGGCAGAGGGGCAGAGGGGCAGGGTAGAAAAATTCACCTTGTCCCCAGTACCCAGTACCCAGTACCCAGTACCCAGTCCCCAGTCCCCAGTCCCCAGTACCCAGTCCCCAGTCCCCAGTACCCAGTCCCCAGTCCCTAATACTCCCACTCCAGTTCCCCTGCACTAATTTTGCTGTAAATCATTGTGCGGCATAACTCCAGTTCTTCTGGGGTAATTTTGCCATCTGCCCACATCATGCCTTTAATTCTTTCGCACTCTGCTTTACTAACTCTGCCATTGGCAATTACTTGTTCGATCGCTTTTTTCAGTTTTTCTAAGTCTTGCAATTCTTCAGCAGTGGGTAGTTTCGAGTTTGGTCGTTCTATTTTCATAAGTAACACCTCCTGTAAATCAATACCAAGTAGCCTTCACAAGGGTTGTAACCGAATAAACAGAGGAGGAGATTTCATACCCAGATAATTATTTTTTGTCCACAACTGCTATTAGTATTTACCTTAAGAGTATCGCTTATAATTATAGTCATCAGTTTCACAATATACAAAATGTAGCCAAAGTTTGATAATTTACAAATAAACTTTAACTATTATTAGGATATTTGAAATAATGGTAAGTTTTGTATAAAAGCCTGCTACCATAAGCTGATAAATCTGGAGATACTTTAGCAATTAGTAATCAGTAAGAGAAGGTGATTTTTCGAGCAAGAAAAGTCAAATTTTTACTTAATAGCTAGGAGAAAGTATTTAGTAAAAATAGCTAAATCAAAAAATAAGATGTAGAGACATTTTATGAAATGTCTCTACGGTCTGCTGAATAAAAGTACAGCTATTTTTAATCAAACAAACCATCTACAGATTGCCGGAAAGCGATTAAAGCGTGGTTAGCCTGAAGTGGCCCCAAATCTAACAGTAATTGGTCTGATGTGGTTGCGGCAACGATAGTTTTGATCTCAATATTGGTGTTATACCCAGCCATATCACCCATTCGTCTGCCATGACTGCCTGAGCCTTGTGCTGGAATAATTGTGTAGCCCGAAACACCCAATTTTGTGAGCAGATGTATTAGCTGATCTTGCAATACAGCTTCACCAATAATAGTAACAAGAACACCGGAACTTAAGGAAAAAGACATACAAACTCCAACGTTATATTTAAAGTATTCAAAGAAACGGAATGGCTTAATAAGCTGTTTTGAATTTAAATTTGATGATTTGGGAACAGAAAAAATTGCTCTCACCCTTTCCCCTGCTCCCCGGCAACCTCAATAAGTAATTAAATGGTTGATAGCCTATTACCTATCATGTCTTTTGGGGTCTTTCTTTTGTTTCTTAGTTCCATCAGAAACTGCCTTTGGCTTTTTAGTTTCTCTATTGCCTTTTTGTTCCTTGGACATAACAATTCCTCAATTATTTTTGGAAAAAACTGGTTAAAAATGTTGTTGATTAACAGCCTAGACCCCTGCTTTGATAGTCCAGAAATTAAATATCAGTGCAAAGGTCTAGAGTTACAGGTCAGAAATTAACTTACTAACGGCGTACTAGGTTCAACAGTTCTTTTGGGGAAGCTAATAGATCGATCGCCACAAAGAAAATCTTACCTTCAGAATCAAGCAAAAACCGCCATGCAATGTTCATACCGACACTGCTACCAAACCAGGGAGTTTGAACTTTGCCTGTCACTTTGACGGGGGTGTAATCTTTTTCTGCTGTCTCAACAATGCCTCTTTCTGGCATCAGCTTAAGTCCCTGGCATTCTTCTCGCATATAGGCAAGAATTGCTTCACGACCAACGATCGCTTTTTGGAAGGGGGGTTGTAGAGCACCATTGGGTACAAAGAGGTTAACCGCCGCTTCAAAATCGTTGGCATTCATGTTGTTGATGTAGCTTAAAACCGTTTGATCGCTCACTCCTTCAATTTTGACTTGAGTTCGATTTGCCATCTCAGTAGGAACAACCACAGGATCTGCAACTTTTTTAGGTTGGTCTGAATCTTTGGAGTTAAACCCCATGTTCAGTACTATATTGCGGAGGATAGTGATTTGCTGTCCTGAATCGGCTTTTTTGATGGATGTTAGCACTGCACTGGCATCGGGAGAAAGCTGATAGCCGCTAGGAATGGGGGCGACAATTCCCTGTTCCATCCATTCTCCCAGCTGATTCCAGAAGCCGAGCTTGATATTCATGCTCAAGGAGGCATAGGATCGGCAAATCGGTGTGTCAGTATGATTTGCTAAATCGCACATGACTTGGGTTTGATCCCCAGGAGACATCTGTTTAATTTCGTTGAGAATGCCTTGAGCAAAGATCATATTGGCGGCTCCTGGCGCTGCAATAGTAATGGTTTTGCCCATTTCAGTAAAGGCAAACCAGATTAACGCCAGTTGATCTTCGGCTGTAAGTTTGTTGAATTGTTCGATCGTGTTTGGAACAATCGTAGCAATCTGAGTATCAGGAAAGATAGACTGAGCAGATTCGGTAGTAAAAGACATAGATAAGAAAACTCCTAAGTTTGAATTGTTTTGAATTACTCAGCAGCGACAGATTGATGCGATTTTCCTAGAACAGAAAATATAATTGCATCAATGTCAAACTCGATTGCTGATAGTTAAAGCTGTCTCGATCGCAATTAGCAAAACTGTATTGTTCAATTGAACAGCTTGTATTCCTTAACAATGAAGGCAAAAGTATTAGTGCGACAAGAAACTATCCTAGTTTCTGTCACCAGGAAAACATATTGCTGTTGTTGTTTTGGTAAAGGATACTCTGATGGATATATATCAGGCTGAATTGCGTTTTTATTGATAAGTCCTTGTTGATCTATGGTGTAGCTAACTGCCTTTGCAGTGTCAATCCATTAACCCCGATCGTGGGGAATATGGGCTTGAACTTCACCTGAGATCACTTTGGACTTTTACTTCAAAGGTTTTCATTGACTTTGAGGGTTTTCCCTTGTGTTTTGCTGTAGCTCATGGGATGCCTCATGTAAACTTTATAATTTTATTATAGTCTATTTAAAGAATTAATGGAAGTTTTTGTCAATCATTAATTAATTGTTGAAATTGCTCATCATTGCGAATATAATCAAAAGCTGGGTCAGTTTGGGCAATTTCTTTGTATTGAGGATCGAGATCGATCGCCCATTGCAAATTACCAAGGGCGGGATTTATACTACCTCTTAAAGCATAAGCTTTAGCATTTTGATATCTAATTTCTGGTGAATTACGCTCTATTTTCAAAGCTGCATTGTAAGCATCAATAGCGTCTTGATAGCGACTTTTTGCCAAATAAGTATTACCTAAATTCACATAATACTCAATAGTTAAATCTTGAGTTTGGCTATTGTCTAATTCAGAGGTTACAGTTAGCTCATTTGGATCTATGCTAGAGATTTCCTCTTGATCTTGTGCCATTAAAGTATGAGTTTCACCGGGAATAAAATGGTGATTTTCCGAATTAATAAAATGCGTATTTTCCGGGGTTTCGCTGACATAATTATCGGCAATTCCCGAATGAGAATTTGCCCAAGCTTGCAGCTGCGAGAAATAAGAAACATATTCTCCTTGTAACTGAGTGATTTCCTGTTTGAAAGTAGCAGCTTGCTGGGCAACTTCTGTTTCTAATTCCTGTTTAACTTCGGCAATTAATTGATTTTTGATACTCCGACGCAACCACCAAAGCGCCAAACCAAGAGATAGGGGAAATAAAACGATCGCAAATAAAAGAAAATTGATTAAACTAGTAGTGCGATTAAAAGCGCGATCGACTTCTGCTTGCACCAAGTTGCGAATTTCTTTTTCTCGCTGAATACTTTGCTTTTCCTGCTGAACACTTTGCCTTTCTTGGCGCAATATTTGCAGTTCTCGACGTTCGCGATCGGATAAATTTTGGGCGATAATTTGGGGAGAAGTAACTGTTAGCGAAACTAGCTGTAATTTTGGTTGTGCAGTGGCATCAACTGGAAACAGCGTCATTCCTAGAACAGCGAGTTTAGTGAGAAATAGATGATTTTTCATCTTGTTAAACTACTTGGTAGATAAAGCTGAGAGTTGCCCAATTATTGACATCCAAAACCCAGGTATCTGGTGCCGCAGCGATCGCTTCTGCCATCTTACCACTAGCTTGATGTAAATCTTCTAAAATTGACCGAGCTACATCCAACGAATTTGGTAAAGTAGTTAAACGACCAAAAGCGGAAATTTTCGCATCTTCCAAAGTTGCTAAAGTTTGGGAAAAAGGCGCACGACTGAAGATTAATTGAATTTCTACCACGCCACGAGGCCCTTGAACAACCCATTTAAACGGACTATTATTAGCGGGAATAATGGTAGTTTCGCCAGGGATAATTACTTCAGTAGCAAAAGATTTGCTACCTTCTTCATTAAGATTATTTGTCGATCTAGCAGGAAGGAGAGCGATCGGGCTACCATTAGCATCAATTCCTAACAAAATAAAGTAAATTGGTGCATCGCCGTAATTATGTATTTTGTACTGAATAGAACTGCTAATCGGTAATTGAGCGATTCCTTCTTTGGGTGCAGTTGATGATAAACTAACTTTAGGAGTAGGCCAAGGTGCTCTAACTGTACTTCGCTGCATTAAGACTTCTTGGGTAGGCTCAATTGTTTCTAAAACCGCTTGCACTCCCAAGCGTGAAGAACCCTCATTTGCAGTTAAGCGTAACAACTTCGCTGCCAACAAAGTTTGCAATTTCGGCACCAAACGATTAACCGCTGTTTTGACTGCTTCTCCAGCTTCTCCAGAAGTATTAGGAATTGGCGACAAACCCGGAGAAAATAAACCATAACTACTCTTAGGTAAAGGCAGAGATATTCCCACAACTGACTCTGACTCTGCACGCGCCAACACCGACTCAGTAGTAGAAACTCTACCAAATAAACAATCAGCAGATTGTTCTCCTGCCACAATTGAGGTTACATGAGGAACACCAGAAAAAGCACTAGTAGCATCTACTCTTTCAATCCTTGCCAAACAACTATCTAAAGCCACAGTCAAATTAACATTATGAGGCAAAACTCTGACTACTTCTTGTACTAATTCCCCAACTTGCAGTTTACTAGTTTCATTAACAGTAGAAGAATTAACCCTTGCCTTAGCCTTTAAACCTTCATGAGAACGAATAGCTAGTTGTAAAGGAGGGGTAACTTGATTCGGCAAATTTGGAGTTTTTACCGTAGTAAACAAAGAATTAATGCTATATTGTAAGACTTTGGCAGGTAATCCAGCTAACCATAATTGGGCAGTTTTCCCATACTCTTCGACTGCAATTACTACGCCATCAGCACCTAATACTTCTGGGGATAAAACATGATAAGTGAGTAAACTTTGTTGCGGATTACTGGCAGCACAAATTTCCGGTTGTTGTTTATTTCCGACTAATTGTGCCACAGTTCCTGCCACTCGATTTAAGCTAACTTGGACAGTAGTAGCCGGAGTAGCTTGCCAAAGGTGTTGAGTTAAAGCATAAGTAAAAAATCCACTACTAAAACCATCCAATTGCCCTTCTGTCGCCACTTGTTTTGGTTTCGCTGCGATTAAAACCAGTCCCGGATCTGGGCTAATTATTTCAGAATTTTGTTTAAGTTGGTCTTGCAAAGCCAACTCTTCTGTAGTAATTTCTCCTGTGAGAATTGATGGTCTAGACCTAACGCGGAGATTGCCTTGTAAAATAATCCCACCGTCAGTATAACTAGTATCTAAAACCGAAGTTACTAACTTAGTTGGCAGCGATCGCAACAACAACCACAAAGTATCTTCCATCAAAGCATTAGCCACAGGTTGATTTTTAATTTGAATAATCCCATCAACAGGCAATAACAAATTAGTTACCGAAGATGATTGTTTTTGTTTCTCTAAACTTTCACTTTCCTGTACTACTGCTTTCTGAAAACGACTACCATAACCGCTAAAGTGAAAAACCACTACATCACCGGATTTGGCTTGCTTAGTCAGATGTTCCAAAAAAGCGGTTTCAATATTTTCCCGTGTAGCTTGTTGATCTGTAATAGTGAGGATATCGCTAGGATGGAAACCGAAACGGTGAATTAAAAGTTCCCGTTGTAGTTCCACATCAGTCACACAACCTGTTAATGGTGTACCGAATAAATATTGATTAACCCCAACTAGCAAAGCCAACTTGCGAGGACTAGACTGTGCTAAAGCTTGCGAGTAGCGATCGCTAAACAACGACAATCCAGCCTGACTCAAACCCAACGCAGCCAGCACTATACCAGATTTTTGGAAAAAAGTCCTGCGCTTCATCATGTTATTAATTATTTGATTTGTTACACGCAACGACATTATTTAGTAATTGGTAGTTGGTAATTAGTAATGGGAAAAGATTCAATCCCTGAACCAAAAAGTATTGTACCCACTACCCACTACCCACTACCCACTACCCACTACCGATTACCTAACAACCAATTAAGCTTCTACTGGCACTCGCATTGCCTTTGCCAATTCCGCTGCTACCTCTGGACGGGAAAATTCCGGTGGTGGAAGTTCACCCTTACGCAGTAATTCCCGGACTTTAGTTCCTGAGAGGTGAACCCGCTGTTCCGGCGTACTCGGACTCGTTTTCGTCGTTGCCATACCTTGAGTCACAGTGCAGTAAAAAGCGTGTTCAAACTTCATTGGCACAATGCCCAATTCCCCAGGCTCAAACTCATCAAAGATATACTGAGCATCGTAAGTGCCGTAATAATCGCCCACACCAGCATGATCTCGTCCCACAATAAAGTGAGTACAGCCATAGTTTTTCCGAACTAAGGCGTGAAAAATCGCTTCCCTTGGCCCAGCATAACGCATTGAAGACGGATTAATTGCCAAAATTACGCGGTCTTTCGGGAAATAATGTTCCAGCATAATTTCATAACAGCGCATCCGCACATCAGCCGGAATATCATCTTCTTTAGTTGCGCCCACCAAAGGATGCAAGAATAACCCATCAACTACTTCTAAAGCACATTTTTGAATATACTCATGAGCCCGATGGATGGGGTTACGAGTTTGGAAACCTACTATTGTTTTCCAACCTTTTTCTTGAAACAATCTGCGAGATTCTGCTGGGTCAATTTGGTATTTGGGGAAATTAGGATGGGCATCGCGTTCTAATAACCAAATTGGGCCAGCTAAATTAATCGCTCCTTGATTATAAACAACTTGTACGCCTGGGTGTTTAATATCATCAGTGCGATAAACATTAGTCGCTTCATGGGCTTTGTTGTAGCGATATTTTTGAGTTAATTCCAATACACCCACAAACCGCCCGTTAGGATCGTCCAAACGCACCCAATTTCCTTCTTTCAAAGGTTCTGCGACTGCTTCTGATACGGACAAGGTGACAGGAATTGACCAAGGTAATCCATTTACCAAGCGCATATCAGTAACGACTTGTTCGTAGTCTGCTTGCTGCATGAAACCATTCAGGGGACTAAAACCACCAATGGCAATCATTACTAGGTCGCTGTAGCTACGTTCGTCAAGTTGAACGCGAGGTAAAACATCAGCTTGGGCGAGAAATTCTGCTTTTTCCTGTGCTGTAGCAATGCGATTGATTAAATGACCACCGTGAGGGGCTATGCCATCGGTCGTATGACTCATAATTGATTTAGGTTTTCCGATTGTTGCTCTAAGAATTGATCCTACCAAGGATTGCTCATATTTTGAGCAATTGAGATACTTCTTGCTGGTGGGGAAAATTTTCCGGCTTTCTATACCAATGTGGTTTATTAGTGGCATTGGAACAAGTATAGTCGGCTGATGGTTTTTGTTTTCTGTTAGGAAAAAGCTGGAATTAATAATTTTATTTTTTGTCTCTTTCTCACTCAAATGAAAGTTAAAATTGGGAAATTTGAACTATTTAATTTCTGTAAACCTTTGGGCGTAATTTGGAATTTTTTGTTATAAAATAGGCAAAGATAAACTTAAGTATTATCTCCAGAAAAACAATTAAAATAAAGTTTGAGTTTTATGAAAAGAATAGTACTGGTTTTAGCAACAATTACAGTTTGCCTGTGTAGTTCTACGCTAACGACAAAAGCTGAGACTATTTGTAAAGTTACCGATCCGACTGGGACTCCGCTAAATGTTCGCGATCGCCCAAATGGTAAAGTGATCAACACTTTAAGAAATGGCAGACAAATCCGTATCGATCAACTTGCTGAAGACGAAAAAGGTCGCACCTGGGCTAAGGTAGGCAGCTTTGAAAATGGTAAATATAGAGTGTGGGGTTGGGTAATCAGAGAATTTGTTAGCTGCTATAACCGCTAATATGGCATACGACAATCTTTGTAAATATTTAGCGGAAACTTATGCCGCAAATTTTGTCCGTTGGTTGCTGGATATTAATCCGACTAACGTTCGCGTCCTAAAAACTGAAATCATTCCCGAACCAATTCGTTCTGATGCTTTGATTCTGTTACAAACAGATAATCAAATTTTACACTTAGAATTCCAAACTTTACCCTATTCTGAGCCTCCCCTTCCTTATCGGATGCTCAAATATTGGGTGCTTTTGTATGGACAATACAATTGTGATATTGAGCAAGTGGTAATCTTTCTCAAAGAAACTGCATCAGAACAAGTTTTTCTCGATCGATTTGAGAGGCGTAATACTCGACACAGTTATCGAATAATTCGCTTATGGGAACAAGATCCTACACCTTTTTTATCTGAACCAGCTTTATTACCTTTAGCACCTTTAACCCGCAGCAATAATCCCACCAATTTATTAGAACAAGTTGCCCAACAAGTCGCTATGCTAGAAGAGCCAGCACAAAAGCAAAGTCTAGCAGCGGCAGCTGAAATTCTGGCGGGTTTACGATTTGAAAAAAACTTAATTCGTCGATTATTTCGGGAGGAACTGATGCAAGAATCTGTAATTTACCAAGATATTCTGGAGAAAGGATTACAAAGAGGATTACAGCGAGGGGAAGCGATCGCACTTCTCCGCATCCTAACACGACGCTTTGGAGAAATCCCCCTAGAATTAGCCGAAAAAATTCGCAGTCTATCAATTCCCCAATTAGAATCCTTAATCGATGCCCAAATCGACTTTTCCAGTTTAGATGACTTAATACCTTGGCTAGAAAATCAAACTTAAATAGGACTTACGCAACTAGCATAATTAGTAGGGTGTGTCAGAAGCTAAAACCCTGATGTTGTCAATCAGATTTATGGTCTGACGCACCCTACAACTAGCATAATTAGTAGGGTGCGTCAGAAGCTAAAACCCTGATGTTGTCAATCAGATTTATGGTCTGACGCACCCTACAACTCAAAACTCAAAACTCAAACCTCCCCCAGTCCCCAATCCCTAGTCCCCAATACCCTTCTCAATAACTCCCCCGCCTAACACCATATCTCCGTCGTACCAAACCGCAGCTTGTCCGGGAGTGATGCTAAATTGAGGTTCGTCAAAAACTAATTTGACGCGGGAATTTTCCAGGGGAATTACTGTTACTGGAGTTGCCGAAGAACGGTAACGAATTTGCACTTCGGCGCGAATCGGTGCAGAGGGTTCAGTAATCGAAACCCAATTGACTTTTTGTACAGTGCATTCTGTTTTGTGAGCACTGTCACGAGTACCGACAATTACCCGATTTCGTACTGCATCTAAACCGATAACATACAAAGGTTCTGCCGCTGCAATTCCTAAACCTCGGCGTTGTCCAATTGTATAGTGATGTACGCCATCATGCTGTCCTAAAACTTTGCCGGATTCGTCAACAATTTCTCCTTTTTGGGGTGTAATGTACTTATCCAAAAATGCCCGCATGGAACCATTGCTTTCTACTAAGCATAAGTCCATACTTTCCGGTTTACTAGCAGTTTTTAAACCGTATTCTGCGGCAATTTTTCTGGTTTCTGTTTTCAGTTTGTCGCCCAAAGGAAAAATAACAGCTGCTAACAATTCTTGGGGTAGGTCATACAAAAAGTATGATTGATCTTTGCTTAAATCAACTGCCCTTCGTAACTGATAGCGATCGATTTTTTCATCGTAAGTAATCCTGGCATAGTGACCTGTGGCAACTTTATTAATGCCCAACTTTTCTTGAGCATATTGCAACATCGGGCCAAACTTCACTGCTTTGTTGCACTGAGAACAGGGTAGAGGGGTAATCCCGTCGCTGTACCCTGTTACCAAATAATCAACAATATAGGCTTGAAAAACTTCGCGACTATCGACAATATGGTGAGGAATGCCTAGCTGTTCGCAGATGAAAGCAGCATCGACCATCCCCTCAGAACAACATTGACCCTTACCTTTCATTAACCACAGGGTCAACCCTGCTACTTCATATCCTTGATTATGAAGCAGGGTTGCTGCAACAGAACTATCTACACCACCGGAGAGGCCAACTACTACTTTGTTCATAAGCATACTAAAACTTTGCCCAAATTTTTCGGGGCTTTCTCTAAGGTAACATTCAAACAAAAATCTTTCTATTACGGATTTCAGGGGAGGCAGAGGGGCCCTGGGGCAGAGGGGCAGGGGGGCAGGGGGGCAGGGGAGAATATTTATTAGGTTTGGTTGTTCATGAAAAGTTTAATGGTTATTGTTGGTGTAATTTAACAAATTTGTTAATAACTATTTTAGTTAGTAATAAATGTTATATCCTCAAAGTGAGATTAATTATTATGTTTTCGGCTAGGGTGCGGTAAAGCAAAGCAAGAGGAGTAAAAACTGGTATGAAGGGAAGTCGGAGAAATAAGTTTTGGTCTTTGGGTAATCTGAGGTTGAGCAATTTTTCGGCGCTGTTATCTCTTTTACCTTTGTTGATTGGGGGATTTTTGGTGGTAGTTACTGAAGGGAAAGCTGAAGGAAGCCACAGACCAAGATATACTGAAGAATGTTGTGTGGTGGCGCAAACTTTTCCGCCTGGTTATGAGTATGAGGGGCCATTTCCTGATAGGTTTTCCGATCGCACTTCCGAAGTATACGAAGTATTTGTTCCTACCTATAGCCCCGATTTACTAGATTTTGTGCGAAACAATATAGATGGCAGAGCACGATTCGATCGGAGAGGACAAAGAGCAGTAATTACACTGGGTACTTATGATTTAAATGGGGCAAGGCGACGAGTTAGACAACTGACACGCCAAGGTATTACCGCAGAAATGGTTGCTAGGAATCGCGGTTCTAATAATTCGGATTTTTCTTGGGAAAACTCTCGTTATGTTGTCTATCTGTCAGTGGGAAGAAGAACTTATATAGAAGATACTTTATACAGAGTTCAGGGGGTTGTGCCTGATGCTTCGGTTTGGCAATATCAAGGCAGAAATGTGATTCTTTTGGGGCAATTTGCCGATCGATCGGAAGCATTAGCGTTTCGGAATGAATTAAGAAGACAGGGCATTTGGGCACTTTTTGCTCGGAATCCAATTACACCTGTAGTTCCGCGAATTTCTAGCAATGAAACTAATTTGGTTTCTTTAGAAAATCCTCGCGAAAATCGCTTTGCTGCTTTGGAAAATCCAGTGGTAGTAGACAATAATAATGTGCCGGAAAATTCTTATAGGGTGGTAATTCCGACGCGGCGAGAAGAGTTAGCGGCAATTGAAGGGCAAGTGAGACAAATGGCGATCGATCTGGGTATGCAAGATGATGTTTTGATTGAAATAGATCGAGAGCGATCGCAATTAATTGTCGGCCCATTCTCCGAATCACAAACAGCCCAAGATTGGCGCAGTTATTTGGCAGAATATGGCATGATTAACGCCAGAGTTATTAATAGCAGATAACATTTTTTGTGGGTGTCGATTTCAAAGTTAAAGCCAATGAACAGGAATCAAAAAATTCAGCAAATCGCTGTTACCGCTGCCCAAATGCGGGAAATTGAAGGGCGCATTTTTGCGGCAGGAATGCCTGTTGCGGCTTTAATGGAAAAAGTGGCTGGGTTAATTTCTCACAGAATTAAGTCACTTTTTCCTATTTCTTCTTTTTCGGGAAAAGTTGGTGTTTTAGTTGGGCCAGGTCATAATGGTGGAGATGCGCTAGTTGTGGCGCGAGAGTTACATTTTAGCGGTTATCAAGTTAAGATTTATCGGGTTTTTCCTAAGTTAAAAGAGTTGACGGCGCAACACGATTTATATGCCCAAAGTTTAGGGATTTGTTATGTAAATGAACTTGCTGATTTAGAAGATTGCGAGCTAATTATTGATGGGTTATTTGGGTTTGGGTTAGAAAGGGAAATTAAAGACGATCTGGCAGCGAAAATTAATCAGTTAAATCAATGGTGTAAAACTGTTGTCAGTATCGATTTACCTTCGGGTTTACATACAGATTCGGGAGAGGTTCTAGGCACAGCAATTAAAGCTAATTATACTCTTTGTTTGGGTTTGTGGAAGTTAGGATTATTGCAAGATCTAGCTTTAGAATATGTGGGGAAGGCAGAGTTAATTGATTTTGAGATTCCTTTAACAGATATTACGGCAATTTTGGGAGAAATGCCGTTAATTCAGCGAGTAACTAAAGAGTTTGTTCAGCAACATTTGCCGCTACCTCGTCCGGCAGTTACGCATAAGTATAAACAAGGACATTTGTTGTTAATTTGTGGTTCGCGGAAGTATTCTGGGGGGGCAATTTTAACTGGTTTAGGTGCTAGAGGAAGTGGTGTAGGAATGCTTTCGATCGCTGTTCCTGAGTCTTTAAAACCTTTGTTGGTTTCCCATTTGCCGGAAGCGTTAATTATTGGTTGTGAGGAAACGGAAAATGGAGCTATTGCTAGTTTACCAGATGCGGTGGATTTGGGGGGGTATGATGCGATCGCCTGTGGCCCCGGTATCACTACGGAAGCAACTAACATTTTAGAGGGAATTTTAGCTAACAATAAACCTGTAATTTTAGATGCTGATGGTTTAAATATTTTAGCACAATTGGGAACTATTTCTACTTTGAAAAATCGTCAAGAAATAACTGTTTTAACTCCTCATGCTGGGGAATTTAAAAGGTTGTTTCCTGACATTGAAAATGTGCAACAAAGTCGAGTTGAGGCGGTGAAAAAAGCAGCGGAATTAACCCAAGCAATTGTATTATTGAAAGGAGCTAGAACGGCGATCGCAAATGCTACGAGTAAGGTTTGGATTGTGCCTGAAAGTACGCCAGCTTTGGCGCGTGGTGGCAGCGGAGATGTGTTAACTGGGTTGATTGGTGGATTGTTGGCGCAAGGGGTTGCTGCTAATATTAATTCTCTGGTTGAAAGGGTGGTAATTGCGGCTTGGTGGCACGCACAAGCTGGTATTTTGGCAGCGAAAGAAAGGACGGAATTAGGTGTTGATGCTTTTACTTTGACGCAATTTTTAAGTTCTGTATTGTTACATCATTTCTCTAGTTCGTTGTGAGGACTTTAGTCCTGCTGTGTGAAAAGGAAACGACTAAAGTCGCTACTACGAACTTTACGACTGAAGTCGCTACTACGAACTTAATTAGCGGAATTAGCTGGTGGGGAGGGTAATTTGAATTTTGGTTTGTCGATCGGGAATACTTTCAATAGTTAAACTTCCTCCGTGTAGTTCAATTATTCGTTTAGCTATTACTAAACCTAATCCCGATCCTTGTTGTTCATAAAGTCTACGTTCAAACTGCATATAAGCACCCAAATTTTCAATTTGTTCGGGTTTCATTCCTCTACCTTTGTCAGTTATAGATAAAATAAATGAGTTGTTTTTTACCTGACTGATGATATTAATTGGAGTTCCCGGAACCGAGAATTTACAAGCGTTATCTACTAATTCTTCCACGACTTTTTTCAAGCGTGCGGGAGAAATATTTAGTTGAGCATCTTCTAGCTGCAAGTGTAAATCAGCTTCCCTTTGCAATTGTTTTGCTTGCTGAGTTGCTTGTTCGGAAATTAAAGAATTAACAAGATCTGTCTGGTGACTTCTTAGTGCTTTGATTCGTTCGGGATTAGTGGCGATTAGTTCTAATTCGGCATATAATAAAAAGTTTTGAATTAGCCGATATAAGCGTTTACCTGATGTTTGAATTTGCTCGACCATTTCCTTAATTTCTTCTGGTTCTAGGGTGTCTAGTTCGGTTAACAGAAGTTCGGAAAAGCCTAAAATTCCATTCAGAGGGGTTCTGAGTTCGTGAGGTAAGGAGAAGGTAATGCTACTGCGTAATTCTTCTAATTTTTGGCTTTGTTGTTGATGAATAGCTGCTTGTTTTTTTAGGCGGGTGTCGATCGCATTTAACAATTCAACAGGTCTGCAAGGTTTAGTAATATAATCATCTGCGCCTAGTTCCATTCCCTTTCTATTATTAGCTTTGTCGGCTAAAGCTGTGAGGAAAATGAAGGGAATCATTGCTGTAGTTGGTTCGCTTCTTAATGCTTGTAAAACACCGTAGCCATCTAATTCTGGCATGGATATATCACAAATAATTAAATCGGGGGTTTTTTCTTTAGCTAGTTGTACGCCTTTGCAACCATTTTCTACAGCAATGGCTTCAAAATTTTCTCCGTTTAGGAGTTCTAAAATATTCTCTCTGATTCCTTCTTCGTCTTCAATAATTAAAATCTTAGTCATGGCTAATCCATCCTATTTAAACTGTACTTTATTTCCGAACTATTGAGGTAAAGTTAAGGTTTTTTCCGATTTTAACAAATTGGTAAAATCTTTAACGCTGAGAGGTTGGCTAAAGAAAAATCCTTGGATTTGATCGCACTTAGTTTGACATAAAAAATCTAATTCTGTTTTGGTTTCAACTCCCTCTGCTACTAAGTTTAATTTAAGATCGTGTCCCATTTGAATAATAGAGTTAGTAATGGTTTTAGTTTTGGGGTTCTTGTTTAATTGACGAATAAAAGATTTGTCAATTTTTAAAGTATCAAAGGGGAACTGTTGCAGATAGCTTAAGGAAGAATAGCCTGTTCCGAAATCATCGATCGCAATTTGCACACCCAACTCTCGAAAAGCAGTTAATCTCTGATTACAGATTTCTATATTCTCCATGAGTACGGTTTCAGTTAACTCTAATTCCAAATACTCCGCAGCCAAGTCAGTTTCTTCTAATGTTTGAACTAGTCGAGAGTGAAAGTTACTGTGATTGAACTGGCGACCTGATAAGTTGACGGCTATTTTTAATTCGGGGAAATCGGAATTTTGCCAGAGTTTTGTTTGCTGACAAGCCGTTTTTAAAACCCATTCACCCAACGGAATAATTAAGTTTGTTTCTTCAGCTATGGGAATAAATTTAATGGGGGAAATTATTCCTTGTTCTGGATGAAACCATCTTAAAAGAGCTTCTGCACCAACTATTTTACCAGTTTTTAGGCTGACTTTTGGTTGGTAATAAATCTCAAATTCTTTTCTTTCTAAAGCATAGCTTAAACTGGTTTCTAAAGTTAAGCGATCGCAACTTGTAACATTAAGAGTTGGTTGATAAAAAGCATAACTATTTCCTCCCTGTTGTTTAACATAGTTCATTGCTTTATGAGCTAAGTGCAGCATTTTTTCGAGTTCACTACCATCCCCAGGACATAAAGAAATTCCGATACTAGCTGTAATCAAAACTTCATTATTGTTTTCTAAAATAATCGGTTTTGCCAAAGTATCTAAAAGCTGTTCTACAAATTCAATAACATTTTTTTTCTGATTATCCGTCACCATAATTAGGGCGAATTCCTCAGTTCCTAACCTAGCTATAGTATGGTAACTGCTGCTGTAAGTTTGTAAACGTTCAGCTACAGTTTGAAGTAAATTATCCGCTTGATAAAGTCCTAAAACTTCCACAATGCGGTTGAATCTATCTAAACTGAGATACAGAATTGATAGCAGTTGCTCTAAGTTAGATTTGCGCTTATTTAAAGCTAAATAATTCAGAGTTTGTTTGAACTTTTCTTTTAACAATAACCGATTGGGTAAATTAGTTAGACTGTCATAGTGCAATGATTTATTCAGTTGTTGAGATGCTTGTTTTAAAGCGATAGTGTAAGGGGCAGTAATAGCTGTTTTTTTATTTAATCTTACAGCGATCGCCTTTAACAATTCTATAGGTTTGCAAGGCTTAGTAATATAGTCATCTGCGCCTAATTCCATGCCTTTGCGATGGCGATCGCGATCGGCTAAAGCCGTCAGAAAAATAAAAGGAATTACAGCTGTTAAAGGATCTTGGCGTAACTCTTCCAGCACAGCATAACCATCTAATTCCGGCATCATAATGTCGCAAATAATTAAATCAGGAATAACTTTTTGCGCCAAACGGATACCCAAGCGACCATTTTTTGCACCGATCGCTCTAATGTTTTGTCCTGTTAAAATTTCTAAAATGTTTTCGCGAATATTTTCATCATCTTCAATTACTAGAATTTTCGTCTGGGGTTCGATCGAGGGAAGATTTAAAACGTTGTAAGAGTTTGGCATTTTCTGGTACTAAAAATTCTTGGAGGTTAGATATTTGATTAATAATCGCTATTTCACGAGCACATTCCTGTTGCAAAATTTTCAGATAATGAGCGCGTGCTGCTTCTGTAGGTGCTAGCTTCAGCATTTGAATTGCCATCGTGATATTAGACAAAGGATCGCGCAATTCTTGAGTAAGTCTTTGCAACAAATCGGCGCGATTTTTGCTTAAATTTTGCAGTTCTTTAACTCTGGCTTGTAATCCTTTAGCTTTGCTACGCTCAGTTTGAAACTGCTGATTATAAGTAGCTTGTTTTTTCAATCTACTGGCAATTGCACTGAGTAACTCAGTCACCGTACAGGGTTTAGTAATATAGTCATCTGCGCCTAATTCCATAGCTAAACGTAAGTCGTCTCGATCGGCTTTGGCTGTCAAAAAAATGAATGGAATAATAGCAGTTAAAGAGTCTTCTTGTAATTCGCTCAACACAGTATAACCATCCATGTCAGGCATCATAATGTCGCACAGGATCAGATCGGGAAGTTGATTTTTCGCCTCTTGAATTCCTGTTTGACCATTATTTGCGCCGATCGCTTCAAAATCTTCAGATTCTAAGATTTCTAGGATATTAGCTCGGACAGACTCTTCATCCTCAATTACCAGAATTTTTATTTGTGAATTGTTTAATTGCATAAGTAACCAAACCTAAATTTATGTAAGCTACTTGATTTTACTTCACTCCTTCCAGATATTTTTCACTCGGATCTCTGTTAAACTTTGTTACTCCAATTTCATTGGTAAAACCACAGTAAATGTAGTTCCTACTCTTATTTCGCTATGTACTGTAATTGTCCCTCCATGTAAATCTACAGACCTTTTCACAATTGCTAAACCTAGTCCAGTTCCGGGAATTGAACCGACATTAGTTGCGCGATGAAAAGCATCAAATAGCCGTTGTTGGTCTTCTACAGGAATGCCAATTCCTGAATCTTTAATCTCGAAGATAATTTTATTTTCTTGGCAGGCAACAGAAAAACTAACTGGGGTATTTTCGGGAGAATATTTAGTAGCGTTGGTGAGTAAATTAACTAGGATGTGACGCAGCAATTTATCATCTATGTTAACTTCGCTCAATGCACCCTGGATATTGAAGTTTAGGGGATGCTGATTTTTATCAGCGGTTTGGATATCTTCTATTAATTCCCGGCAGAATTTTTCCAGATCGAGTGGATGGGGGTTGAAATCTAGTTTTCCGGCTTCGGCTTTGCCAATTACTAATATATCATCTAACATTTCAATCATGCGTTGAATAGCTGATTGAATTCTCCGTAAATGGAGCATTTTTTTCTCTTCGGGCCATTGATTAATATACATTTCTAAGAGGTCAGTTGAGAATAAAATTGTGGACATTGGGGTGCGAAATTCATGGGAAACCATTGAGACAAAACGAGATTTTAGTTCGTTGAGTTCTCGTTCTTTTTCTAAAGCTTTACGGATTTCTGATTCGGCTTTACACCTAGCCAAAGCAATTTCTACTGTGGTGTGTAAATCTTTTTCTTGGAAAGGTTTAACAATATAACCAAAAGGCTGTGTTTCTTTAGCACGTTGTAAGGTAGTGTGGTCGGTATGAGCAGTGAGGAAGACTACAGGTAAATTCAGCTGAGTGCGAATTTTTTCGGCGGCTTCTACACCATCGATCGCACCTTTTAACATAATATCCATCAAAATTAAATCAGGTTTAATTGTGGCAGCTTTTTCAATGGCTTTTTCGCCAGTAGCCACAACCGCAGGGACGTTATAGCCTAATTTTTTTAAGCTGTTTTTAATATCCATACCAATAATTACTTCATCTTCAACAACTAAAATTGTCGCTGTCATTTTTCTTTCACGCTCCGATTAGTAAATGTAATTGTAAATTTAGCACCTCGATCGGAATTAATCTCCATTTCCCCATTTAATTGTTCGGTTAAATTGTAGACTAGTTGCAATCCTAATGATTCCAGTTCTGTAATATCAAAATTTGGTGGTAAACCAATTCCGTTATCACTGATTAATAAAGTAACTTTGCTAGTTCCTTCTTGATAAAATAGATTAATATATAACTCTCCTTTTCCTTGGTTAACAAAAGCATATTTTAGGGAATTAGAAACTAATTCGTTAATAATTAATCCGCAAGGAATTGCTGTATCAATATCCAATTCTATATGTTCAACTCGCAGATGTAATTCAATTGTATTTGTTGCTACATTATAAGAGCGAAATAAGTTATCTGTAAGGTCACGAATGTAATCA
Organism: Floridaenema fluviatile BLCC-F154; assembly: GCF_041929135.1. Taxonomy (NCBI): domain Bacteria; kingdom Bacillati; phylum Cyanobacteriota; class Cyanophyceae; order Aerosakkonematales; family Aerosakkonemataceae; genus Floridanema; species Floridanema fluviatile. The sequence continues at coordinate 36,136 of NZ_JBHFNS010000018.1, read as the reverse complement.
ACAGCATCAATTCTCGCTAAACCTTTGGATTGATATAATTTTTCGTGAATTAGTGCCATTGACCTGACACGGTTGTAACTTTCTGTGAACAAAGCTAAGGCTTCTTCATCTTTAATGTAGCTAGATTGCAGTTTAAGTAAGCTAGAAATTACCTGCAAGTTATTTTTAACTCGGTGGTGAATTTCTTTGAGTAAAAGTTCCTTTTCTTTAAGTGATGTTATCATTTCAGTTTCGGCTGTTTTACGCTCGGTGATATCTCGATACATCCATAAATAACCTTTGTAGTTTCCTTGGACAAAAATTGGCGCATAATCTCGTTCTAAAATTCGACCATCTGCCATTGTAATTTCTTCGTTCGTTGTTGCTGTTTGGGATTCTAAGATCTCGTTATGGCGTTGAATAACTTGTGCGGGATTAGTAAAACAATGCTGATAAGTTTCTAAAAAATCGGAAAAATCAGCGCCGATTAAAGCAGCAGGGACAATGGGAATATTGAATATATCGCAGAATGCTTGATTGAGTAAAACAACTAGATCGGATTCATCTTTTACTAAGATACCGAGTTGTAAATTTTCGATCAATGTTGAGAGGCGGGAAGTTGTTGCACGCAGTTCTTCTTCTGCTTGCTTGCGTTCAGTAATATCAATTTGAATCCCAATAAAGTGAGTTAGAACACCACGATCGTCGTAAATTGGTGAAATGCTTAATTCATTCCAGAATAAGCTACCATCTTTGCGATAGTTACGTATGACAACTGTACAATTTTCTCCTTGACGAATTGCCGTCCGCAGTCGTTCTAATTCTCCTTGTTTAGTTTCCTTACCTTGGAGAAAACGACAATTTTTTCCTAATACTTCAGCAGCCGAGTATCCCGTCATTTGCTCGAAAGCTGGATTAACATAAATAATTGGTTTATTAGGTATTCTCGCATCGGTAATAATAATGCCGTTGTTGCTCGCTGCGATCGCTCGATTTCTTAATCTTAAACTTTCTTCTATTCCCTTGCGTTCGGTAATATCACGACATACACAAATTAATCCGCCATCTGGAGTTAAAGTCAAAGAAAGTTCTTCAGTAAAAGTTGTGCCATCGCGCTTTTTAGCAGTTGCTTCTCCTTGCCATTTTCCTTTTTGTCCAACAATGGGAATTACTTCCTGTTCGATTCGTTTAAGCTCTTCGTCATTGTACAAAACTTGCCAAGTTTTCCCGATTAATTCATCGGCGTTTTCGTAGCCGAAAATCTTCACATGAGATTCATTAATATAAATATATTCTCCGGCGGCGTTAACAATAGCAATGCCATCAGTTGCGGCTTCTACAGCAGCGATTTGTCGCCGCATTTTTTGTTCTATTTCTTTACTTTCGGTGATGTCACGGCAAACTCCAACTAAGCCTATTGGTTCGCCTTCGGATGAAAGATATGGTGATTTAGTAGAAAGAAACGTATATTTTTTGCCCTTAACTTCTCCTAACTCTTCAAAAGTCCAAGCAATTCCACTCATCATAATTTTGTGATCAAGTTCCCAAATTTTACTACCTAATTCTGGAGTGAATAATTCATCATCTCGCTTACCTAAAATTTCTTCTACTGAACGCTCTAAAATTTCGGCTCCAACACGATTAATAAATAGATAACGACCTTCTTTATCTTTCAAAAATATGGAATCATTACTGCTTTCGACAATGGTGCGGAGTTTATATTCACTGTCGCGCAATGCTACTTCTGCTTGTCTGCGTTCAGTGATGTCCATTACTACACCACTCATACCGAGAGTTTGTCCTAATTGATTACAAATTACATCACCTTTACCAGCAATCCAACGAATTGAGCCGTCAGACAAAATTATGCGATGTTCAACGTTATATGGAATTTTTTGTTCTATGGCGCGAGAAATTTCTGTGGTGAGATAGTGACGATCGCTAGGGTGAATCAAATTAAGATAAGCTTGATAATTCCCTGGAAAAGTGCCAGGAGTATGACCAAAAATTATTTCCGTTTGCTCAGACCAAGTTATTTTACTAGTTGGAATTTCCCAATCCCAAGTACCCATATTCGCAGCATTCAGAGCGATTCTTAACCGTCTTTCACTTTCGCTTAAGGCTGCTTCTGTGAGTTTGCGATCGCTAATATCAATAAACAAACCATCCCATAAAATATCGCCATTCTCTTGTTTTTCAGGACGAGAAATTCCTTGCACCCATTTCAATTTACCTGATGGTGTAATCAGCCGTCCTTCCCATTGCCAAGGTTGTAAACTTTGAGCCGAAATTTTCGTTGACTCAACGATAGATGGTAAATCTTCAGGATGAATAATATCAAAAGCAAGCTGAGGATTTGATTGCATTTCTTCCGGTTCTAATTCCCAAATTTTACTGCAACCAGGGCTAACATAAGGAAAGGCATGGGAACCATCAGGATGGAGAATATACTGATAAATCATTCCTGGTACACTGGCAGCTAATTTTTGTAATTTGGCTTGACTTTCTTGCAGTGCTTTTTCGGCTTGTTTGCGATCGGTAATATCAGTAGAAATTCCACAAACAGCATAAATTTTACCATTGGTATTTCTTAAAGGGAATTTAACAGTAATGTAAGTATGTAACCCATCTTCATGAGGAGCAATTTCTTCAGTATGTACCGATATTCCTTGTTCCCTTACTAGGCGATTATTCGTGGAAAATATATCGGCAATTTCTTTAGGCCAAAAATCATATACAGTTTGACTGATAATTTCTTCTTTCGTCACATTAAATAAAGTTTCATACTGACGATTAATTAGTAAATATCTGTCTTCAGTATCGTATACATACATAACTGCTGGTAAATTATCCAAAATAGCTTGTAATTGTGATTGACTTTCTCGTAATGAAGCTTCTGCAAGTTTGCGTTCTGTAATATCTCGATCGATCCCCCGATAACCTTTAAATAATCCCCTTTCATCGAAAATGGGAACTCCACTAGTTTCTAATACAACCGAATTACCATTTTTGTGAACGTGAGCATTCTCCAAACAGTTAAATGGTTGTTGCATCGCCACCAAAGATGCAAAGATCTTAGTAATACGCTGGACTTCTTCAGCTGGTACGAAATCAAAAATTGATTTGCCTAAAACTTCTTCTGGCTCATAACCTAAAATTTCTTTGATTTGCGGACTAACATAAGTGTAAAAAGCATTTTCATTGACCTCCCAAACTAAATCGCTGCTAGTTTCAACTAAGTTACGGAATCGTTTTTCACTTTCTTTAAGTGCAGCTTCTGTGTTTTTGTGCTGGACAATTTCCTTTGCTAGTCCCCTAATAATTTGATTTAATTGTTCGGTGCGTTCTGCTACTTTAACTTCTAATAAAGAGTTAAGTTTTTGCAATGCTGTTTCAGCAACTTTGCGTTCGGTAATATCAGTTGCTACACCCAATACTTGAATATTTTGACCATCTGAAGATAATATGGGTTTTTTTACTGTTTGCAACCAGCGCACTTCACCTGTAACTTTAGTCAGCGATTCTTCGGGAATAAATTTAGTTTTGCGGGTGGTTATCACTTCTCGATCGTCATAATTAAATTGCTCAGCTTCCCCTGATTCGGGATTTAATTCTGCATCAGTTTTACCAAGCATTTGCTCAACATTTATGCCTAAAATATCTGCACAAGCTTGATTAGCTAAAACGAATTTACCTTGGCAATCTTTAACAAAAATCAAATTGGGATTAGTATCAATAATATCTTGGAGAAATTGCTTTTGTTCTCTTAAGGCTACTTCGGCTTTTTGCCTTTCTTGCAGTTCAGTTTGTAATTGTTGGTATAGTTTGGCTTGATGAATAGCGATCGCACAATGGTCAGCAATTGCTTTCACAAAAGCTACTTCATCTTCTGTCCATTCTCTTTGGCGATCGCATTGATGTAAACTAATTCCGCCAATATAATTTTGCTGATAAATCAATGGCATAATCATAATGGCGCGAATTTTACACCCTTGAGCAGCTTCCTGAATTTCCGTGGGAGTAGCAGAATTTATTTCCGATAAAATTAGCGGTTTACCTTGACTTAATTGCGCGTCATAAAGTTGGTAAAAATTGCAGGTTACACCAATTAAACTGTTACCTTCGGAAGTAGCTTCGGAAACATGATGAATTGCTAATCGATAGTCACTATTTGGGCGAAAAATTAAGCAGCGACTAACCTTTAAAGCTTCATGTAATTGATTAACTGTAGTTTGAAATATTTCATCTAATACCAAAGTTCCCCGCATGGCTTGGGTAATTTGGTTAATTAGTTTTGCTTGCTGCACTTGTTGCTTTAGTTTTTCCGATTCTTGGCGCAGTTGTTCGGTTTGTTGTTGTACTTGTGCAGTTAATTCCGCATTACGACGAGACAAAAGTTGTGCTTTTTCAACTTGTAGTTGTTGCACAAATTGTTGAGTACGTTTGAGCCGTCGATAAATCTGTATTGGTTCTAGCGATCGCAATAATTCCATTGTCGTAATTATTCCCCATTGCCCACCAGAAAATTCGCTTTGACTCGGAGAAACTAAGAGTGTATCCATGCGATCGCTTTGCATTTGTTGATAAGCATAAAGCAGCGAATTTGTCGGATTTAATTCCTCTCCCATCCTCCGCATAATTAACGATGCTGGAGTTTGCTTTATATCCATTCCTAGCGCCCAAGCTTGGGCAATTTGGCGTTCGGTAACTACTCCGATCGGAACTATATTTTCTGATTTTCTGACATCAGTAATTACTAGAGAATTTACTTGATTTTCTCTCATTAATTGGGCAAGTTTTTCGACGGATGTAGTGCGATCGGTACTGAGTATTTCTGTATTCATCACCTCTCCCACTGTGCCGAGTTTAAATAAGTTCGTTAGTTTTAACCCTTGCAGAATCGTCGTAGGAGTAACAATTCCTAACAACTCTTGTTCGTCATTAACTATTGGCAAATAACAAGTTTGATATCGCTGAAAAAACGATAGCGGAGTAAAAATATTTTCTGACTCACAAAAGCGCAAAGTAACGGGTGGTTTAGTAATTAAATTAGCAATTGTAATTTGACGATCTAATTGAAATCCAGATGCAATTAACTCTACCAGATTGCGTTCAGTAAACACGCCCAAAATCCGGTTATTTTCCATAACTACAACATAATTACAACTGAGATTTCGTAAACCCTCAGCTTGTTCATTTTCTTCTACCCACTCGCCACCAGTAACAACACTTTGATTGCCTGATAAGCCCATCAGAGATAACACATCTACCAACAGCGTATCAGCAGCTATCAGCGTAGGACGACGGTTAATAGCCTGCTCTAATTTAGGTAAGTTTAAACATGAATCGTTAAATTGCATAAGTTAGTTTATCTATAAAAAGGCTCGATCCTAATCAAAAGGATAGCAAGCAATTTCTCAGTCAGGCTAGGAACTGAAAAAAACGTTACTTTTCTGAGGGAAAGTAATGCGGAAAAGTATTCCAGATTGGGAATCAATTTCTATATTTCCTTCTAACTGATCGATCAGATTATTTACTAGTTGTAAACCTAAAGTTTCGCTTCCTTCAATATCGAAATTTGCTGGTAATCCAATGCCGTTATCAGCAACTTCTAACAAAATAAGTTGATTTTTAACCACTGCTAACTTAATAGCGATTTTTCCTAATGCTCGATCGGGAAAAGCATATTTTAAAGCATTGCAAATTAACTCGTTAATAATTAATCCGCAGGGAATAGCCGTATCTAAATCAAAAAATATTGGCTCAATCTGGATATCTAAATCTATTCTTTCTGAGACTTGCCCAGAGGAAGAAACTAAGTTATGGGCTAAACTCTTAATATAATCCGCGGCATCAATTCGATCGAGCCCTTGAGATTGGTAAAGTTTTTCATGAATTAATGCCATTGACCTAACTCGGTTGTAACTATCACTCAAAAGTGAAACTATTTCCCCCTCCTTATCCCTCATATATTCAGATTGCAATTTTAATAAACTAGAAATAACTTGGAGATTATTTTTAACTCGGTGGTGAATTTCCTTTAGTAATACTTCCTTTTCTCGTAAGGAAGCTTTGAGTTGTTGTTCCGCTTGCTTTTGTTCAGTAATATCAATTCCTACGGCTACAGCAGCTTGACCTTGCTGATACTTTTGGGCAGCAATTAAGTAATTCCGAGTTGTTTCATTGATTGTTGTGTCAATGACTCGACGAGCAAATTCTTGAGAACTACACATAAAAGATCTCATAAAATCAGCAAAATCAAAACTACTTTTTAAAAAACCTAATTCTTGACCAATAAAAGTTTCTTGAGGTTGGTTAAAAGTAGTACACAGATGTTGATTGACACCGATATATTTTAAATCAGAATTAATCCAAGAAACTAAGCCAGGGACAGCATCCAAAACTGCTTGTAGTTGATCGTTGGTTTGTTGTAACGCCGCCTCTGCTTGTTGCCGTTCTTGGATTTCTCCTAGCGTCTTATCTCTCATTTTGCGGTAGTCTTGAACTCTTTGGGTAAGCTTAGTAACATCTTGAATAGAGAGTAAAGCATAGTAACCTCCATCCGGTGCAGGTTCAGCAGTAACGGTGGTATGTTCAACTCGCAATTTTCCGTTAGGTAAGTAAGCTGGAATTAGATGTTTGTGGAGTTGTGAGGAGAAAATTGTTGACGATTTCCCGGCAAAAATTTTTTGAAGACGGTTAGCATATTTCGGTTGACCTAAATGAGGAAAATAGGTAGTAATCTTAGTACCAAGAATTTCCTGTTTGGTAATCTTTGTCCACTTTGCTAAACAACTATTCCAATAAATTACGACCAAATCTTCTCGGAGTACGCAAATACCAATGGGTATGCGATCGAGAATGGTAAAATTTTCCCCTGATTTTTCAATGCTGTTCATGGCTAATTACAGCTTATTTTCTAAGGCTACTTTAATCACTTGATAACCTAATTTATTATCCTGCAAATTAGTTTTAACATAGTTACTTTGATTAACCTTGAGTGAGATTACTTTACTCAATCTATTACTTTTAAGTGTTACTACTGAGATTATTTAATCCTCCACCGAAAGGCTAAGAAACTATATTTTGTTTGTCCTATAAAATGAATTAAGGTGTAAAGAAGCTACAGGTCAACTGAGATCTTGCACCAGCCCCAAAATCCGCCTGGGACTAGTGCAAGATCTCAGTCAAGAAGGCGAATTTGACCAAGGGCAGAATTTACAGCAGCCAAAACTTTTAATTATAGCATTAAAGCCAGGAAATATCATTACTAGCTTCAGTAAGGGGAGTACTGAGTCTAGTAATAATACGGTTCTTTGCATTCAATCTCTACGCAAACGCCGTTAAATTAAATGCTTCGCCTTATTTCCACTTTATTAAATCATTAAACTTCTAAAGGAGATTTCTTTGCTGGCGGGACATAATACTCGCCTTTTTCATCAACTCCCACTACCCCCAAAGATTCATTTCCAGTAATTAAACGAGCGCCACCTTTGCGAGTAAAATAATTCCAAGCCCACTGAATCATCACCACTAACTTATTATCAAACTCGATTAAATAGTAAATGTGAACAAACACCCAAGTTAGCCAAGCTAAGAAACCAGATAACTTCACAAAACCCAAATCTACAACAGCGTAATTACGCCCAATAACCGCTAAACTTCCCACATCAATGTAACGGAAAGGAAAAGCATTTTCACTACCTTTTAACCGTTGTTGAATTAACTTAGCAACATATTCTCCTTCCTGCATTGCGACAGGTGCAACTCCCGGTAAAGGTTTACCATCTTGATGGGAATAATTAGCTAAATCACCAATCACAAAAATATCGGGATAACCCTTAACAGTTAAATTTGGTTCAACAACAACTCTCCCGACTCTATCTAATTCTACTCTTGTGCGTTCTGCCAAAAGTTTGCCCACAGGAGAAGCTTTTACACCCGCTGCCCATAAAATTGTTTTAGCAGCAATTTGTGATTCTTGTTCGCCTTGTTTCATTGTGACTACATCGCCATCAATGTTAGTAACTAAAGTCTTAGTTAAGATAGTTACGCCTAATTTGTTTAAAGACTTTTCCGCTTTAGCAGAAAGTTCTGGTTTATAGGGAGGCAAAATTCTATCCATGCCTTCCAACAAGTAAATTTTAGCCTCAGAGGTATCGATACTACGGAATTCTTTTCTTAATGTAGCAAAGGCTAAATCTGCGATCGCACCAGCCAACTCCACCCCAGTTGGACCCCCACCCACAATCACAAAAGTCAACCAAGCACGCCGTTTTTCTAAATCAGTTTCCTTTTCCGCCGCCTCAAACGCCAAGAAAATTCGCCGCCGCATTTCCAAAGCATTTTCCACAGTTTTTAAACCCGGTGCTGCTGTTTCCCAATGTTCATTGCCAAAATAGTGATGCTTCACACCAGTAGCAATAATTAAAGTATCATAATCAACTTCACCACTATTTAAAAATAGCTTCTTTTCTTCAGGATCGATATCCTGCATTTCGGCTAACAAAACTTGCGTATTTTGGTTATCACTTAACACAGCCCGCAGCGGAGAAGAAATATCCGCCGGAGATAAACTTCCCGTAGCTACCTGATACAAAAGCGGCTGAAACAAATGAAAATTCCGTTTATCAACCAAAGTCACTTTTACAGGAGCCCGCCCCAAAGCTTTCGCCGCATACAACCCGCCAAAGCCGCCACCAACAATTACTACACGATGAGGAGATTGATTAGTTACTGCATCTATCATTAGACTGACCCCCTTAGTAAAATTTGCTAGCGTTAATTTACGCAAACATTTCTTTATATTAACTAAGCTTTCTTTTTAATGCGGAATCAGCCAAATATAGGTAGTAAAAACTACAAAACTTTAGATACCCGACTTCTTGAAGAATTCGGGTATCTGAAGACACAATTGATTTCTTTTAGTAGCGAGCTTTAGCACTAGTGCAAAAAGCAAATTTACTTAATAGAATTAACTGCTGCTTGGGCTCTAGATACAACATTGGGTGGCAAAGGAATATATCCTAAATCATCTGATACTTGTTGTCCTGTTGTTAATCCATAATTCAAAGCTTGTTTGAGTGCTCTGGATTTATTTTGATCCGGGTAATTCTTGTAAGCCATGATCCAAGAGTAAGTCACAATTGGATAGGCATTTGCTCCCGGAGGGTCTGGAACAAAAGCACGTAAGTTTGCGGGTAACTGCACTGATGCTAAAGCAGCACTAGAATTACCCGGTGTTGGTGCGACGAAATTTCCGGCTTTATTTTGTAATGTTGCTACAGGAATTTTGTTAGTTTTAGCATAGCCATATTCCAAGTAGCCGATCGATCCTGGACTTTGTTTAATTTGAGCCGTTACACCTTCATTACCTTTAGCACCTTGTCCCACAGGCCAAGATACAGATTTACCTGACCCAACTCTACTTTTCCATGCAGAACTAATGGCGCTTAAATGATCGGTAAAAATCGCAGTTGTACCGCTACCATCAGCACGATAGACAACACTAATAGGTCTATTTGGTAGCTTGACTCCAGGGTTATCTTTGGCAATTCTGGGGTCGTTCCAAGTCTTAATTTCACCCAAAAATATGGCAGGTAATGTACTACGAGAAAGTTTTAAAGAATTAACACCAGGTAAGTTATGACCCACAACTACACTGCCTGCGGTCATGGGAATTAACACTACACCTCTGGAAACTTTTGCCATTTCTGGGTCAGTCATGGCGACATCACTGGCACCAAAGTCTACGGTTCCATTAATTAACTGTTGTACACCCGCACCGCTACCAACTGATTGATAGCTAACTTGAACGCTGGGATTTTTTTTATTGAAATCTGAGAACCAACGTTGATACAAAGGGGCTGGGAAAGATGCACCAGCACCAGTTAAACGCACGTTACCTTGTGCTAAAAGCAATGAGGAATTGTTAGCCGTAGCACTTTGAGGACGGAAGTGATTGGAAGCGATACTGGCAACAACGAAGGCTGAAAGAAACAGAAAAACCAGCAGATTTCTCCGCTTTAATTGAACTCTAACCGACATAATTTAAAAATCTACTTAAGCTGTCGAGTATCGACAGTAAAGTTAAGTGATAAAGCTCAGGTTAAGGAGTGTGTTTTAGAATACTAAACTATACAAACTTTTACAAAAAATGGGGCAGGCAGGATGCCCACCCCACAAGAATCAAGTAATAGATCAACCTGTGTTTCTCATTCCGGCGGCGATACCGTTGATTGTTAATAATGCGCCTCGGAGGAGTTCGCCGCGACTGTGACGGGAGTCTATTACTCCGGTGAGGCTTTGGGATTTGCTTTGACGCAGGCGTTTTAAGAGGGAAACTTGTAAGAATCCCAAGGGTACAATGTTACCGTTGCGGATTTGGACCGATCGCTGCAAGTCAGGATCGCCATCTAACAAACGTTTGTGATCGGTGATGTTTAATACTAACTCGCGAGTTAAATGATATTCCTCAGCGATTTGAGCAAACAACTTTTCAAATCTGGGCAAATCTTCTGGTTTAGACAATTCTTTCATGTAGTAGTGAGCGATTTGTAAATCGACTTTGGATAAAGTCATTTCTACTTTAGAAATCACTACTTTGAAGAAAGGCCATTTGTAGTAAAAGTAGCGTAACAACTTCAAGTTTTCTTGGGGATTTTCCTGCAAAAATTGATTAAGTGCGCTTCCAACTCCATACCAAGCTGGCAGTAAAAAGCGGCTTTGTGTCCAACTAAATACCCAAGGAATTGCCCGTAATGTGCTTAAATCTTTTTTCCCGGCGCTACGTCTGGCGGGACGAGAACTAATTTGTAATTGGCTAATTTCTTCAATTGGTGTTACTTGCATGAAGAAATCGATAAAATCTGGTTGTTCGTAAATCAAAGCGCGATAATGTTCGCGAGATTTACTAGACAATTCTTCCATGATTTCGTTCCAAGGTTCAATATTATCGAACCCAGTTCTGAGCAAGCTAGCTTGAATTACCGCTGTGGTGACTGTTTCTAAATTATACAAAGCTAAGTCAGGCCAGGAATATTTAGAAGCTAAGACTTCGCCTTGTTCGGTAATTTTAATTCTGCCGTTGATCGTATGTCCTGGTTGGGCTAAAATTGCCTCGTAGGAAGGGCCGCCGCCACGTCCCACAGAACCGCCTCGTCCGTGGAAAATGCGGAGGGAAACGCCGTATTTACAGGCGATCGCTTCCAAGGCTTTTTGGGCTTTATGAATTTCCCAGTTACTACTTAAGAAACCGGAATCTTTGTTGCTGTCAGAATAACCCAACATTACCTCTTGTAATGAAGAAGGTAAAGGAGTAACAGAAGTTACACTATTACTGACTTGCTTTTGCTTTTCTAGTTCATACTTTTGATAACCACCTGCTAGTAAAGCGCGATAAAATGGCAACTCAAACAGAGTTTGCATGATTGAAGGAGCTTTTTTCAAATCTTCCACTGTTTCAAATAGTGGTACTACTTGCAGCGTTCCTTCGCCTGTAGATGGATCGTAAAGTCCGGCTTCTTTAGCTAACAGTAAAACTTCTAACAAATCGCTGACATCATGACTCATGCTGATAATATAAGTTTGGCAGATGTCTACACCAAACTCTCGTTGCATTTGCCTGACTATGCGTAATGTTTCGATCGTTTCGCCAGTTTGAGGACTAAAGGGTAATTCATTCGGAACTAAAGGTCGTCTAGTTTGCAGTTCCGAAACTAACCATTTAATCTTTTCATCTTCAGTTAATTCATTATATTCACAAGGTAAAACTTGCAGATAATTAACTATTTCGTTGATTGTCTCTGAATGTCTGGTGCTTTCTTGGCGGACATCTAAGGATGCTAAAGAAAATCCGTAAACTTCTACCTGACAAATTAGGTGTTCTAAGTCGCGACAAATTAACCCAGTTTCTTGTAGGTTACGTTGAATTAATTGCAGTTGGGCTAAAAATTCTTCTGCTGTTTTATAGATAGGATCTTGCGGTTTTTGTTGCAGAGATTCTATTTGTAATGCTTCCCCTTTGTAGAGTCGCCAGTTGCGATCGCGTGTATACTCCAACCGCTTTTTCACATAAGACAACTTTAACCGATAAGGTTCTTGACGATAGCGAATCGACAACTCTTCATAAACATCCGGCATTTGCAACCGATTTTGTTCCAGAGATTCTAACAACTCTGGCAACACATCGCACCAGTGTAAAGACAAACTTAACCGATTAATTAATTTGTCTACTGAACCAATGTATTTCTCCAAAACTAAATGTCTTTGGTAACAAGCTGTTTGCCAACTAACTGCTGGCGTAACAAAGGGATTACCATCTCTATCTGACCCTACCCAAGAACCGAATTTACAAAAATTATGTCTGGGAGGACGCAGATTTGCCCACACACTTTTCAAGCCATTTTCTAACCTGTGATAAAGTTGGGGAATGGCTTCAAATAAAACTTCTTGAAAGTAGTGCAAAGCATAATCTACTTCATCCAAAACCGCAGGTTTAAACTGATGTAATTCATCAGTGCGCCACCACAAGCGAATTTCTTCGGTTAACTTCTCTTTCAGTACCTTACCTTCCCAAGAATTTTCCGCTTCTTCGATCGGATTACTTGCTTCTTCTAAATTATCCAGTTCTTGAAGAATCTTAGCAATGTGGCGCTGTTTATCTCTAATTGTATGCCGAACAATTTCCGTAGGGTGGGCCGTAAATACTAAGCGAATGTCCAAATTATCAATTAATCTTTGGACAGCTTGGGGTGGCATATTCAACTTTCGCAAATAGGGAAATAACCATTGAAAAGTTCCCTTTTCTTTGCGCGACCAATTTGCTGCTTGCCAACTTTTTTCTAAGGAATCTGTTCCCGGAATACATTCTTTAGATTCATCATCTAATTTAGTAAATGCTTGCAATGCTGGGTCGGGAACTTCTTGCTTAAACGCCATGCGTAAAGCTTGTTGTTGTGCTCTTTGGTCGTAATGTTGTTCGACAATATTAATTAGTTGAAAGTAAAGAGCAAAAGCACGCGCTGCCCGAATTGCGTCATTGATTTCTAAACTTTGAATGATCCGAAAAACTTCCTCTTCTTGAAGGCTATCACCAGTTGCTTGTCCTTCTGGGGAACATAGCGATCGCAAGTAATTACACAAATCTACTAGTTCTTGACCGCATTCGGAACGAAGAACATATTCCCATAAGTCCTCTACGACTTTAAGGCGATGTCGCAAAAATAGGTCTGATGGGGAAGCGAGATGAACTGCCTGATCGGATTGTAGTGTGGGACTCATAGGTGTGTTGTTCTATTCCAAGCAATAATAATCAACAAATTTTAGGCGGCTTATTAGGCTAGATTAGTGTCAAATTCCACCAATCTAGATTGACCTAGAAAAACTTTTCTACAATTGTGCTATTCTTTTTAGATTTGGGAATTTGCTCTGACATCTTTCAGTAGCCTGGTATGGGGAAATCAAGAGATTTTTGTCCCCATGCCACAAGTTTTAATCTCCTTCAGATTCAACTTTGGGAAATTGCAGCACTGGTAAGCGATCGCCCCTAAATACCTCTTCGCTTGCTTCCCCTAGTGCTTGGAGAAACTTTAGTGAAGCCTTTCCACATAATACACCGAGAAGTAAAGGGCCTGTAGCCAAACTAACTATTATTTCCACAGGAAACTTTGATTCAGAAGTTTGGGCTGATTCTGTTTCTAGCTGGTTGATTTGATTGGAGTCCATCATTTACCTCGATAATATAACCAAATTACGCCATCTTCTTCCCCAAGAGGAAAGTTTTTGGCAAAACTGGAAAACTGTAAAATCGATTACTTTTTTTTCGCCAGCAGATCGATGACTTATTCAATAATCATTGTGCAATATTTGTCAAAGATCCCGATCGAATGATTGTATTTTGACCAGAGCAGGATATAATGCCACTCGTAATTTGATTTAGCGAGAACCAAGGTCTGCATCTAGAAAACCAGCGTTAGACCTCAGTTTCTTCCTCGGTCTTTATTTAGCGCCCTAATGTTGAACATAGAAGCACGCCAAATTACATCTGACCCGATCGACCTAAATCAGTGGGTTGAAAGAGAACTACTGCTTGCGGGGATGCAGGTACGAGTCCGGGTACGAGAGAATACTTTGCATATTCTCTGGGAAGGTCGAGATTGTCCCAACAGGCAACAAGCTAAAGAGCGAGTGACACAAGCTCTGCAAGCGACTAAACTAGAAAACCTGTTGCCAGGGGAACATCTACCCATTAATCGGGTGTTTCTTTACGGTCGGGTGTTGGGGGAAAAACGACCCAACTGGACAGAAGCACTAGATCTACCAGCACCACAAGTTAATCAGAGTCAAGAGTTATCTATGAATCCGGTGAGTGAGGGGACAGCAGAAGAAACAGCTAGTACTCAGGTAGTTGAGGTTGATGATGGTGAGTATTGGAAAAGTCAAGCGCGTCAAGGTCGTCCAGATGCGATCGCTCGCTATTTAACTAAGCATCTGAGTCATTTGGGGGTGACGGTGAAAGTAATCACCAAAACCCTACCTGTGAAAGCAAAAAGTAAACACCGGGAAAATCCTTTTCACGGTCAAGATTTAGCCGCACCGAAGCAACGGTTGTGGGTATTCTGCGAAAGTGGTTACAGTCCCGATCCCTCTTTGTTAGCGTCGCCTGTAGCGCAACAATTACGGGAGTTAAATTTGCAAGGTTTCCAAGATGCGGTGATTCTCAGTCAAGTGACTGGGGAAGAGTCTCCTGATTGGATGCTGCGGGTGGATTTAACGCCGCCAGAAGAGATGCTGCGGGAGTGGGCGCAGTGGGGGGACGAGGTGGCGATCGAACGGTTGCTAAATCGCCCTCAAGAACATGGCATGGAAATTTCGGTGGTGATTAAGGAATCAACCCTGCATATTTCCTGTACTACGCCAAATTGGGAGAGAATTAAGCAATTCCACCGGGGAAATTACCACGTTCGCCCGGATATTGTACCGGATAAGCATAAGGCGATCGCCATTCTCACCCCAATTTTAAGAACCTTGGCTCCCCAAGGCATGAAAGCGGCGATTATTTACGGTCACGAACATTTAGACGAAACTCCAATTTGGGTAGAATGGTTAGATTTACCCGGAAATAATCATCCCCAATTAGCCCATTCTGCTTTGTCTTTAGCAGCGAATGGCAATGAAGAAGCCCTAGAATTTTTATTAGGGCAATTATTAAATACAGATATTGATTGGCGGTTAGCAACAGGCGGAATTCGCATTCAAGTACGACGGCGCGAAGATTTGTTGTATGTGATGACGGATGCGCTGATTTGTCCGCTGCAACAACAAGTAGGTTCGCCCGTGGTTCAGTTGATTGGCGAACTACAAATTCCGGGAATTGCCGGAGTTAGAGTCTACGGTAGACGGGCGGGAGAAAAACAGCCGAGTTGGTCTTACGGAAGAGATTTTACCCCTCGTGGTGTGGTAGTTCCCGAAAGTACGCCAGAATTCGCCACTGCCGAACATTATGCAACGGAAAAAGTTGCCGATGAAGCAGAAGAAGAACTTTTAAAAAGTGCCACACCTGAGACCGAAGATTTACCTCCGGGTTGGCTAGAATCGCAAGTTGAAAAAGCTCAAAAAGGAATTAATAAATTTGGGCAATCTTGCTATTTGAGTTTAACGCGATCGCAAATTTGCACCCCCAGCGAAACCAATCAAAATTTCTTAGCTTTACCCGGAAATGCTAACTACAGCGGCGCAAAAGTAGCCTTGGTTTGGGGTACTTTGGGAATCATGCTGGCTTTAAGTACAGATTTAATTGTCGGTAGTGTCCTGAAAATTCCCGACAATCCTCAGCCAAACGCATTAATATTAAACGATCCGGCTTTCCGAGAAAGATATGAAAATCTCACCCCGGAACAACAAGCAGTCGCTAACAGAGAATTAGTTCAGGAAGATACCAAAAGAAACCGAAAAACTCGCCGCCGAACCCGCCGTAAACCAGAAGATATTTTTGACACTACAGGATTTACCAAACCAGGAAATACTGAGGTCAAAGTAGATCCCACTGGGGAAAATGCCACCTTAAAAGTTAAAGAGTTAGATTTCCCCAGTTTTGACAATCCTCAGTTCGATGAAAAACTGGCAATTTACAAAAAACAAGTGGAGAAACAAGGGCCACCTGATATATTAATTGTCGGTAGTTCGCGGGCAATGCGTGGGATCGATCCGGCAATTTTGCAAAAAACTTTAGCAGATGAAGGTTACGGCAAAGTAGAAATTTTTAACTTTGGGATTAATGGTGGAACTGCTCAAATTGCTAATCTATTAGTTCGCCGCATTCTCACCCCAGATCAAATGCCGAAAATGATTATTTGGGCAGATGGTTCTAGGGCTGTAAATAGCGGCAGATTTGATTTAACTTATAGTAAACTGGCAGCATCTCCAGGTTACAAAGAAGTGGCAAATGGAACATTTCATAAACCCAAAGAAGTAGAAAATCCAACTTCCGAAAATCAGCAAGAACCTCCACCAATTGTGGCAGAATTATCAGGAAATATCGCAGAAATCAAAGCTCAAGATGTGGATAATTTGTTAAATGAAAAATTGGGTGGAGTTTCGGCAAGTTATGAAGAACGCGATCGCCTAAATAAAAAATTGCGCGATTGGTTTGCAAATACTTTTGGGCAACCGGAGACAGCTGAGATAGAGCGATCGAGCAATCAAGAAATAGAAGAACGCCCCCTAAATTGGGATGGTTTCTTACCAATTTCTCTCCGCTTCGATCCCAATACCTACTACGAAAACCACACCAGAGTCAAAGGCGATTATGATACAGACTACAAAGATTTCTATTTAGGAGGCCCACAAAATGCCGCCTTAGAATCTTTAGTTGAGTATACCCAATCCCTAAATATTCCCCTAGTTTTCATCAATTTACCCCTAACTGAAGAATACCTAGATTCCCACAGGCGACAATACGAAAAAGAATTTGAAATGTATATGTTGCGCCTATCCTTAAGAAAAGGCTTTGTCTTCCGCAATTGGAATCAATTATGGCCTGAGAAAAATGATTACTTCTCCGATCCTAGTCACTTAAATCGCTATGGCGCAGCCGCTGTAGCAAAAAGACTAGCACAAGATCCCCTGATTCCTTGGCCCAAAAATAATAATCAGTAGAGGCAGAGGGGCAGAGGGGCGGAGGGGCGGAGGGGCAGAGGAGATAAATTAAAAACATTCCCCTACCTCCCCAGTCCCCAGTCCCCAGTCCCTAGTCCCCAGTCCCCAGTCCCCAGTCCCCAGTCCCCAGTCCCCAGTCCCCAGTCCCCAGTCCCCAGTCCCCAGTCCCTAAATCAATCACAAAAATGACTTTTGTTTCGCTTTTATACGGTGTATTCCTGTTAGGTGTCCTAGCAATTTACTGGTTGATTCAAAGTCAGTGGTTGCGGTTATGGATACTGTTACTTGCTAGCGTGATCTTTTACGCTTCGATTCAAATTTATTATATTCCTTTACTTTTTGCCCTGACGTTTTTCAACTTTCGTTTGGGATTAATTTTAGGAAAGCGATCGCTATTAAGATTAAATTCTAAAGATTGGCGAATGTCGAATCAAGAATGGCAAGCAGTACAAGAAAATTGGAGTAAAAAACGGTTACGCTTTTTGTGGCTAGGAATTTTCTTGAACGTTGTCTTACTGTTTGGCTTTAAGTATATACCGTTCTTTTTAAATTCGATCGCTGCCCTATTTAACTTACCAGTAATCAAAGAACAAGCAACTTGGCTGAATTTGCAACTAATTGCCCCCTTGGGAATCTCCTTTTTCTGTTTTGAATGTATCTCCTATTTAATAGATGTTTATCGCGGTGCCCCAGCTACCGGAAACTTCCTGAAATTTTCCACCTACAAACTCTTCTTTCCCAAACTAATTTCCGGGCCAATTACCCGTTACCATCACTTAGCCGCCCAACTAAATACCCTGCGATTTCCCAGCACCAATCAAATAGTAGAAGGACTTTGGTTAATCGCTTGTGGCGCAGTAAAAAAAGCCTTAATTGCTGACAGAATTGGCATTTTAGTCGGAGTTAGTTTCGATAATTTAGAACGTGCTGGCAGCGGGGATTTATGGTTAGCAACCTTTGCTTATGGATTACAACTGTATCTCGATTTTAGTGGCTATGTTGATATTGCCTTGGGTACAGCATTGTTAATGGGATTAAACTTACCGCCAAACTTCGATTTTCCCTATTTTACTACTAGCATTGCCGAATTTTGGCGACGCTGGCACATTACATTAGGAGATTGGTTGCGGAATTATCTTTACTTCCCCCTTGGTGGTTCGCGACAAGGTTTAAAACGCACCTGTTTAAACTTATTAATTGTCATGTTAATCGCCGGAATTTGGCATGGTGCAGCTTGGGGTTTTGTCGCTTGGGGCGCATATCACGGCATAGCATTAGTAGTTCACCGCTTAACAGAAACTCTATCCGATAACGTTCCTGTTCTGAAAAAATGGTGGCAAACTATTCCCGGTATAGTAGTAGCTTGGGCAGTTACTCAATTAATGGTATTTACTTCTTGGATCTTTTTCCGCTTACCTAATTTAAAAGATGCTACTTGGGTATTTACGCATTTGTGGGGACATAAAGCTGATATTCAGTTTGCCCAAAAGGTATACTTAGAAGCGATCGGACTTCAAAGAGCTGAAATCGCTTTATTACTGTGGGCAATAGTTGGCATCATGGCAATAATTTTCGCCCTACATCGCGGTTTAAAACTACAATTAAATTGGCCGATCAAAATCATGTTAGTTCCCCTCAGTTTGTACGCAGTTTGGATGCTAGCCCCCAAACAAGGTTTACCTTACATCTACTTTGACTTCTAAACTTGTTAGCCTCTAAGGTGTGTTAGCGACAGCGTAATATCGAATACCCAAATGTTTGCTACAAATGCTTGAGAAAGGGCAGGTTTTGACTTCAACATTTATTACTGAGTATCCCAATTTTTTAGCTAAACCCGCCCCTACACTATTTGTATTAATCATTTGTGTAAACCATATAACGCACCGTGAGCCAAAGTTGTTAACATTTGAATGCTGAGCCGAAAATTCTGATTCAGTACTCAGCATTCATTACAAAAAATGGTATACACACGCCCCTTAGCTCGTTTGATTGAACAATTACAACGTTTACCAGGAGTTGGCCCAAAAACAGCACAACGCTTGGCTTTACATATTTTGAAACGTTCCGAAGATGAAGTCCAAGCACTTGCCCAAGCTTTAATCGAAGCAAAACAGCAAGTAGGTTTATGTTCCGTTTGTTTTCACTTATCAGCTGAACCAGTTTGCGAAATTTGCCGCAACCCAAACCGGGATAGCAATACTATTTGTGTAGTCGCCGACTCTCGCGATGTGATTGCCTTAGAAAAAACCCGAGAATTTAGTGGTAAATATCACGTTTTAGGTGGTGTAATTTCCCCAATGGATGGCATTGGCCCGGAACAATTAAATGTTTCCCCATTAGTGAGAAGAGTAAGTCAACAAAAGCCAAAAGAAGTGATTTTAGCAATTACTCCTAGCGTCGAAGGTGAGACAACAACTCTTTATGTAGGTCACTTATTAAAACCTTTTACTAGAGTAACGCGAATTGCTTTTGGTTTACCAGTAGGCGGAGATTTAGAATACGCCGATGAAGTAACATTAGCTCGTGCTTTGGAAGGTAGAAGAGAAATAGATTAGCAAATATTAGTTATGGGTAAATTGGGGATTTTTCGGATCTCCAAATCCCATTTCTTACAAATTTTCTTGTTGTTTAGAATGTTCCATCCGAAATACAGTGGAATATAAATTTGCCAAAATTTGCTTTCCGTAAAGGGTGACATCGAGAAATTCTAAAGCTGGTTCAATAAAAGGGTAAACTACTCCCCAATAAAATTTGGGGTAGTTTTTACGTAAGTCATTGGGGTTTTTATAACCCAAAGTTTTATTGGTTCCAGTTTCTTCAAATTCATAGAACAAAGCACTGATTTTTTGTAAGTAGCGAGGGTCACTTAATTGACCAATTAAATCTCCGGCGCGAACTAACCCAGGATATTCTTTAGTATCTTGGTGGTCTTCATCATTTGGTACGGGAAAACGGGTTAGTTCAATATTCTTTTTAATTACATTGGCGTTAATGATCTTGTGACAACCAAAACGTTCTTGAATAAACAATTTTCCGCGGTCTACATGATAGTTATTCAGACTCGCATCAGTACAACCAAAGGGTAGTGTAATCATCACATCATCTATCCCTGTAGCGTATTTTCTTTCTGATGGTCTGTCAGTTCGGCAAACGCCTTTAACAAATCCAATATCATGGCACAATAGGGAAATGATACAGTGAAGCCAATCTTCACAAGTTACTCCACCTTCACGGATATGTTTACCCCAAAGAATTTCCTGTCCTACTAAAGTGACATAAATTGTGTGTTCAACGTTGTGGTACAAAGCATCGCTGTTGGCAATGTTTTCTAGCGCCATGTTAGCCGCCCAGCCAATAATGTCGGCGTAGTCAGGTTTCAAACCTCCGTAGTTGCGACGGTAGCCAGCTTGTAAGTTTTCCACAAAACCATCGATCATATATTTTGTAGGATTGTACATTGTTCCCCCCTGGAAGTATTTTCAATTGGTTGTTTGGGTAAGTATTAGGCGGCTTTATTAGTATTTTGGTAATCTCTCCCTGAGAAAAGTGCGGGAGTGTTAACTGTTTTGTCTTAGAGTTCAAAATAGACCCTTATTAGGCTTTAATAGTAGTTATAGCAAGATTTTAATAAATAGCAAACCAGGAAACTACATATATAAAAAAATCCAGAATATATTTAATTTTACGGAGATCAGGAAAAGTCTGTAAACTTAAATTACTTGGTTCGTAATTATTCAGTAAAACTCTGGAAAACTCAGCGTTTTAGTATTTATGGACAATAATTCTAAATTTTTGTTATACTAATCCTGATTGCTCAGGGTGGACTTAGATTATAAAATTTAACCAAGTAGCAGCGTAGGAACTAAGTTAGTTGTATGGACGTTGAGCAAGCCTTGGAATTTGTAGATAAGTTAGTCTACGATGATGCGGGAAAGTATCTGAGTGATTTAGAGAGAAAGGTTTTTATTGGTTCTTGGCAAGGATTAACTTACGAAAAAATTCATCCAGAACATAGGGAATACGTAGAAAAGGATGTAGCTTTTAGACTATGGAAAAAGTTGTCTAAGGTTTTGGGTGAAGAGGTCAAGAAAAAAAATTTACAAGGTGCAATAACTAGGGCATATAAAGCGAGAAATTCGCCATCCGAAGATAACTCTTTTGTAGCAAGAATAGGCACAAGTAAAAGTTTTTTTATTAGTTACCATCATCAACAACCGGACGCTAGTTTAGTTAGAGATTTAGAGCGATCGATCGCTGAATTAGGCGGACAATCATACAAGTTTCCTCTCAATTTTAATAATGCTGTTGCCCTAAATTCTGATTCTTACCAAGCGGAAGCAGATTGGTTTGCAGAGATTAATCAGAAATTGCAACAATCTGATTATTTTTTGCTACTTTTATCTCCTGAATCAGCTGTAAGTGAAATGGTGATTGAAATTTTACGACGGGTGCGGGAGTTGCGCGATCGACAACAAAATAATCAACTAACATTATTAACGATTCGGGTAAATTGCCCAACTAATACTATTTTAAATCATGATTTACGTGGCTACTTAGAGGAAGTGAGACAGCGGGAATGGAATTCTCCTGCTGATACGCCTTGTTTGCTGGAAGAAATCAATAGTTTATTCTCAGGAAAAACAGTCAAATGGGAAAACTCTCCATCTCTATCTAATTACAAAGTTACACCAGGAATTCCTTTACCAGTAGCCGAACCAGAAATTCCTAGCGGACAAGTACGCCTAGCTTCAGCTTTTTATGTAGAAAGAGTTCCTTGTGAAAATCAGTGTTATTCAGCTATTTCTCAACCTGGGGCGTTAATTCGGGTTAAAGCACCCAGACAAATGGGCAAAACATCTTTAATGGCGAGAGTTTTGTATCATGCGGAAGAAAAGTTAAGTTATCGTACAGTTCCCTTAAGTTTCCAGTTAGCAGATACGGAAGTTTTTACGGATTTAAATCAACTTTTAAGATGGTTTTGTGCCATAATTTCCCGCAAACTGGGTTTAGCTTCTCAGCTAGATAAATTTTGGACTGATACTTATGGTAGTAAGGACAATTGCACGATTTATTTTGAAGATTATTTGTTACCAGCTGCCAATAGTGCGTTAGTTTTAGGTTTGGATGAAGTCGATCGGGTTTTCCAATACCCAAAAATTGCTGATGATTTTTTTGGGTTGTTACGTGCTTGGTTTGAAGAAGCGGGATATGGTAGCGGTGACAGCAATCTTTGGGGAAAATTGCGTTTAGTAGTCGTACATTCCACAGAAGTTTATATACCTTTAAATGTTAATCAATCGCCGTTTAATGTGGGTTTGCCTATTGAATTGCCAGAGTTTAACTTTGAGCAAGTGCAAGTTTTAATTGAGCGACATCAATTAAATTGGCAGACCAGTAAAATTGAACAATTAATGGCTTTGGTTGGCGGACATCCTTATTTAATTAGGTTAGCACTTTATCGCATTGCTCAACAGGAAATTACTTTAGAAAAGCTGTTAGAAACTGCCCCGACAGAGGCGGGTCTTTATAATGACCATTTGCGAAGGCATTTATGGAGTTTGCAACAACATCCCGAATTAGCAGATGCTTTTGCTCAAGTAGTGACGGCGGACACACCTATAGAATTGGAATCTGTGCCAGCATTTAAATTACATAGCATGGGATTGGTGAAATTCCAGGGAAATCAAGTAATTCCCCGATTCAATTTGTATCGGATTTATTTTCGCGATCGCCTCTGAACAAAAATTAAATATCGATCGGTAGAATGGTGCGTTATGTTAGCACTAATTTACTTGACAGTAAGCGGTGTTCTCTACTCATTAATAAACCAGAATGATTACTACGGCAAACTCAACCTACACTTATAAAGTTGGCGGACATTTACCTTTAGATGCACCGAGTTATGTTGTACGACAAGCCGATCGAGAACTTTATGAAGGTTTAAAAGCTGGTGATTTCTGTTATGTTTTGAATTCCCGACAGATGGGAAAAACTAGCTTGAGAGTGCGAACAATGCACAAGTTGCAAGCGAAAGGTTTTGCTTGTGTAGCGATTGATTTAAATAAAATTGGGAGTCAGGATATCACGCCGGATCAATGGTATGCGGGAATTATGCGGCGGCTATTAACTAGCTTTCAACTAACAGAAAATATTCATTTACAAAGTTGGTTGCGCGATCGGGCTTTTCTCACTCCTGTACATCGCTTAAGTGAATTTATTGAACAAATACTTTTAGAATATGTTAAACAAAAAGTCATTATTTTTATTGACGAAATTGATAGCGTATTGAGCCTAAATTTTCCCACAGACAATTTTTTTGCTTATATTCGTTCTTGCAATGAACCAGACAACCGCATTACTTTTGCTTTACTAGGTGTAGCTACTCCATCGGATTTAATTCAAGACAAAAAAACGACACCTTTTAATATTGGACGTGCCATTGAATTACATGGCTTTCAAATAGAAGAAGTGCAGCCTTTAGCTGAAGGTTTATCTCATAAAGTATGTCGTCCTCAAGCAATATTAGAAGCTGTGTTAGATTGGACGGGGGGACAACCATTTCTTACCCAAAAATTGTGCAATTTAATTTATAGTTTGGAAGCTGATATTCCTACAGGTGAAGAAGAAGAATTTGTCAAAATGTTGGTGCGATCGCGATTAATTGAAAATTGGGAAGCCGGAGATGAACCACCACATTTAAAAACTATTAGAGATCGGTTATTGACAATTAGTAAAAGGTCGCGATCGCTACTCAACATTTATCAAAAAGTTTTGCAGCAAGAAGAAGTTATAGCCGATGAAAGTACAGAACAAATAGAATTACGTCTTTCCGGTTTGGTAGTTAAACAACAGGGAAAATTAAAAATTTGCAACCGCATTTATGCCGAAGTATTTCACCATATTTGGGTAAGTAAAACTTTAGCAGAATTGCAAGCAGACTTTATCCAGGTTGTTGAGGCTCAAGAACAAAAGTTACTTTCTATGTTAGATGCAATGGAAGGTAAAGCTTTTGAATTTATTCTTAAAGAAATACTTGGCTCAATTACCAAAAAATTAGGTGAATTAATGAATGCCGATCGCACTAGAATTTTCTTCATTGATGAAGAGAATCAAGAACTTTGGTCAATTACTGCGACCGATCGATGTGGTCAGCAACCAGAATTAGAAATTAAGGTCAACAAACAAACAGAAAGCATAGTTATTAACTTCAAAAAACTTATTAATCAGCCCTTTAAATTTGGCGATGATGATATTAATTTTACCGCAGATTCATCCAAAGATAAAACTTTTTATCCCATATACAATAGATTAGTTTTACCCTTGTTTAATGAACAAAAAGAAGTAGTTACTGTTGTCCAATTAATTAATAAACTGAAGCGACATAATCATCCCCGCACCTCATTATCAGAAAGAATCGATCATCAAGGTTTTACAGAAGGAGATGAAAGACAATTTGCAGAATACGCACCCAAAATTCGCCAAATTTTACAAAAGTGCCAATTATTTTATAAACAAACTCAAAAAGTCCAAGCATTAAAAGCCTTAACCGAAGCTACAGTCTCTCTTTCACAAAGTAGTTTAGACTCAGAAGCTACTTTAACTAGAGTCATGGAAGAGGCAAAAAAATTAATGAATGCCGATCGCAGTACCCTCTGGCTTTTAGATCGAGAAAAAAACCAACTTTGGACAAAAATACCCTTTGAAAATGGCGAAATTAAAGAACTTAAAGTCCAGGTTGGACAAGGTTTTGCTGGCAAAGTTGCTCAAACAGCTGAACCTTTAAATATTCCTTTCGATCTTTACAAAAATCCCGATTCTGCCACCGCACAAAACACAGATCAAAAAACTGGATATCGAACTTGTAGTTTGCTATGTATGCCAGTTTTTAGCCCAGATGGAGAATTACTTGGGGTCACTCAATTAGTTAATAAAAAAAGATTGGGTGACTTTCCTAAATATAACCCAAATGATTGGCCTAAAGCACCAGAATGTTTTCAAGCCAGCTTCGATTCTCAAGATTTAAAATCGATGAAAACATTTAACGAACAAGCTGGTGTAGCTTTGCATAATGCCAAGAAATTTGAAGCCTTAAAAGAAGAGTTAAAAAATCAGCCAAATAACGTGGTAACGCAAGCTTTAGCGGTACTTACTAGCGTTATGGATATTCAAGGCTGTGATGAAATTATCGATTCTATCTTGCGAAGAATTACCTTAAAAATGGGGAAATCTTTAAATGCCGATCGCACAAGTATCTTCCTATTAGATGAGGAAAAAAACGAATTTTGGTCAATTGTTGCCGAATCAGATAGCGATGATTTTCTAGAAATTCGCATTCCCACTAATAAAGGTATTCTCGGTGAAGTAGCAGCTTCTAAAAATGTGATTAATATTCCCTTCGATTTTTATGAAGATACTCGCTCAATTACAGCTAAAGAACAAGACAAAAAAAATAACTATCGTACCTATACAATGTTAACTTCACCGCTTTTAAATGAGCAGGGAAATTTAGTAGCCGTTGTCCAATTACTGAACAAATTAAAGCCGGGAGTTTCTAAAAATAAACCTTTAGCCGAAAAGATCGATCGCCAAGGTTTTACTATTGCTGATGAACAACGCTTAATGAAGGATTCCCAAGAAATTAAAATAGTTTTAGAAAGCTTCCGTTCCTATCATAAAACAGCCCGCGGTCAAAGAGTAGCTGCCGCTTTAATAGCTGCCACCCGCACTGTTAGTAACGGTAGCATGGAAATCAAAGAAATTCTCCAAAGGGTAATGGAAGAAGCGAAAAAACTTACCAATGCCGATCGCAGCACCCTCTGGTTATTAGATAATGACGAACGAGAACTATGGACAGAAATTTTGTTTGACGATGGTTCCTTTAAAGAAATCAAAATTAAAGTTGGACAAGGTTACGCTGGTAAAGTTGCCGAAACCAAAAAAGTATTAAATATTCCCTTTGATTTGTACAATCACCCAAACTCAGAAACCGCCAGAAAAACCGATCGACAAACAGGTTATCGCACTTGTAGTTTACTCTGTATGCCCGTATTTAACCCTGATGGAGATTTGATTGCTGTCACCCAACTAATTAACAAAAGAAAGACCGGAGATTTTTCCGAATTCTCCCTAGCTCATGATTTAGAAGTACCAAATCAATTTCAAACCAGTTTTGATGAAAGTGATGAGAAATATATGCAAATTTTCAATAATCAAGTGGGAGTAACCTTGCAAAATTCTAAGCTTTTAGAAAAACTAAAAGGTTATTTAGCACAAAATCATGCTTAAACTTTGTGAGGAAAAGAGGAGAAAAATCGCTCATTTTCTCCCCTGTTCCCCTGATCCCCTGCTCGTAGCTTACTGAGGTATGCGACTCATAATTCTTCTTTGACGTTCAGCCGCTTTCTCATCATTTTCTGGTTCAGAATGAAGCGGAACAGCGGCAATAATATCCGAGAAATGGTTAATATCTTGTTCGATTCCTGCTAGATTAAGCTCAACATAATCAGGATTTGCCGGATCGGAAGCAACTTTAGAGTCAAGAAAACCAGAATCTTCAAAATTTGCGGCTGATTTATGAGAATTTAATACCATTTTCTTGCCTCCATTTAAATGGAAAAACTACTATCAATACTGCTGAGTTAAAGTGGTTTAATTCGGTGAAAAAGACTGTATGGAAAAGCTACACAACCGGGAAAAAATTACTCAAGTATTACTCTGACAACCCAACTTTGATTATATAACTATCTTGCGGGAACTTATCTGGTTTAGCGATCGCTAAAACCGAGGAAATAATTAAATTAATCAAAAAACTAAGTCTAGCAGCGTCCCATGACCGCTAGACTCAGGGAAATAATTATTTAACAATGGCTGCTACTTTAATTTTTGCTTAATAAAAGCCATAATTTGAGCCTGTTGTTTCTTCAAAGCTTCTATCTCAGCGTGCAACTTAGCAACTTGCTGTTTCAAAGCTTGAATTTCCCCTGCACCAGCACCATCGCCAGTGGCAGCGGCTGTGGCAGCGGCGGGTGCTGCTTTGGCGGCGGGTGCTGCGGCGACTCTCAGCTTTACCTTTTCCATAGAACTTTTTAAAGCCGCCATTAGTTGCTTTTGATCGAAGGGCTTAACAAGAAATTCGACAAATTTAAAAGAAGCATCGGGAATTTTAGATGTTACTTCTTCCTTACGCCCTGACATTACTACTAAGGGAATCTTGCGAAGTTCTGGTTGTTTTTCCAACTCTTGATAAACATCCCAGCCACTCATTTTCGGCAAGATGAAATCTAACATAATCCAATTTGGGCGTTCCTTCTTGGCAAGGTTGAGTCCTTCTACACCATCTTTGGCTTCTACAATCTCAAACTTACCCGCAGGTAACATATCTCTTACCGTTTTACGGATCACTCCGCTGTCATCAATAACTAAGATTTTGTTTGGCACGACCAATTCCTCTAATAGGGACTATATTACGTTTGACGAAACTTGCCTCTTAATCATAATGCCAGTTTAGCCAAAGCTCTACAATGTGCGTCATGCTATTTATTAAGAGTTCTGTTAACCTTTAATTCTTCCATTAATCATGCCTTTTGAAGCTGACCCAACAGTTGTATCTAATTTTGTCAGTTCGGAAATGCGATCGGAAATTGCAGCAATGCCTCCTTGGTTAAGACAGCGAGGCATTGGCAAAGCTAGCGAAATTTCCACAGTACAACGAATCATTAAACAAAGACAGATTCATACTATTTGCGAAGAAGGGCGTTGTCCAAACCGTGGCGAGTGCTATTCGCAAAAAACCGCAACTTTTCTGTTAATGGGGCCAACCTGCACCAGAGCTTGTGCCTTTTGTCAAGTAGATAAAGGACACGCCCCCATGCCTCTCGATCCCCAAGAACCGCAAAAAGTTGCGGAATCAGTGCAATTGTTAGGGTTACGTTACGTGGTGCTGACTTCAGTTGCTAGAGATGATTTGCCCGATGGTGGTGCAGGTTGGTTTGTCGCCACAATGGAAGCAATTCGCCAACTCAACCCAGCAACGCAAATCGAAGTATTAACCCCTGATTTTGGGGGAGGACAAGGGGATTCCGAAATTTCGCCTGAAGAAAAGCAATATCGGCGAGTTGCCACTGTAGTTAAGGCAAAACCCGCTTGTTACAACCACAATATTGAAACAGTGCGACGGTTGCAAAACCCTGTACGTCGGGGGGCAAAATACGATCGCAGTCTCCAAGTTCTCAGAATCGTCAAAAATCTTGACCAAAACATCCCGACAAAATCAGGATTGATGTTAGGACATGGGGAAACCGAAGCAGAAATTATGGAAGCAATGACCGATTTAAGGGCAGTAGGTTGCGATCGAATTACTCTCGGTCAATATCTCCGCCCTTCCTTAGAACACCTACCCGTACAGAAATATTGGACACCAGAAGAGTTTGCGCGACTAGGTGCGATCGCCCAAGAACTCGGCTTTTCCCACGTCCGTTCCGGCCCCTTAGTGCGAAGTTCCTACCACGCTGGGGAGTAGGGGAGATGGGGTAAGAGAGTTTGATGATTTTCCTTTGTTTGCCTGACAATAAATTAGCCTTGCCCTGCTCCCGATCTCTTCCTCCCAGTCCCCAGTTCCCAGTCCCCTTTGTTAAGAGACGAAAAGATTTATATCGGTTTGTACCAAAGAGTAAGTTTCTTTGGTATTGTAAAACTTTCCTTGATTTATAGTCTCTGATTCAGACTATTGTATTTGCTTATTAACTTATTTATGGCTCTTTTACAGGGTCGATGATCTGATTTACAAGGTTCACCCCATAAGGTCAGTAAGCTACCTCTGACTTCATAAGAACTTAAGTTAAAGCCTCTATGAGACCTTTAAATTGATGGGTAAATCAGGGAGATAACTAAATAATAAAAGGCCAATAAGTAAGTGAAAGCAGGGAAGGAAAGAAAAGCAGTCCCAAAAATCATCAGGATGATGGGATAGAGGGTAAGTAGCTACCCATTTAGGTACAACCTAATCAAGCTAAGACCTGAGATATTTGTCTATGGTTTTAGTAGCTATTCCTTTATAGAAGTCTCATCTTTTAGGAGCTAAACCAGATGGCTAGCAAAACAACTGATGCTGTAACTAAAACTGGCAAACCACCTTACCCATTTCGTACAGGTTGGGCGCTATTCCTGTTGGCAGTTAACTTTCTAGTAGCTGCCTATTATTTCCACATTATTGAGTAACGCAGTTTTGGTTTTTTGAACTGATAAAATCGATCGTCAGTGCTGCTTATAGCGTGCCTTTGAATAAACCTTGGGGACGAATCAGCAGTACGACGATCATCATTAAAAGTGCTACACCTAATTTGTACTCGCTACCCAAGAAAGGAACGCTGAGTTCTTGAACTAAACCGATAACTAGGGCACCTGCGATCGCGCCGTAAGGGTTGCCAATACCGCCCAAAATTACCGAAGCAAACATCGGCAAAATCAAAAACCAACCCATATTCGGGCGCACAGCGGTAATTAAACCATACATTCCCCCGCCCAAAGCCGTTAAACTACCAGCAATTACCCAAGTCCAAATTACAACTCGCTCTACATTAATGCCTGTAACGCGAGCTAAGTCAACATTATCGGCAACTGCTCGCATTGCTTTGCCAATTTTGGTATTTTGCAGGAGCAAATGTAACGCCACAATTGCTAAAATTGCCAAAATTATTACCAAGATGCGATAAAAAGCAATTCTGATCCCAAAAAGATTAACTGCGGAAACCACAGGCAAAGCGTAAGATTGATTGCTACCGCCCCAAATAAAAATGATGCCGTTGCGGATAAATAAAGCTAGCCCGATCGAAATAATAATTAAGGTAGTGGAAGTGGCACGGCGATCGCGCATTGGCGACCAAATCACTTTTTCCGAAACTAACATTGCTGCCACTGTACCGATCGCTCCTAACATCATCGACAGCCAGATATTGATTCCAGCCGCAGTATTTGCTAACCAAGTAAAATAAGCCCCCAGCGTCATAAAGTCGCCATGAGCAAAATTGGAAAGTCGTAAAATTCCGTAAGTTAACGTTAACCCAACTGCTGCTAGGGCAATGACGCTACCCACAGCAATTCCATTGACAAATAATTGTGCAGTTTGTTGCAGATCCATAATTTAAAGTGAAATACCCTAACAAAAATTTCGGGAGTGTTTGCTGATCATGCCTGAAATTGGCTATTACTTTCGCATCATCATGTAATGTACTACAATTTTCAGCGAAATAGATATTCCTACGCTATGTCATCCACGAATCAACAACCAGATAGATACGTTTCCTTTGAAGGCATTGATTGTTATCAGAATGCCTATAATGTGTTGGAGCGTGTTTTGAATATTGTGCAAGACTCCAATAAGTCGAATAAGTTCTGGGAAATCTTTGTCCAGAAAATCCCAGAAGCTTATTACAACAAAACTCACACTGAAGAATTAATTTATCTAGTTTGCTCTCATATTTATTACATTGAAGAACTGTTTGAAAATAATCACGACAGCGTAGGCTTAGAAATGCTGAAAAAAGCCGAATTTGAATGCTGCTGAGAAAGATTACCAAATTATGGCTATCAAAATACCAAAGTAACCTATCATCCAATGATGCGGGATTTAAATAATCTCAAAGGTGATGATTTAGATCGAGCATTTTTAGAAGATATGCGAATGCACCACATGGGCGCAGTTATGATGTCTCATCAGCTATTAGGAAATAATTTAGCTAAACATAATGAAGTCAATCAACTAGCGTCAAAAATTAGTATTAGCCAACGGCAAGAAATTCATCAAATGCAAGCTTGGCTAAGAAGTTGGTTTAATGCTGGTGGTATGGGCATGATGGGTGGAGGAAATCCGCGTTTTGGTGGACGTTGGATGTAATATTAAACAGTTAGATTAAGTAACTGAAGACCTGAAACAGGAGTAATTTGAAGATGGAATTAAAAGTTCCCAGCATGGCTTGTTCTGCTTGTGGTGATACTATTACCAAAGCGATTAAAACAGTCGATCCTAACGCTGTGGTACAAGCCGATCCGAAAACTAAGTTAGTGAATGTAACAACAGAAAAACCAGAGACAGAAATTCGGGAAGCGATCGCCGCTGCTGGCTATCCAGTTAGCTAAAAACTAAATTTATTACAACAAAAAAGAGGTTATTGTTAACCTCTTTCTTATTTCTTAAGTTTGTAGTAGCGACTTTAGTCGTACATTCCTCGCCTAAAACGACTAAAGTCCTGACAACGTACCTTTTTTTTAATGCCCAATCATCCAAGGTCGATCGTGATGATGATTAAAGTTCCCACATCTAAAATGTCAACAATCAGAATATCTCCGGGTTGAGCACCGTTGACATGAATTGGCCCACTTAATACATGAACTACCGTTAAATCAACATCTTTGACATCGTTGGGATTGTCATTATTGCCAATCTGTCCATCTGTCCAATCTTTACTTCTATGCGAAATACAGCCCCCGGATTAACAGAAACTATTGCCGGAATATCAGGATGCCAACGATTATGTCCGACTAAGCTTGTTCGGTAAATGGCTTGTTCAAGTCTACTTTGAAGAGAACTTCAGGCATAGTATTCCCCTGACTGGTTAAACTTTTTTCTTGCTATTTGTCCCGCAGATTGGCTGATTAATTTTGCCTTTTAGCTGCCCTTAAGTTAAAGATAACTATACTCGACATACTGTTGTTTTATGTTAATATTTAAATTCTGGTAAAATTCTCAATACTGATTAATATAAAGTGGACAATAACACTACTGAGAAAATAGCTGGTTCTTTATCTTCTGGATGGCAGGGAAAAGTTAATTTAGTTTATGCCGATCGCCAAAACACTACCCAACTAATTCACAATTTAGCGATCGCACCGCTAAAAGTACAAAGACCTTTTTATCCCGAAGGTACAGATTTTTGTCACAGCGTAATTTTGCACACTGCGGGGGGAATGGTGGGAGGCGATCGGCTTTTTTTCGATGTTCAATTACAACCAAATGCTAAAGCTTTAATTACCACTGCTGCTGCGAGCAAAATTTATCGCAGCAACGGCTTACAAGCGAAACAAAATATCCAAATTAAAGTAGATTCTGGCGCTTATTTAGAATGGCTACCCCAAGAAAGTATTATTTTTAATGGGGCAAATTATCGGCAAGATTTGCGCGTCGAATTAGCACCGAAAGCCACTTGGTTAAGTTGGGAAATTACCCGCTTTGGACGTAGCGCCAGAGGTGAAAAATTCTTAACTGGAGAATGGCGCAGTTACACAGAAATTTGGCGACAAAGAAAACCTTTGTGGATAGATAGACAATGGCTACCAGCAGGGGAAGAAATTATTAATAGTCCTCATGGTTTAGCCGGACAACCAATAGTTGCTAGTTTGGTTTGGGTAGGCGAAAAAGTCTCACCGGAAATAGTGGAAAAAGTACGAGAACTTTGGCAAAATCAACCTATTTTTTCCAATAAGGGAGAAGCAGGAGTTACCCAATTAACGGAAGGTTTATTATGTCGATATCGAGGTGCTTCCAGTATTGAAGTGAAACATTGGTTTAAACAAGTTTGGCATTTGTTGCGACTGCATTTTTGCGATCGTCCCAGTTGTCCACCCAGAGTTTGGCAGTAAAAAATGATGAGGTACTTTGTGGCGCTTCAGCGATCCGATCGAGGTCTGAAGATTTCATGAAAATTAATTCAGAATGATTGCTAATTCTGCTACATTCTAAAAAGTACTATTGAAAAATTCTCACCAGAGTTTAACCATGCAACTGACCCCACAAGAAAAAGATAAACTGTTAATTTTCACCGCCGCCTTGTTAGCAGAACGCCGCAAAGAAAGAGGGTTAAAATTAAACTATCCCGAAGCAGTCGCCTACATTTCTGCTGCTATTTTAGAAGGTGCTAGAGATGGTCGTACTGTAGCAGAATTAATGAGTTATGGTACAACCATACTCAGCAAAGAAGATGTCATGGAAGGAGTAGCAGAAATGGTGCATGAAGTACAAGTGGAAGCTACCTTTCTTGATGGAACAAAATTGGTGACTGTGCATCACCCAATCCAATAACTAATACTCAGAATTTATTCATCATTCGGAAGTAAGATTATGTCAACTTTTCTCGCCAGTTTAAAAAGGAGTGGTCATTTAGATGACATGACCATGACTATTTTTAATGTTGGTTCTCGGAAAGTCAGCAGTCAAGATGATTATGGTAGTCAAGATTGGGGAATTTTTGCCCCTAATCTCACCATTTATGCTTTTGATGCTGATGCTGATGCTTGCAATATTGCTAATGCAGATTTAGCATCTCGACAAGTAAATTGGACAGAAAAACATATTCCTTTAGCCTTAAGTGACACTGAAGGAGAAGCAACTCTTTATGTTACTAATCATCCCATGTGTAGTTCGCTATTTCCCCCAAATGAAGCTTATATTAGTCGGTTTAGCGAGTTAATAGAATACATGAGTTTGGATTTTAGTATAGATATTGAAACGACAACTATTGATGCTTTTTGTCAGGCAGAAGGAATTACAGAAATTGATTTTTTAAAAGTGGATGTGCAAGGAGCAGATTTAAAAGTTTTACAAGGAGCAAAAGAAGTATTAGAAAGTAGTGTTTCCGTAATTCAAGCGGAAGTGTTATTTTGCGAATTATACCAAAATCAACCTTTATTTAGCGATATAGATAGGTTTTTGCGAGAAAGAGAATTTACCCTTTTTAGTTTACCTGTAGCTTTTCGTCATCGCCAAATTTCGCCAATTGTTTCTGAAGTTAATCCCGGACAATTACTTTGGGGAGATGCTCTTTATATTCGAGATTCACTGGAAGAAAGAGTGAATAAAAGTTTAAAAGAACCGGATAAAATCCTAAAATTAGCTTGCATTGCTGATATTTTGAATTTTCCTGATTATGCCTTAGAATTGCTGGAATATTTAACTTTAAATTTTGGAAAAAACCCGAAGTATAATTGTGCTAATAATATTCTAGAAAGTTTGAGTCAATTTCCAGAGTTAGTTCAACAAGGTTTAGATTCCTTACCTGCGATCGCCAAAATTCAAGATTATTTAAGTCCTGAAAATAGAAATTAATTTGCGATCGCTCAATCCAAAAAAACTTCCCAAACTAACATATTTATTAATTTGAGGAGAAGAAAATGATTCCCGGAGAAATCATCACACCAGAAGGTGAAATCGAACTAAATGCAGGTCGTTATACTCGAAGAATGTTGGTAGCAAATAAAGGCGATCGACCCATTCAAGTTGGTTCACATTTCCACTTTTATGAAGTCAATGAATTTCTGGAATTCGATCGAGAACAAACTAAAGGAATGCACCTGGATATTCCTGCGGGTACAGCAGTACGCTTTGAGCCTGGAGACGAAAAAGAAGTAGTGTTAGTACCTTATGTTGGAAGTCGGGAAGTATATGGTTTTAACGGCAAAATTAATGGGAGTCTACCAACAACATAAAACTAGCAAATCAAAGGATTTTTTATGTTTCTCAAAGATAGACAACGCCGCAATATTGACTACTTGCAAACTTTAAAAGGAGTAGTTGCTCTTTTAAGAGATCCCGGACAAACTGATTCGGTGTACGATGTTGAAGAAGGTCTACGTAATATTAAAGCGGTGCAACTATCTGTCGATTT
Organism: Floridaenema fluviatile BLCC-F154; assembly: GCF_041929135.1. Classification (NCBI taxonomy): domain Bacteria; kingdom Bacillati; phylum Cyanobacteriota; class Cyanophyceae; order Aerosakkonematales; family Aerosakkonemataceae; genus Floridanema; species Floridanema fluviatile. The sequence continues at coordinate 1,346 of NZ_JBHFNS010000018.1, read as the reverse complement.
TGTTAAATCAAAACCAGAAGTAGCCGCAATCATTGAAGAACGTTATCTAGCACCTGAACCAGATATGGAAGCACTCCTAAAATTACCTGAAGAATCATTAGGATATGCTTACGCCTCCTATCTAAAAGAAGCAGGATTTGACCCTAATTTTTATCGGAAATTAGAAGTAGTAGATGATGCCAGCTATATGTTTTTAAGAATTCGCCAAAGTCATGATATTTGGCATATAGTTACAGGCATGAACACTGATGTAATTGGGGAATTAGGATTAAAAGCATTTGAATTAGCCCAAACTCGTAGACCAATGTCACTTGTGTTATTAACTGGTGGTTTAATGCGAACATTGTTAAGTTCCCCAGAAGATTTGGATCTTTTATTAGATCGGATTGCTGTCGGCTATAGAATGGGAGCCAAAGCTAAACCTTTTCTGGCGCAAAAATGGGAAGAAAATTGGGAAAAACCTTTAGCAGAATGGCAAGCAGAATTAGGTGTTGAACCAACTCCTGTTTATGTTCCTTAATATATTTTGGGTGGGCATTTAGCCCACTCTTTACCAAGTAAAAACTAACCTAGTATCAGTGGTATAATTCTGAAATTATCATCAATCCTGAAAGGTAATTAGGATAACAAAATGAGTAATAACCTTCGGAATTTACTAATTGGTGCTGGTGTGGCTGCTGTTGGTGGCATTGGCACTAAACTAGCAGTAGATTATTTTCGTAATCGTGGTCAAGAAGAACCCGCCCCAGAAGGAAATGAAGATGTAAAACCTTCTTCAGCACAAGAAGTGGCTTACGCTACTGTAGAACCTGGATCGGTTCAAGGTTTTTTAGATGCTAGTTTTGGTAAACCTGGTCGTTACGTTCCCACTCGCCCACCAAAAGTTTTTGAATATCAAGACCAACAATACATGGTAATTTGGGCTTACGATAACGATAAGAGCAAAAATCAATTGTTAGCCTTTAAATACACCGATCAAGGTCGGAAAATGGTTGCTAGTGTGGGATATACTGCTAATGCTACTGACTACAATATTAGTTTAGATGGCACAAATTTAGCGATCGAAGTTAATGGCAAACAAATCACATCAGGTCAAGGTCAAACTGATGGAACTGACGAAGTTGATTTAGTGCCCGCTGGTTAATTAATACAAAAGGTACGTTGTGGGGGGGTGTGGGGCCCAAAACACAGGCCCCCGACAACACCCCCACACAACAACCCACCCAACCCAACACTAACAAGTCACCAAACACTCTTCTGAATTGTTTCTCTGTGGGTGTGTGGGCGTTGGCGCGTTTCTCTCCCCCCCACCCCCCCCACAACGTACCTTTTGTATTAATTAACCA